>CAYVPI010000054.1:0-30986 GCA_964453495.1 uncultured Pseudomonas sp. | reverse complement strand
CCATCTGGGTCAGCACACCGTCGCCTTCCAGGTTGACGCACAAGTCGTCCGCCAGTACCACGGCAAAAGGCTCATCGCCAATCAGCGGTCGGCCGGTCAGGATCGCGTGCCCCAGGCCTTTCATTTCTGTTTGGCGGGTATACGAGAACGAGCACTCGTCCAGCAGCTTGCGGATGCCTACAAGGTATTTTTCCTTGTCGGTACCCTTGATCTGGTTTTCCAGCTCGTAGCTGATGTCGAAGTGGTCTTCCAGCGCGCGTTTGCCGCGGCCGGTAACAATGGAAATTTCGGTCAAGCCAGCGTCCAGTGCTTCTTCAACCCCGTACTGGATCAGTGGCTTGTTCACCACCGGCAACATCTCCTTGGGCATAGCTTTGGTCGCAGGGAGGAAGCGGGTGCCGTAACCTGCGGCAGGGAACAAGCATTTCTTGATCATAAGTGTCCTTAACAAGGGCTGTTCATACGAAATTCGGCGCAGTCTAATCACGCGGCGGCCACCTTACAATGCCCACTGCTACTGCAAACGCCATCATAGAGAATAAGTGGCACCGATAGTTCCATTAATCTTGCATGGATCGGCGGGTATCTTCAAAGTAACAGCGCCTGCCTTTCGAACCGATGGATGAAAATGCACCCATGAGCAGATTGCTGTCACTTCTGGCTGTACTGGCCCTCACCGGCTGCGCAACTGCATCACCAACCGTCCTCAAAAGCGGCAAGGAAGGCTTGAGCATAGACTGCTCCGGTGGCGCCATGTCCTGGGAGCAATGCTACAAAAAAGCCGAAGCTTCCTGCCCTGCCCATGGCTACCGGATTATCGGCACCAACGGTACGCCGGCGCTCGCCGAAAGCGAGAAGACGCTGGGCAAGGAGGTCGGTAACTACACCAGCCGCAGCCTGGTCGTGGTCTGTAACTGACCCGCCAGCGTCATCGGGCCGCGACGCTTAGCCGGAAATACACTCGGTTGCCGCCTCGCGCACATCACCCGGGCGCAGGGGATTGTTGGCCAGGCGTTCATGCACCTTGATGGCGCTGCCTCTGCCACGGTCGGTGATATCGACCAACGCAGCAGGATCCGAGGAAAACTTTTGTGGCACGATGACTCGCAGGCCGTCCTGGTAGGGCTCGATCAGCGATGGGCCACGACTGTCGGCCAATTTTGCCACCACGCACTTGGCGTAGGTGTCGGGTTTCTTGCCGGAAATAACGCTCATGGTTTCCGGACTTTCTTCAATATCCTTGACTGAGGCACAACCGGTGAGCGCCACTGCCAGCGCCAGCAAAGCCCATTTCATCAATGTGTGTACTCCGTGGAAAAAAGCTTGGACCGCGCAAAGTCAGTTTTGCTCCCTGCCCTGGCAGATTTATCATCAGACCGCAGGAATCGCGGCAACCCTACCCCACCTCGTGCTATCGTTTTGATTTGCCAGAAAAAGCGTTCCGGAGATTCACATGAAATTCGTACACCAGCGCGAGCACCTCAATGAAGATGACATTGTTGTCATCGAATGCTCCCAGCGCTGCAACATTCGCCTGATGAGCGATGCCAACTTCCGCAGTTTCAAAAATGGCGGCCGGCATACCTATCATGGCGGCGCGTTCGATACCTTTCCGGCCAAGATCACTGCCCCCAGCACCGGTTTCTGGAACATCACCATCGATACCGCCGGCACTCGGCCAACCCCCGGGACGCGCAAGCCCACCTTCACGCACAAAATCAAAATCATCCGTCGCTCGTCCTCGAAATTCAGCTGAGAACGGCGCTACGTCAGGCATTGGCAGGAAAAAACGTGACCACTACCGTTAAATATGTGATTCGTTACAAGCTCAATGGCGAACGCCGCTTCGACTTCGCGCACATGCAATCGGACTCACTGGAGGAAGCCATGGCGGCGCTGAAAAAGATTCATGGCGACAGCGGCGAAGAAATCACTGACATCAAGGTCAGCAAAGCGCTGTAATGCATTACGGCTTTTCGTAGCAGCTGCCGCCAGGCTGCGTCCGGGCTCACCGACACCTTGATCGTCGGACGCAGCCTTCGGCGGCTGCTACAAGCGTTGGCTTCAGCGATTGACATCCACCACCAGCCGCCCACGAATGCTGCCGGCCATCAACTGCCCGGCCGCCTCGATTGCATCGTTCAACCCAATCTCGTGACTGATCACGCCCAGCAAATCCCGATCCAGGTCAGTGGCCAGTCGCGCCCAGGCTTCAATACGATCGGCTTTGGGCCGTTTCACACTGTCGATACCCAGCAAGGCCACGCCACGCAGAATGAACGGCGCAACCGACGCTGGGAACTCCATGCCCTGGGCCAAGCCGCAAGCGGCCACCACACCGTGGTATTGCATGGCCGCGCAGACGTTGGCCAAGGTATGACTCCCCACCGAATCCACGGCGCCAGCCCAACGTTCCTTGGCCAACGGTTTGCCCGGTTCGGACAGGCGGGCCCGGTCGATGATCTCGCTGGCTCCCAGGCGCTTGAGGTAATCATGCTCACTCGCTCGCCCGGTGGACGCGACCACGTGATATCCCAGGCGCGACAGCAAGGCAATGGCAAAACTGCCGACCCCGCCATTGGCGCCAGTCACCAACACCTCGCCCTTGTCCGGCGTCACGCCATGGCGTTCCAGGGCCAGCACACACAGCATCGCGGTATAACCGGCGGTGCCGATGGCCATGGCTTGGGCTGCAGTGAAGCCTTCGGGTAAAGGAATCAGCCAGTCGCCGTTGAGCCGCGCCTTTTGCGCCAACCCACCCCAATGACCTTCGCCAACGCTCCAACCGTTGAGCAACACCGCATCGCCCCGGTGAAAATCGGGGTGTGAACTGGTCTCGACGGTACCTGCCAGATCGATACCGGGTACCATGGGGAAACTGCGTACGACCGGGCCCTTGCCAGTAATGGCAAGGCCATCCTTGTAGTTCAGGGTGCTGTACTGCACCCGCACCTGCACATCACCGGCCGGCAGCTGCGCCTCATCCAGCGACTGGATGCCGGCCCGATAACCTTGGTCGTCCTTTTCAATCACGATTGCATTGAACACTGCCACCTCCAGATTAGACCGATCGTCTATAACCCTGCAAAAAAATCACCCCGCCAGGCTGCGCAGAAAGCCGCAGGCAAAAACCGTTAGCGGTGCGTCGCTGCGTACCAGTCGCGCACGCAACACGGCACCTTCCCAGCCGATCCAGAAGAAGGCTGCCAATTCATCACAATCCACCGTACTGGCAACCTCCCCCTGGGCTTGCCCGTCACGCAGGCATTGGCTCAAGCGTTGTTGCCAGCTAGTGAAAACAGCCTCGATCAGCTCCCGGTAGCCTTCGGGAAGCACGGTGATTTCCTGGCCCAGATTGCCCACCAGGCAGCCGCGGCGAAACGCATGCCGAGCCATGCCCTGGCGGGCATCGTCGACAAAGCCGCGCAGGCGCTCAAGGGGTGTGAGGGACGTATCGAGAAACCAGCGGTCGAGCTTGCGCGCAAAATAGCGGGCGTAGTTTTCGAGCAAGGCCTTGCCGAAGGCATCCTTGCTCTGGAAGTAATGGTAGAAAGAGCCCTTGGGCACGCCTACGCGCTTGAGCACGGTATCGATGCCGGTGGCACTGAACCCCTGCTCGGTGAGAATCTCGGTTCCGCAATGAATCAACGCCTCGCGCGTATCCTGGTGCGGGCGGGGGATTTTTGGCGGACGGCCCGGCTTACGGGCTGGAACGGTAGCAGTGCTCATGGCTTGCATATTAGACCGATCGTCTTTAATGTCAACGCACTCATATCTCTGGAGCGCATCACCATGAGCCGATGGCCGGACACCCGTATCCTTGACCTGTTGGGCATTGAACTGCCGATTATCCAGGCCCCCATGGCAGGCTCCACCGGTTCGGCCATGGCCATTGCCGTCTCCAACGCCGGCGGGCTGGGCTCCCTGCCCTGCGCCACCCTCAGCCACGAGCAGATCCGCCAGGCACTGCAAGCCTTCCAGCAAGCCAGCAGCAAACCACTGAACGTCAACTTCTTCTGCCATCAGCCTCCGGCCACTGCCCCGGAACGGGACGCGCGCTGGAAACATTTGCTCAAAGGTTACTACCGCGAACTGGGTGCCGACTTCGAGGCCCCGACGCCGGTGTCCAGCCGCGCACCTTTCGATGAAGCCGCCTGCGCTCTGGTCGAAGAATTTCGTCCTGCGGTGGTCAGTTTTCATTTCGGCTTGCCGGCGTCGCATCTGCTCGCGCGGGTCAAGGCCAGCGGCGCCAAGGTCTTGTCCAGCGCCACCACGGTGGCTGAAGCACTATGGCTTGAGCAGCATGGCTGCGATGCCATCATCGCCATGGGCTACGAAGCTGGTGGCCATCGCGGTATGTTCCTCAGCGACGACCTGGGCACCCAGGTCGGTACCCTGGCGCTGGTGCCGCAAATCGTCGATGCGGTGCAGGTACCGGTAATCGCTGCCGGTGGTATTGGCGACGCACGCGGCATCGTCGCCGCTTTCGCCCTGGGGGCCTGCGCGGTGCAATTGGGTACTGCCTACCTGTTCTGCCCCGAGGCGAAAATCTCGCCGGCCTACCGGCAGGCCCTGGCAACGGTTTCTGACAGCGACACGGCATTGACCAACCTGTTTACCGGCCGCCCGGCGCGCGGCATCAACACTCGGATCATGCGTGAGTTGGGCCCGATGAATGCCGATGCCCCGGCGTTTCCTTTGGCCGGCGGCGCACTGATGCCCTTGCGCGCGATCAGCGAACCGGCCGGTAACACGGATTTCAGCAACCTGTGGTCGGGCCAGGCAGCGCGTCTGGGCGTTGAAATGCCGGCAGGTGAACTGACGAAAAAACTGGCTGCCGAGGCGTTGGTTAAACTCGGCCGTTGCTAGAGCATCGATTGCAACCGCGCCCTGTAGCAGCTGCCGCCAGGCTGCGTCGAGGCCTGCTAGGCCTCTCCTATCGGCCAAGACAATTGCTGCTACGGGATCGTACGAGCCAATGAAAACGGTGCTCAAGGCGGCTATCCGTAGGCGAACATTCGCTATATATTTCGCTACACAGCGAATTCCCCTCACGGAACCAACCCATGAAAACAGCCGCCTCAAGCCTTGCCCTGCTCGCCACCTTGACCTTGGGCAACGCCTGGGCAGATGAAGTCCAGGTCGCCGTCGCGGCCAATTTCACCGCGCCCATCCAGGCCATCGCCAAGGATTTCGAAGCCGACACGGGGCACAAGCTGGTCAGCGCATTTGGAGCGACCGGTCAGTTCTACAGCCAGATCAAGAATGGCGCGCCATTCGAGGTATTTCTCAGCGCCGACGACAGCACCCCGGCCAAGCTTGAATCCGAAGGCGAAACAGTCAAGGGCTCGCGCTTTACCTACGCCGTCGGCACCCTTGCCCTGTGGTCGGCCAAAACCGGCTACGTCGACTCCAATGGCCAGGTGCTCAAGGACAACCAGTACCAGCACCTGGCGATTGCCAACCCCAAGGCGGCACCCTATGGGCTGGCTGCCACCCAGGTACTGGAAAAGCTCAAGCTGACCGAAGCGACCAAGGCTAAGCTGGTAGAAGGCCAGAACATTACCCAGGCCTTCCAGTTCGTCAGCACCGGCAACGCCGAATTGGGCTTTGTCGCCTTGTCGCAGATCTACAAGGACGGTAAGGTCACCGGCGGTTCGGCCTGGATTGTTCCGGCAAAGCTGCACGACCCGATCAAACAAGACGCAGTGATCCTCAATAAGGGCAAGGACAACCCGGCCGCCAAGGCTCTGGTCGACTACCTCAAGGGGCCAAAAGCTGCCGCCATTATCAAATCCTACGGCTATGCGCTTTGATGCCACTGAGTGATACCGATCTGTCGGCCATCTGGCTGACCTTGAAACTGGCCTCGCTGACCACGCTGATTCTATTGCTGGTTGGTACCCCCATCGCCTGGTGGCTGGCACGTACGCGTTCGCGGCTGCGTGGCCCCATCGGCGCAGTGGTGGCCCTGCCCCTGGTGCTGCCACCGACGGTGATCGGTTTTTACCTGCTTCTGGCCTTGGGCCCTCATGGCTTCATCGGCCAGGCCACCCAGGCACTGGGACTGGGCACCGTGGTGTTCAGCTTCAGCGGTCTGGTCATAGGCTCGGTAATCTATTCGATGCCCTTTGTCGTGCAGCCTTTGCAAAATGCCTTCACGGCCATCGGCAGCCGCCCCCTCGAAGTGGCGGCGACCTTGCGCGCCAGCCCCTGGGACAGCTTCTTCTCAGTGGTGCTGCCGCTGGCCAGGCCCGGATTCATCACCGCGAGCATCCTGGGCTTCGCCCATACCGTCGGCGAGTTCGGCGTGGTGCTGATGATCGGCGGCAATATCCCCGACAAGACGCGCGTGGTTTCAGTGCAGATCTTCGACCATGTGGAAGCCATGGAGTATTCGCAAGCCCACTGGCTGGCAGGGGCCATGCTGGTGTTTTCCTTCCTTGTGCTATTGGCGCTGTATTCCAGTCGCCAAGGCAAGCCCGACTGGAGTTGACCCTTGACCATCCAGGCTCGCCTGCAGCTGGACTATCGCGCCTTTTCCCTGGACGTCGACCTGCAATTGCCCGGGCGCGGCGTCAGCGCCCTGTTCGGCCCCTCTGGGTCAGGCAAGACGACCTGCCTGCGCTGCCTGGCCGGCCTGGAAAAAGCCGGCCGGGCCTATGTGGAGGTCAATGGCGAGGTTTGGCAAGACAGCCGCCGTGGGCTGTTCGTCGCCCCGTACAAGCGCCCCATCGGCTACGTGTTCCAGGAGGCCAGCCTGTTTCCCCACCTGTCGGTACGCGGCAACCTGGAATTTGGTTGGCGGCGCATTCCTGGGGCCGAGCGCAAGGTACGCCTGGACCAGGCCTGCGAACTGCTGGGCATCGGCCACCTGCTTGAGCGCTCGCCACTGAACCTGTCCGGCGGCGAACGCCAGCGTGTGGGCATCGCCCGCGCCCTGCTGACCAGCCCCCGTATGCTGTTGCTCGATGAACCACTGGCAGCGCTCGACAGCCAACGCAAAAGCGAAATTCTCCCTTACCTGGAGCGCTTGCACGATGAGCTGGAAATCCCGCTGGTGTACATCAGCCACTCCCAGGACGAAGTGGCACGCCTGGCCGATTACCTGGTGCTGATCGAGCAGGGTCGGGTTCAAGCCAGTGGTCCGATCGGCGAGACACTGGCGCGCCTGGACCTGCCGTTGGCACTGGGTGACGATGCCGGCGTCATCATCGAAGGTCGTGTGTGCAACTTTGATCCGGCTTACCAACTGCTGAGCCTGAAACTGCCCGGCAGCCAATTGCAGGTTCGCGTCGCCCATACGCCCATGGCAGACGGCAGCCGCCTGCGTTTCAAGGTCCAGGCCCGCGATGTCAGCCTCAGCCTTTCGGCAGACAGCCAGTCGAGCATCCTCAACCGCCTGCCGGTCAAGGTTACCGGCCAGCGCCTTGCCAACAACAGCGCCCATGTGCTGGTCAGCCTCGACGCCTGCGGTACGCCGCTGCTGGCACGAATCACCCGCTACTCGTGCGATCAGCTCGGCGTGCAGGCCGGACAAACCTTGTGGGCGCAAATCAAGTCGGTTGCCGTACTGGCCTGAGCCGCACCTCTGTCTTGGGCAGCGGTCCAACGATCAGCACACCACCGCCTGGGGAACAAGCTGATGCCTGACTCGTTGGCGCCTGTTGAACTGCCGGCCGATCTTCACTACGTCAGCGATGACCAACCCGGCATACGCCGACGCACACTACGCGGCAAGTTCGCCTATTTCGACCCCGCAGGCGTACGCATCCTCGACCCGGACGAGATAGCGCGAATCAACGCCCTGGCCATACCGCCAGCCTACAGCGATGTGTGGATTTGCACCGACCCGCGCGGCCACCTGCAAGCCACCGGGCGCGATGCCAGGGGGCGCAAGCAATACCGCTACCATCCGCGCTGGCGCGAGATCCGCGACGACAACAAATACGGGCGCATGCTTGAGTTCGGCCTGCTGTTACCCAAGGTGCGCCGGCAGATCGACACCCACTTGGCCAGCCCCACCCTTGGCCGGGACAAGGTCATGGCGCTGGTGATCGCCCTGCTCGACAGCACCTTGATCCGGGTCGGGAATTCCCAATATGTACGCGACAACCGCTCCTATGGCTTGACCACCCTGCGCAACCGTCATGTCGCGGTCGAAGGCAGCGCGATGCGCTTTCGCTTCCGCGGCAAGAGTGGCATCGAGCACCAGGTGACGGTCCGCGACCGGCGCCTGGCGCGCATCCTCAAGCGCTGCCTGGAGCTGCCTGGGCAGAACCTGTTCCAGTACCTGGACGAAAACGGCGAACTGCGCAGCGTCAGCTCCAATGACGTCAACAGCTACCTGCAGCAGTTGACCGGCGCCGACTTCACCGCCAAGGACTACCGCACGTGGGCCGGCAGCACCCTGGCCCTGGCTATGTTGAGAGAACTGCAATGGCAACCCGAACCCGAAGCCAAACGCCAGATCGTCGAAACCATCAAGCACGTGGCCAGGCAACTGGGTAATACCCCTGCAGTCTGCCGGCGCTGTTACATTCATCCCGCACTGCTTGAACGTTTCACCCTGGGCGAGCTGGCGAGCCTACCCAGCCCCCGCCAGCGCAAGGGCCTGAGCCGCGAAGAGGTCGCCTTGGCGACGTTCCTGCAGGGCCTGCTTTAAGCTTTGGGATCAGAGGCAGGTTGGCTTGGCGCAAGGCGTCGGGCGAGATCATCGCGGGACAAGGGGGGCGCGAAGTAATGGCCCTGACCCAAGGTGCACTTCATGTCGAGCAGGATCATGTGTTGCGCTGCGCTTTCTACACCGGCCACAGTGACGCCCAGACCCAATGCACCACCGAGTGCCAGGCTGCTGCTGATCACCGCCTGGCTGCGCGGCCGGCTTTGCAAGTCGGTCGTGAACTGACCGGCCACTTTCAACTGATTGAAGGGCAACTGGCAAAACTGCAGCAATGACGCGTAATTGGCACCAAAATCGCCCAGGCACAAGTCACAGCCCAGCAGGCGCAAACGAATCAGACTTTCCAGCCCCATGGCCGTTGGCTTGAATAGTTGCTGCGGCGTCAGTTCAAAGCCGATGCCCAGGCCGGCCGAACGATAGAACTGCAGCAATGACTTGATCCGCAGCGACAAATGGCGGCTGCACAGTTGCGTGGTATGCAAGGCAAAACTCAGGCGAACGCCAATGCCCTGAGCCATGAGTTCGCGCTGCAATTCCAGCCCCTGGTCCAGCATGGCCAGGAGCATTTCATCGAGCAGGCCGCAACGCTCAACCTCCTTCATGAACAACGTCGGCGGCAACAACCCCTGCAGGGGATGATCCCAGTGGGGCAAGACATCAACCCCCTTGATAGCGCCACTGAGCAGATCAACGCGCGGTTGATAAAAGGCGAAAAACTCGTGGTTGACCATGCCGCGACGCACATCGCCCTCGGCCGGGCTCTGCAAGGCCGGCACTGTGACAGGCGGTAACGCTGGCACAAGGCCCGGTTGGTCGAGCAACTGACGCAGGGTTTCGTACTGCAAGGGTTTGCCCGCATCCCCCAAAAAACGCAGTCCAAGCAGCGTCACCATCTGCACCACGCCCAGGCGTAAGTCGGCATGCAAGCCACAACTGACGATCCCGTGCTTGATGAGCGCCATCTGTGCGGCGCGCTGGATGAACTCCAACCCATCCATGCCCTCCATGCGCAGGTCGCAGACCACGATATCGACCGAACCGACCTGCTGCAGCAGGGCCAATGCTTCGGCCGCATACGCCGATTCGAACACCTGTCGGCAGCCGATACGCCCCAGCATCTTTATGGCGATGGAACGCTGGAAAGCATGGTTTTCCACTATCAACACACGTAATGAATCGGCAGGCACTTGCAAGCCCTCGAAAATATCCAACCTGCATCGTCCTACAGCGATATCACTTACGAATCAGGAGATTTCCTGCCACCTAACCAGAAATATCCGATGATCACAGCGAAGCCCCACGGGAACGCATTCAGTCCTGGCAAAACTGCTCCAGGCGGGCGACCAAATGTTCCATCGCCTCGCGTAACAGCTCGACCAAAGGACCGATGCGCTCGGCGGACGGACTCTGCGCGCATGCATTTTCCAGTTGCTCACAAGCACTGAGCAAATGCCGCGCCTTGATGATGCGGGCACCACCTTTGACCCGATGCACCAGGTCGCCCAGACCCGCGGCATCGTTATCGCGCTGCAAGCAGGCAAGGCGCTGCAGGTCTTCGCGGGTGCTCTGTTGCAAATCGCGCAGCAAGGCCTTGACCGAAGCCAGGTCACCTCCGGTCAATTGCCGCAGGCTCGACAAATCGAAGCCTTCACCCAATACATGAACCTCCACTGTCTGCCCACGGCACAGGGGAGCCACCTGATTCAAGTGCTCGGCCAGTTCGGTCAGGTTCAACGGCTTGAACAGGCAGTCATTCATTCCCGCACGCAGGCACCGCGCCCGCTCGCTGAGCTGGGCGTTGGCGGTCGAGCCCAGCACAAGGCAGGCGGCCTTGCCCTTGCGTCGCTCGTCCTCGCGAATGCAGCGGACCAGGGCGTAGCCATCGAGCCCAGGCATATTGCAATCGGTGATCACCACATCGAACGGTTCGCGAAGCCAGGCCCGCAGGCCTTCATAGCCGTCCGTGGCCAGGCTGACGCGGTGCCCCAGGTAGGTCAGTTGCTGGTGCAGCAACAGGCGATTGGCCGGGTAGTCATCGACTACCAGAATCGACATCGGCAACACCGCGCTCGCTGGCACCGTCGCAGCCGGCAGGTCCCCGGTTTCACTGGGTTCGGCTTGCGGGAAATGAACCAGGATTTCGGCGCGGGTGCCAGCCCCCAAAGTACTGTTGAGCGTCATCTCTCCGCCCATCATGCTGCACAGGGTCCGGCTGATACTCAGGCCCAGGCCCGTGCCGCTGCGCGCTGATTGCCGGTTGTTGCTGGCCTGGCGAAAGGGGCTGCCGAGCGCCGAAAGATCCGCTGGCGGAATGCCCACGCCGGTGTCTTCCACCGCCAATTGTATCGCCACCTGTCGAGCCCCTCGCTCGAACGCCAGAAGCACACGGATTTCACCGGTATGGGTGAACTTGATGGCATTGCTGATGAGGTTGGACAGAACCTGCTTGAAGCGTACCGGATCGAGCATTACCTCGACATCGGGCCGCTCGCCTGTGTCCACGATCAAGCGCAGGTGCTTGTGCCGGGCCTGGCCTTCGAACAGGCGCACCGTCGCCTCGACTTCCTTGCGCAAATACGCTCGCTGGGGGGCCAGCGACAAATGCCCTGACTCGATGCGGGTGATGTCGAGGATATCGCCCACCAGCTCCAGCAAGCCACGCGCGGCACCAGACGCGACCTCGATCGCCAGGCGGTCGAGCATGCCCTGCTCTGCCTTGCGCAACGCCAATTCGAGCATCCCCAGCAGAGCATTCATCGGCGTACGGATTTCGTGACTCATGGTAGCCAGGAAGGTGGTCTTGGCCTGGTTTGCCGCTTCCGCCTCCTCCTTGGCCACTTGCACGGCGTCATACAAGCGCTGGCGTTCGGAAATGTCGACCCAGCCGGCAATCACACCGGCAACGGCGCCGTCGCTGCCACGATAGGGAAGCAGCCAGTGGTACAAGGTCAACTGCCGGCCATCTGCCAGGGCCAGCACCCGATCACCCACCACCGGTTGCCCTTGCTGTATGGCTTCAAGATAAGCCTGGCGGTAGTCCTGCGCCTGTTCTGCGGCCAGCACTCCGTCAAGCAAGGGTTGGCCTATCACCTTCTCGCGTTCGACACCCAATGCCTGCAAATAGCTCAGGTTGCAGGTCAGCAGGCGCCCTTCCCGGTCGCGCACGTAAATAGGGTGGGGAGTGCCATCGATCATCACCCGCATGAATTCCAGCTGGTCAGTCAGGGCTCGTTGCGTCTGGTCTCGCGTGCGGATCAATTGGCGCAACGCCCGAATCCACAGCACCGCCACCAGCAACAGCAGGCTGGCCACGGCAAAGCCCTGAAGGATGACCCAGCGGTAGGTTTGCCAATAGCTGTCGGCAACGATGACCTCGCTGCGCCAGCGATTGGTCAGCTCGTCCATTTCCTGCGGCACGATACTGAGCAAGGCCTTGTTGAGTATTGATAACAATTCATGGGCGCCACGATCGGTGGCAAAGGCAAAATTGGCTGGCTTTACCGCCAGGGGCGCACCAATGCGCAGGCGTCCGCGATATTGGCGCGAAATCATGTAACGCCCGCCCAGCAAACTGACCACCGCTGCCGTCGCCGCGCCCCTGGCAACCATTGCCAGGGCATCGCTGGAGTTACGGGCGAACATCACCTTGACCTGCGGATAGGCCACCGGCAGCCAGTCACTGAGGTAGCTGCCATGGATCAGAACCAGGGTCTTGCCGCCCATTTGCTCCAGATTGACCGGGCTGTCGGCCTCGTCGGCTGTTACCAGTACCAGGCTATTGCTCAAGTAGGCCCGGGTGAAGCTCAATTGCTCGCGCCGCTCCCGGCTGGGCGGCAAGGCGGCCAGCAGGTCGGCTTCACCACGGCGCACCTTCTGGATCATCTGTTCGATCGTGCCGCCGTTGACCACCTCGAAGTCCAGGCCGGTGCGAAGGGCGATCTTGGCCAGGACATCGGCGCTGATCCCGCGAAAGCGCCCCTGGGCATCCCGGTAGCTGACCGGCAAAAACTGATCATCGATGAGCACCCGCACGCGCCGATTACGCTCCAGCCAGCGCTGCTCGGCAGCGCTCAATTGCAGGCGCTGACGGATGGGAATGCTGACACCACCGACATTCCAGCGGCGCAGGATAGTTTTGCGCTCATGCTCGGGTATCGCCTGCAATGCCACATTGATCAACGCTAACAACCGCTGGTTGTGGGGCATCACGGCAAAAGCGAAATAACCGGTTTCAAGCGACGCGTACTGGGCCAACTGCACGTTGTCGAACTGACTTTTGCTGGCCAGATAATGGGCCCCAAGGGAATTGCCCAGGTACAGGTCGGCTTGGCCGAACGCCACCGCCCCCAGGGCATCGAGGGTCGATGAATAGGTCAGCAACCGGGCATTTGGGTACAGCTGGCGCACGGTGACCGGCGAAAGGTAGGTGTCGAGCATGGCCAGGCGCTTACCGGCCAGCGCCGGGTCGAGGGCAGCCGTATCGTCACTGCGGGTTGCCAGCAAGGGGCGATCCTCGGCATAGGGTGCCGACAGGGCCAAGCCATGGCTGGCCGCTTCCAACGCGGTGACGGTAGCGAGCATATCGATCTGCCCCGCCTTTAATGCCTCCAGCGCGTGGGCCCTGGAGGTAAAGCGCTGCACATTGATCTCAAGATTCAACTGCTGCGCCAGCAGGCCGCCGTAATCGGCACTGATGCCCTCATACTCGCGGCCGGTTCCCGTGATGTCGAAAGGTGGATAATCCGGCTGGCTGACCCCCAGGCGCACGCTGCGACGGGCCCATAGCCAACGGCGGTCATCGTCGCTGAGCGCCAGTTCCGGGCTATCGAGCGTGGAGCGGCCGAACAGGGTGGGACTATCGTCATCGGCCAGCGGTGCCGCGGCCCAGAGCCAGGCGCACAGCAGCAACCAGCGCCAGTGAGGTATCGGGAAGGCAAGCACGAGAGGTCAGATCAATGCATTGCGTTTGGCGAGGTCCGCCAGGTCCACTTGCGACTGTACCCGGAGTTTTTCGATCAGGCGGGTCTTGTAGGTGCTGATGGTTTTGTTGCTCAGCAGCATGGACTCGCCAATGGCTTTGTTGCTCAAGCCACGTGCGAGCTGGCGCAGGATCATCAACTCGCGATCGGTCAGCGTCGCAATGCATTGAGCTTCGCTGGCCTCGCAGTCCGAGCGCCTGACCGAACTCATGGCGACATCGGGGAAGTAACTGTAGCCAGACATGATTGCCATCAGCGCCTTGCTCAGCTCTGTGAGGTCGTCTGTCTTGGACACGTACCCCGAGGCGCCGAGCTTCATGCAGCGCAGGGAAAAATATTCGCACGCCTGGGAAGTGAGGATGAGTATCTTGATCGGACGTTGTGAGGCCTTGATACGCGTGATGACCTCAAGGCCATCAATCAGCGGTATGGCGATGTCGAGGATGACGACATCCGGCTCGCGCTCGCGAGCCAGGCGCACGGCGTCCACGCCATTATCGGTTTCAGCCACGACATCGAAGCGTTCCTGCAACAACAGCATTCTCACGCTGGCGCGTATGAAGGGGTGATCATCTACGATCATAGCTCTGTACATGTGAACCTCACTGCGACACACCGACTGAATGCCCGAAGTGACTGGCCCTGCCAACAAACCGCGAGCGCACGAAGATCCCGCACTGCGCATGGGCTTTCGCTGCCTGTCGCAAACCATCCCAATTCAGGCCGAAACATGTTCAACTAGCAGGCGATCCGGCAAAAGGCCATCATCCACCTGCACTGCGAATTATTCGTAAAACAGTCGTTTGGCAATACCGGAAATTTCCTAATATTCATCGGAAACGTCCCATATCGTCAGGCATGGCACGGTCGGCCAATATTTTGGCGCGCCGCTGCGCAGGAGAGCGGTTCGACGAAGAATCATTTCGTCGCGGCCATTGCCGTGCCACACTGCAGCGCCGCGACACGCTGTACACCGACTATTAACGTTCCCGGGCACTAATTATCCCCGGGAGCGTCTTTAATGAGGGTTACAGGTGGACACACTCGGCACCGCCCGCCTCTTTGCGGCTACACTCCACAAAGGCAACGCTGGACGGGCTTTTAAGGCAATCAAGGAGAAATCATGCTGATACTTACCCGCAAGGTTGGCGAAAGCATCGTCATCAACGATGACATCAAGATCACCATCCTCGGCGTCAAAGGTATGCAAGTGCGGATTGGTATCGACGCGCCTAAAGACGTGCAGGTCCATCGCGAAGAGATTTTCAAGCGTATTCAGGCCGGCACGCCGGCTCCGGAAAAAGGCGAGAATCAGTAATCACCTGCTGCCCGCTTCACCCACCAGAAGGGCCACCCGTGGGCAAGGCCCTGCTGCCTTTGCGATATGCTCGGTCTTACGTAGCAGGTTCAGGGTCCGATCCCTGCGCCCGCTCATCGCCAAGCAACTCGCACACCTTGGCGATCACGTCATCGACATTGAAGGGCTTATCGAAAACAGCAGCGAACAACGCCTTGTTTTCATCGTTTCTTCCCACATTCGCCTGGGCACCACTCATCAGAATGATCGGCAGGTGCAGGTATTGCCTCTTGCGTATCGTTTCGGCGAATTCCAGGCCGTTCATCACCGGCATCATGTAGTCGGTAATCACCAGGGCAGGCTCACGTTCGGTCAGCGCTTCCAGGCCTTTTTTGCCATTGCTGGCCTTGACCACCGTGTAGCCTTCATCTTCGAGCGCATAGCCGAGAATATCTGCGATCAGATACTCATCGTCGACTATCAGGATGGTGGTCATTACATGTTGGCCCCGAGCTTGCCATCAAGGATTCGAGGTCGATGCGGCGGAACCTGACATAACTGCCGTTGCATGTTCGAAGGCCTTCTTCAAATCAATTCCGTGATCGCTGATGACAACTTCCACCAGTGAAGGGTCATACAGGCTGTCCCTTACCTTCAGAATGGAAAGAAGTCGTTTTAGTTCAGAGTTGAGCTCGACAAAGCGCATCAACAGGATATTGTCGACGATACTCGACAGCTCCGGCGCGGGTGCATTGATTTCCGATCCGAATATGTCACGCATTTCCCAGGTCGCCACAACGGTCACCCCGCGTGCCCGCAACTCGCCGGTCAAGGCGCTGAAGAACTCGTTGAGCCTGCCGGGGCTGTTGGCAATACGCGTCAAGGCGCCCAGGCTGTCGATCATCAAGCGCTTGACCTTGTGCTTTTCGACCAGCGTCAACAAACGCGCACCAAGGCCGTCGATCAACCCTTCGGTGGTCGGTTGCCAGGCGAAATGCAGGGCGCCCTGATCTTCCAGCGCCTTGCAGTCGATACCCAGTGCCTTGGCCTTGAGGCGAAACCGTTGCGGTGATTCATAAAAACCGAACAGCATGCCAGGCTCGGCTTTACTCGATGCACCGAGGAAACCGATGCCCAGGGAAGTCTTGCCGATGCCTGACGGCCCCATCACCAGGGTGACCGAGGAACGGGGCAAACCACCGCCGACCAGCAGGTCCAGCTTTGCGATACCGCTGGGCACACGGCTCAGGTCGGCGCTGTCGGGCCGTGACGGGTGGCTGAAAATGCTCTCCAGGCGCGGGTACACCACCAGGCCGTCTCCAGTGATCTCGAACTCATGCAAGCCGGACAACGCCGCACTGCCACGGGTCTTGCGCAGTTGAATGCGCCGCACCGAACGGCTGCCATACAGTTCCTCGGCCAGTTCGATCACGCCATCGACCATGGTGTGTTCGGGGCTGCCGTCGTCAAGACGGGAACTGGTCAGAAACAACACGGTGCAACCGGCAAACGCCGCATGCCCTTGCAATTCGGAGATAAATTTTTTGGTATCGAGCGGGCTTTCCGCCTTGGAGCGCGCATTGAGCAGGCCATCGACGATGAGAATGGTGGCTTGCTGGCGCGTGATTTCACTGCGCAACAGTTTGACCACCGCCTCGAGCCCTTCGCTCTCAAGGGTATCGAAGGCACTGACGAACTGGATTTGATCGCCGATCTTGTTCGCGTCGTAAAAGCTCAAGGTCGACAAATATTGGAACAGGCGTTCATGGGATTCGGCCAGCATCGTGGCCACCAGCACGCGCCCGCCGCGTTGCACATGATTGAAGGCCAATTGGTTGGCCAGGATCGTCTTGCCCGACCCCGGTCGCCCTTGAATGATGTAGGAAGCACCGACAATCAAGCCCCCCCTGAGCAGTAAATCCAGGCCTTCAATACCAACTTCCACACGCTTGAGCTGTTCCACGATCTGATCCGCCTCCAATCAAAGTGGTATTGAGCAACAGCGCGCGGGCAGGTATAACGTTATCGTCGTACCGATGCCAACGTCGCTCTGAACACGGACGCAACCATTGCTTTGCTTGCAAAATCCATAGACTTGGCTCAGGCCCAGCCCGGTGCCTTTGCCAAAGCTCTTGGTAGTGAAAAATGGCTCGAAAATGCGCGGCATGACCGCAGGTTCGATGCCCCGGCCGTCGTCGCTGATGTCGATCTGCACGAACTGGCCGTGCAGCCCTTCCCATTCGCCGGCAAGGGTTCGATTGCTGGCCGCAACGATGATACAACCTGCCTCGTCGATGGCGTCCCGGGCATTGATGACCAGGTTGAGCAACACCATCTCCAACTGGCTGGAATCCACCTCGACCTCATGCAAGTCGGGGCTCAATTCGATGCGCAAATCGACCGCCTTGGGCAAGGCCTGCTTGAGCAGCAAATGGGTGGACTCGAGCAATTGCGGCAGGCTGACCACGCCGACCTTGAGATCCTTGCGCCTGGCAAATGTCAGCAATTGCTGGGTCAGCCGGGTACCGCGCCCGCCTGCATCGAGAATATGCGCAAGCAGCTTGTTGATCCGCTCGGGGTCCTTGCTGTTCATGGCCAAGCGCGCCGAACCGAGAATGATGGTCAGGATATTGTTGAAGTCATGGGCCATGCCGCCAGAGAGCTGGCCAAGGGCCTCGAGCTTCTGTGCCTGGAACAGTTGGCCACGCATTTTATCGAGCTCGATCGCGGCCTCATGCCGATCGGTAATGTCGCGAGTAATCTTGGCCAGGCCGATGACCTGGCCGTCCGGGTCACGGATAACATCAAGCGCAGTCAGCGCCCAAAAACGCGAGCCATCCTTGCGAACACGCCAGCCTTCATCCTGGGCGCCACCGGTTTCCAATGCCAGGTTCAGCAGCCGCTGCGGCAGCCCCACAGCCTGATCTTCAGGGGTAAAGAATACGGAAAAATGCTGGCCGATGGCTTCGTGGGCGAGGTAGCCCTTGATTTTCTGTGCACCGGCGTTCCAAGAGACGATTTCGCCGTTGAGGTCGAGCATGTAGATCGCGTAGTCAACCACCGTTTGCACCAGTTGCGCGTAACGGCTTTCATGCAGGTTATTCAAATGCGACGGGTTGTGTTGATCCATGGGCGCCCCGATTTTCCGGATACAACATCGACTTTATGAGCATACGCCAATAGTGGAATGTCCTGTCAGTCTATCCAACTGAATTTTTTTACGCCCACGCGATCACTTGAACAATACAAGGAAGGACTGGTGATCCATGATCAATGCAAAACTATTCGTTATCGATTATCGACTCCATGGCACGCCCAAGTCGTTCATTATTCGCGCCGAAAAAATGGACAACAGCGAGGCCTGGCATTGGGCTGCCTGCGATGCGGGGATTGGCCGGATAGGCCGCTACGGCCGGGAGAAAGTGAAGAAAACCACGCGTCCCTGGGCGGAGAAGTTCGGTGTCACCGATGTGAACTGGCGTGCCACAACTATCAACGCCGAACTGGATGACTTGAACTTCCAGTGAATGGGCTTGGTTGCTCTAGTGGCCTGTACGGTTAATTCGAGTACTCAAATTCGAGTACTCAAATTCGAGTCCAAGGGTTCGTCAGGCAAGGCGCCGCGACGAGTCGTAGCAGGGCTACGGCGAGGAGTGGCAACGCCGCCTGGCGAAGTCTTGGGCCGAAGTTGAGTAAACGAATTGACCACACAGGCTACTAGATACCGCCTGAGTGATCTGCCATCGCCCGGCTCCCCCATATGAGCGCCGCAACGGTAGATGTAACAGGAAATTTCGACGCAAGGGCGGTGTCACACAAGCATACCCTCCCCTGTTACCGGGACCCACGGCGATGAAATTCTCTAAATTCTCCGAATCCCTGGCCAAACTGGCCGGACATGCGCGCACCTTCCAGATTGCCCTGGTGCTGATTTTGCTGTGGGGGTTGAGCGGCCCCTATTTTCACTTCAACGACACTTGGCAGCTGATCATCAACACCTCGACGACCATCATCACGTTCCTCATGGTGTTCATCATTCAGAACACGCAAAACCGTGACAACGACGTGCTGCATATCAAGATCGACGAACTGCTGCGCGCCACCAAGGAGGCGCAAAATGCCGCCTTGGACCTGGAGGACGTGGGCAGCAAGCAGCTCAAGGCCATTCGCGAGCAATACGAGCGCATGGGTGCGGGCAAGACGATACAGGTCGCTTGCGACGACAGCACCACGCGGCAAGAAGACAGCGACAAGCAACGCTGAGCTAGCGGCGCTCGTCCGACAACGGCGTGGGCTGGTCGGGCTCCGGCACTTGCTTGTCGACTTCTTCGCGGTGCTCCGCTTCATCCCCCTGGGGCGGCCACATGTGCTCTTCACCCGGTTTTGGTGGTTGAAAACCGGTGTCTTCGCGGCGTGGCATGGGGTCGGACTGGACCTGGCTGGGGTAGCCTGGCGCTTTCGGATCAGTGGTCATATTCACCTCCGCACGTGGCCCGTTTATGCGGGCCTTGTGCGTTGGAGAGCGTCACCTAGGCATTGGTGCCGGACGCAAGACCAGTGGTCTTAACTGAGCTCGCGCAAGCAGGCTTGCAGGCCTTGCTCCAATGCATCCCAGCCAGTGAAACCACGGCGGGCAATAAATACCAGGCGCATGCCCTCGGCCTGGGCCTGGGCCCCTGCCGGAGAAAACTGGCTGCGCGTACCCACATGCTGCAACCAGTGCGAGGTGGCGCCCTCCCCCAGCACCACCAGGCCTTTTACCCTGAATACGTCGCTGGGCAACGCCTGCAGCCAAGCCCTCAGGCGTTCGACATCCAGGCTGCCAACCCCTTGCCAGAGCCGGCTGCTGAACATCTGGCCATGATCGTCCGTCGGCACCGCCATCATTGGCTTGATGGTCCGTGGCTCGTCGCCAGTGTCCAGCCATAGGGCATCAGGCAACTGGGCCTGGACCGTGGCATGGACCCGGGCGTTGGCGCCCAGGGCCTTGCGCAAGGCCTGCAGTTGAGCGTCATCGACCAGGTCGGTCTTGTTCAGCAACAGCAAGTCCGCCGCCGCCACCTGGGCACGGGCCAGGCGTGCGTATTCGCCATCAAGCTGCAGATGGCGCGTGGCATCGACCACGGTAATCACCATGTCCAGCTGCATCTGGCTACGCAACTGCGGGTACGCCAGGGTTTGCACAATGCGTTGCGGGTCGGACACGCCGCTGCATTCGATGACAATCCGTTGCAGGCGTGGCTGCAGCTGCGCAAGACTTGCCAGCTGTGCGAGCAAATCCTCCTGCACTGTGCAGCAGATGCAGCCGTTCTGCAGGCTGTACACCGCGTCCGTGACCTCCGAGACGATCGCCGCATCAATGTTCAGCTCGCCGAAATCGTTGACGATCACTGCCAGGCGACCACCGTCGGCACGCTGCACCATGCGGTTGAGCAACGTGGTCTTGCCGGCACCGAGAAAGCCCGATACCACGGTCACTGCTATACGCTGGGCGTCCATCAGGCCTTGCCCTCCAGCACCGGTGGTTCACCCTGCCACACTGCGTTCAGGCCGGCCGCGGCCAGGCTGGCGTGGCGGTCATAAACCAATTGGCCGTCGACGAAGGTCAACAGCACCTGGGTACGGTGGATGTAATTGCGCGGGTCGGCGGCGAACAGATCGCGATCGATCACGATCAGGTCGGCTGACTTGCCCACTTCCAGGCTGCCGGTGCTGTGTTCCAGGCCCATGGCCACGGCGCCGTTGCAGGTGACCACGCGCAGCGCCTGCTCCAGGCTGATCGGTTCGCCGAAGCAGGCCGGGTCATCGTTCCACGGGTTCTGCCGGGTGACCATGGTTTCCAGGGCCAACCAAGGGTCAATCGAAGCTACCGGCCAATCGGTGCCCATTACCGCGGTACCACCGGCCTCCAGCACGCCTTTGAAATCATAGATGCGCTTGAGCCGCTCCTGGCCATAGCCCGAACGGGCACCGCTGGCGAAAGGCGTCGGGTACCAGGCTGCCGGCGAGAATTCGGCGATCACGTCCAGGGCCTTGAAGCGTGGCAGGTTGCCCGGGTGCAGCAGGGTGCTGTGGGCGCACTGGTGGCGCACGCCACTGAAACCATTGCGCCGGCGCGCTTCGGCCACTGCATCGAGGAACACATCTGAAGCGCCGTCACCGGTGCAGTGGGCGATCACGCGGATGCCCTGGCGGTCCATGTCCACGACCATGTCGGTGATGTGTTCCGGGGTCAGGTTGAGCTTGCCGCGCCAGCTCGATTCCTGCGGCCAGGGCGTGAGCAGGAAAGAAGATTTCGGCTCGACCGTACCATCGAAGTGGAACTTGACGGCGTTGGCGTTGAGCCGGGCGCTGCGGTAGTAGTGACGCTCACCGCTGAGCAGCTCCCAGCGCCGGCGTACCGGAAAAATATCGTCCTGCCAACTGATCGCCGCTTCGATACGCACGGTCAGCTCACCGCTGTCGTCGAGCTCTTTCAAGGCTTGCAGGCGTTGCTCGCAGACGTGCACGTATTTACTGGCGGTGACACCGCGCGAACTCTGGAAATGCACACCGTCGCGGTAGGCGCGGCGCAGCACGCTGACCGGGGTCGGTGGCATGGCGGCGTGGATCATCGCGTAGGCGCCGTCGATCATCAGCCCGGTCGGCTCGCCGCTGAGTTCGTCACGCTCCAGGTAGCCGTTGCGCGGGTCACTGGTGTGGCGGTCGATTCCGGCCAGCTCCAGGGCCTTGGAGTTGACCATCATGGTGCCCCACATGCGGTCGAGCAAGGCTACCGGGCGGTCCGGCATGACGCTGTCGAGCCAGGCGCGCCCCGGGGTCAGGCCGGCTTCGCGGAAGGTGTAGCGCACCCAATACTGGCCGTAGATCCAACCGTCGCCGGGGTGGGCATCGGCGTACGCCAGGATCGCTTCGCGCAGCTGCTCGGGGGTCGGGTCTTCGATGCCCACGTCCAGATCGTCCGCATAACGTGGGGCAAGGGCCAGGTCCGGGTGGGTGTGCATGTCATGCAGGCCCGGCATGCAGAAGGCGCCCTGCAAATCGTGCTCGACCGTATGCGGGCCCGTGCAGGCTTGGAGTTCGGCCAGGTTGCCGACACCGATGAGTTTACCGCTGCGAATCGCCACGGCCTCGGCCCAGGGCTGCGCCGGATTTTGGGTGTAGATACGCCCATTGCGCAGGATCAGGTCAGCGAACTGCCCGGTGGCAGAGTGGGTAGAGGTAAAGTTGTCAGTCTCAGCCATGGGGCCACCTTCGAGTTCAGAACAATAGAGAGGGTCCAGCGCTTGGGGTAGCGCTGTTACGAGATTGGGTCCAGGAAGGCCTGGGCATCGAGCTCGACCATTACGGGTTCGCGGCTACCTGCCAGTTCGCCGAGCAACTCGGCCAGGCTTTGCAAATTGTCCGCCCGGCGGTACGGTACATGGCAGCTTTGTGCCAGTGCGGCGAAGTCCGGGGTAAGAATGTCGACCCCCAGCGGTGGCACCTTGCGAGCACACATGTAGTCGCGGATTTCGCCGTAGCACTGGTTGTTCCACAGCAGCAGGATGATGCCCAGCCCGGCCTCGCGCGCCACGATCAACTCGGCGCTGGAAAACTGCAGGCCGCCGTCGCCGACCAGGGCCACCACCGGCCGATCGGGTTGCACCTGTTTGGCGCCCAGTGCCGCCGGCAAGGCATAGCCCAGGGTGCCGTAGCCGCTGCCGGCATTGAACCAACTGTTGGGCGTCGATGCCCGGTAACCAAGGGCGCCCTGGTACACCGGCTGAGTCGAGTCGCCGACAATCACCGGTGCCGGCAAATTGTCGCGCACGGTGTCCAGCAGGGCTTGCATGCAGCGTTGCTTGGGTGTCCAGCCGTCGCGTTCGATAGCGTTGACACGGCTTACGCTGGCACTGCCCCAACCTGGCTGTACCGTTCTCTGTGTCAAGCCGGCCAGCAGTGCTTCCAGACCTTGCGCGGCGTCCCCCAGCAGGCCGACATCGGCGCGCTGGGCACCGAGTACTTGCAAAGGGTCGATGTCCAGGCGAATCAAGGGGCCGTTGAACACCAATGGGCCAAGGCCGAAGAAGTCATAGTCGGTTTCGCCCAGCTCGGTGCCGACTGCAAGAATTGCATCGGCTTCTTCGAACAGTGTCCGCCCATGGGCCGAGGATTGCACGCCATCGAGCAGCAAGGGATGTGCGGGGGGCAACAGACCCCGGGCATTGGTGGTCAGGGCCACGGGGGCCTGCAGGCGCTCGGCCAACGCGACCAAGGCTGCACCGGCGCGGCGCACACCACCGCCGGCCAGAATCAACGGACGTTGCGCCTGGTTGAGCACGGCCTGCGCTGCTTCGATCGAAGTTGCCGCTGGAGCGGGAGCGGTCGGCAAGGCACGTGGACGCAAGTCCAGGCCATCGGCCGGCATTTCCAATACGTCCAGCGGAATCTCGATGTGCACCGGGCGTGGCCGGGTGCAGGCAAACAAGGCAAAGGCGCGAGCCAGTAACTCGGACAACTCGTCCGGACGCTGCAAGGTATGGCTGAAGGCACAGACGCCAGCCACCATCGCACGCTGGTCCGGCAGTTCGTGCAAGTAGCCGTGGCCCAGGCGCTGGTGTTCGCGACGGCTGGTAGTGGAAATCACCAGCATCGGCACCGAATCAGCGTAAGCCTGGCCCATGGCGGTGAGAATGTTGGTCATGCCGGGCCCGGTGATAATGAAGCACACGCCAGGTTTGCCGCTGGCGCGGGCATAACCGTCGGCCATGAAGCCTGCACCCTGCTCATGGCGGGGGCTCACGTGTTTCAGGCTGCTGCCGTGCAAACCACGATAGAGTTCGACGGTATGTACCCCGGGAATGCCGAACACGGTTTCCACGCCATAACCTTCGAGCAACTGCACTAGCGCCTGGGCACAACGGGTCATGGGAGCACCTCTATTAATGGGTAAACAATTCATCTGACCAAAACTCGCCAGTAACGAGTTGAGCTAGTATTGTTGAATCAACCAATACAACAATCGAATTTTTTTGGCCTGATTGTTCGATTTAACTCACCTCAATTCAGCACTGGGACTCTGTATGCGCTTTCCCTCCATGACAGCCCTGCGCGCCCTGGATGCGGTTGCCCGCCTGGGCAGCGTTTCGATTGCGGCCAGGGAACTGAACCTGACCCGCAGCGCCATCAGCCACCAGATCAGCAAATTGGAAGAGTGCGTGGGTTACGCCCTGACCGAACGCATCGGCCGCGGTATCGGCCTGACTTATCAAGGGGAACGTTACGCCCGCGAAGTGCACCGGTTGCTGCTCAACCTGCAGGAAGCCGGGCAACTGCTGGACGACCAGAAGGTGTCCGGGCGCTTATGCGTCAGCTGCGCGCCGGGCTTTGCCACTTATTGGCTGTGCCACCATATCGGCGGCTTCCTGCGCCAGTACCCGCAGGTGCAACTGCAATTGATATCACCCAGAACGCCGGACGACACCCACAACCCGGCGGTCGACCTGTTCATTGCCTATGGCATCGGCGACTGGCCGGAACTGGTGGTCGAGCAGATCGTCGCGCTGCGCTTCTTTCCAGTGTGCAGCCCACGCCTGATCAACGCCCAAGGTGGGCTCAAGAGCCCCCAGGAACTGAGCGGCTACCCCTTGCTGCACATGACCGACTATTCGGACTGGCGGGTCTGGTTGACAGCGGCTGGCGCATCGAATGTGAACGGAGGCACCGGCATCCTGTTTTCCGACGCCCATTGCGCGCAATCGGCGTGCATTGCCGGCCAAGGCATCGCTATCGGCGACAACCTCATCAGCGGCGATGCCCTCGCCCAAGGCCTGCTGGTACGCCCGTTCGACATCACTATCGACCTGCACCGCGGCTATTACCTGCTGGCCGACCCGCAAAAGGCCGAGCGGCCGGTGGTCCAGGCGTTCAGTAACTGGGTCAAGGGCCAGCTGCAAAATGCCCACCACAACTGGCCGGACACGCCCTGAAACCAGCTTTCATCTGTTCGAATTAGCTCAACAATAGGGGCAAAATAATTCCATTGATGTAGCGATATTTTTAACAATAATGAGTCCAATCGCCTAAGGCCGTCAGTTAGAAGTTTCTTGCTGCAACTCTTTTTTGTAGCAGCTGGCGAAGCCTGCGTCCGACTGCTCAGCAGTCGTGAAATCCAACGACGCGGTACTTCCAGAAAGACCGCGCAATCAGGTTTTACGACGGCTGCGCAGTCGGACGCAGGCTCCGCCAGCTGCTACGAATCGCGTCGCTCCTTAACTGGTCGCCATTAGTCCAATCGCCCCAATGCGTACAAGAGGGACTCATTAGTGTCTAGTTCAGCGATTCAGCTCAGCGCCCAGGGTATCAGCCAGTATTACGGCAAGTTTGCGGCCCTGGATAACGTCAACCTGGACGTTCGCCAGGGCGAGTTCCTCACGCTGCTGGGCCCTTCCGGGTCAGGCAAGACCACCTTGCTGATGATCCTCGCCGGGTTCCTCAACCCCACCGCCGGCAAGCTGATGGAAAACGGCGTCGACATCATCAAGCGTTCGGCCGAGAAGCGAAACTACGGCATGGTGTTCCAGGGCTATGCCCTGTTTGCGCACATGAGCGTGGAAGACAACGTGGCTTACCCTTTACGCATACGCAAGGTCGGTGCCGAGGAGCGCCAGCGCCGAGTCAAGCACATCCTTGAAGTGGTGGGTCTTGGCGCGCATATGCACAAGAAACCCTCGGAGCTTTCCGGCGGCCAGCAACAGCGGGTGGCCATTGCTCGCGCCCTGGTTTTCGAACCGGAATTGCTGCTGCTCGACGAACCACTCTCGGCGCTGGATAAAAACCTGCGCGAACAGTTACAGACCGAGTTGCAACGCATTCACCGCCAGGTCGGCACCAGCTTCGTCTTCGTCACCCATGACCAGGGCGAAGCCCTGGCACTGTCCTCGCGTATCGCCATTTTCAACCATGGCCAACTGGCCCAGGTCGATACCCCGGAAACCATCTACAACCAGCCCGATAACCGTTTCGTGGCGGAGTTTCTGGGCAAGATGAATCTCTTCCCCCTGGCCGATGTGATGCGCAATGGCAGCCATGCCAGCGGCCATTGCGTAGGCAGCCAGCTGCACGCCGTGGCACCTGTGGCCCTGGGCGCACAACCGGTGGTGCTGGCCGTACGCCCCGAACATATGGACCTGCACCGCGAGCGCCCCATCATCGAAGGCCACAACGTGATGCCGGCGCAGCTCCTTGAGAAGGTCTACCAGGGGGCCAGCACCCACTTGACGCTCCAGGTCGGCGGCGACACTCAGCCCGTCAACCTGGCAGTGCACGGCAATCACCCCGGCGCACAGATGAACAAGGGCGCCGCCGTGTGGCTGAGCTGGCCGGTGCAGCAGAGTTTCCTCTTGCAGGCTTGAACCACCTGATCGGTAGCAACGCACTCTCCCCTACAACAATAAGCCGCTGTGCCTGCGAGCAGCACACCGGGTCAACGAGGACTTGCCCATGAGCCTGCACCACCAACGTGACTGTATTGAAGTGCTGATCGAAAAAGCCCGTGGCGGGCAAATCGACCGGCGCACCTTCCTCCAGGCCATGGGCCTGATGGCAGCAGTGCCACTGGCCTTGCGCAGCGGCATTTCCTGGTCGGCGGACAAACCCCTGGTGGTAGTTAACTGGGGCGGCGATGCGCTCACTGCCTATCGAAGCGCCTGGACCGACAGCTTCACCAAGAGCACTGGTATCCAGGTGCGCATCGATGGTGGTGGCCCTACCGAAGGTGCAGTCCGCTCACAACTGGCCAGCGGCAACCCGAGCTGGGACGTGGTGGATATCGAGAGCTACTCGGCGCTGGTTCTGGGCCGGGAAAACATCCTGCAGCCCCTGGACTACAACATCATCAAACGTGACCTGGTTACCCCGTCCCTGGCCAGCGATCATGGCATTGCCAGTTACCAGTACAGCTACGTGATGGCCTGGGACAGCGAGAAGTTCGGCGAGCAGGGCCCCAGCACCTGGGCCGATTTCTGGAACGTGGAGAAGTTTCCCGGCAAGCGCACGATGTACAAGTGGATGAACGGCATGCTCGAAGCCGCCCTGCTCGCCGATGGCGTGCCGGCGGACCAGCTCTACCCGCTCGATGTGCCGCGCGCGCTGAAGAAAATCGATGAAATCAAGCCACATGTATTGTCGTTCTGGAGCTCGGGTGCCGAAAGCCAGCAACTGATGATCGAAGGTGAAGTGTCGGTTGGCGCAATCTGGCACACCCGCGCCAAATTGCTGGCCGAGGACAGCGAAAACCGTGTGCGCTGGAGTTTCGACAATGGCTTTATCAATGCCAGCAGCTGGGCGGTCCTGCAAGGCAACCCCGCCGGCACGGCAGCGGCCATGCAGTACATCGAGCACGCACTGCAACCGCAAGGCCAGCTCAAGCTGTTCGAGCTGATGGGCAACGGCCCGTCCAACAGCGCCACGGAAAAACTGATGAACGCCGAGCAACTGGCGGCCAACTGCGCATCACCCGAGAACCTGAAAAAGCAGATTGCCCTCAACGCCCAGTGGTATGCCGATAACTACGCCGGTGCACTGGAGCAGTACTTGACCCGCCTGTCCAAGTGAGCCATGACATGACCCTCACCATGACCTTGCCCAAGCCCAGGACCCGCAACAGCTCACCTGGGCTGGAGCGTGGGCTGCTGTTGTTGCCGCTACCGGTATTGCTGCTGGTCTTTTATGTGCTGCCGTTTCTCGGCGTGGTGGGCTGGAGTTTCAGCCTGCCCGAGCCTGGCATCGAACAGTACCAACGCATCGCCAGCGACCCGGCCATCCATGAAATGCTCTGGCGTACCTTGCGCTTGTGCCTGACGGTCAGCGGCCTGGCCTTGCTGATCGGTTACCTGCTGGCCTATTGCTGGGTGTTCAGCCCGCCGTTCTGGCAGCGGGTGGTGGAAATCTGCATCTTCATTCCGTTCTGGATTTCGGTACTGGTGCGAGCCTTCGGCTGGTTGATTGCCCTGCGCAGCAACGGTGTGCTCAACGAAAGCCTGCTTGGGCTGGGGCTTATCGATCAGCCGTTGCAGCTGAGCCGCAACGAGATCGGTGTGGTCATCGGCATGCTCCATGTGATGATCCCCTACGCGGTGTTCCCGCTGCTGTCGAGCATGCGTCAGCTCGACCAACGTGTGCTCATGGCCTCCCGTGGCCTGGGTGCTGGTGCCCTGCGCACCTTCTGGCAAGTGCTGCTGCCTCAGACACTGCCGGGCTTGATGGGCGCGTTCATCATGGTCTTCGTGTTCTGCCTGGGCTTCTTCATTACTCCGGTACTGCTCGGCGGCGGGCAAACGGTAATGATCGCCGAATACGTGTTCCTGCAAATGTTCCAGACCAGCAACTGGGGCCTGGGAGCAGCATTGAGCGTGGTGTTGCTGGCACTGGTCAGCGCCCTGATCTGGCTGCTGATGCGCATCACCCGCGTCAATCGACTGGTAGGTTGAGTCCATTATGAATACCCATCGCACAAGCCTGAGTACCCGCCTGCTGGCCGTGTTCGCCATGGCGTTCATGCTGTTCCCGTTGTTGACGGTCATTCCGGTGTCGTTCACCAGCAAGCGCTACCTGTCGATGCCCGACGGCAATTGGTCATTGCGCCACTATGAGGCCTTGCTCAGCAACCCGGACTGGTTCGCCAGCATCAGCCAGAGCTTGACCATCGCGCTGACCACCAGCGTCATCGCGACGCTTCTGGCCGTAAGCTTCAGCCTCGGCATCTGGTACATGCGCTCGCGCCTGGCGAACGTGCTGATCGGCCTGGTACTGCTGCCCATGGCCATTCCACCGGTGATCTCGGCATTGGTGCTGTACTTCATGGAAACCAACCTGGGTAAATACGCTCCGGGCATGGGCTACGACACCCTGGTCGGGGTGGTCATCGCCCATGTGGTGATGGTCGTGCCTTACGGTGTGGTGACTATGCTGGTGGCCCTGAGCCAGATCGACCGGCGCATTGAACTGGCCTCGCGCAACTTGGGCGCCAGCCTGATGCAAACCACCTTCATGGTCATCCTGCCCAACCTGAAGCTGGGCATTGCCTCCACTGCCCTGCTCAGCTTTGCCTTGTCCTGGGAGGAAGTGGCGGTGACCCTGTTTATCACCAGCGTCAACGTCGACACCCTGCCCAAGCGCATCTGGAGCGGCTTGCGCGATAACGTCGACCCAAGCGTGGCGGCCATCTCGGTGCTGCTGATCTCGATTACCCTGGCGGTATTGATCGGGCGGTTGGTGTTGCAGTATCTGGCAGAAAAGCGCGCTCAAAAGCACAATGCAGCTGTGTAGGAGCGGCCCAGGCCGCGAAGGGCTGCAAAGCAGCCCCGGTTCCCGCTCTCAAGCCAACACCTCGGGGCCGCCATGGTCGAGCGCGACTCCGAGCCCTTCGCGGCCTGGGCCGCTCCTACGAGCCTTCCATTCCCGACTCAAGACACAACCACAACGTGACGTAGCCCCCGCCAACTGCTAAAAGAGGAGTAAGTGCGCTCAATATTCGGAAGTAATTGGCTCAGGGAATCCAGTATGACCCCACGAAATGTAATCAACGCCTCTGTAAGCCCAAAAGGTAGCCTGGAAACACTCTCCCAACGTGAAGTACAACAACTGAGCGAAGCCGGCTCAGGCAGCATCTACTCACTCTTTCGCCAATGCGCCTTGGCAATCCTCAACACCGGCGCCCATATCGACAACGCCAAGACCATCCTCGATGCCTACCAGGACTTCGAAGTACGCATCCACCAGCAAGATCGCGGCGTGCGCCTTGAGCTGCTCAATGCACCAGCCAACGCCTTCGTCGACGGCGAAATGATCGCCAGCACCCGTGAAATGCTGTTCAGCGCCCTGCGCGACATCGTCTACACCGAAAACGAGTTGGAAAGCTTTCGCATCGACCTGGAAAGTTCCCAGGGCATCACCGACTACGTCTTCCACCTGCTGCGTAACGCCCGCACCCTGCGCCCCGGCGTGGAACCGAAAATGGTGGTGTGCTGGGGCGGCCACTCGATCAACACCGAGGAATACCAGTACACCAAGGAAGTGGGCCACCAATTGGGCCTGCGCAAGCTGGATGTCTGCACCGGCTGCGGGCCGGGCGTGATGAAAGGCCCGATGAAGGGCGCCACCATTGCCCATGCCAAGCAGCGCATGAGTGGCGGCCGTTATTTGGGGCTGACCGAACCCGGCATCATTGCTGCCGAAGCGCCGAACCCAATCGTCAACGAACTGGTGATCCTGCCCGATATCGAGAAGCGCCTGGAAGCGTTCGTGCGCGTCGGCCACGGCATCATCATCTTCCCCGGTGGCGCCGGTACCGCCGAAGAGTTTCTCTACCTGCTCGGCATCCTGATGCACCCGGACAACCAGGCGCTACCCTTCCCCGTCATCCTGACCGGGCCGAAAAACACCGAGCCTTACCTGCAGCAACTGCACGCGTTCGTCGGCGCAACCCTGGGCCAGGATGCCCAGAAGCACTACCAGATCATCATCGATGACCCGATCGAAGTGGCGCGGCAGATGACTGAGGGGCTCAAGGCGGTGAAGCTGTTCCGTCGCGAGCGCAACGATGCATTCCATTTCAACTGGCTGCTCAAGATCGAGGAAGGCTTCCAGCGCCCCTTCGACCCGACCCACGAGAACATGGCCAACCTGAAACTGAGCCGCGACATCCCGGCCCACGAACTGGCAGCCAACCTGCGCCGGGCGTTTTCCGGCATCGTCGCCGGTAACGTCAAGGACAAGGGAATACGCCTGATCGAACAACATGGCCCCTACCAGATCCGTGGCGATGCGGCCGTCATGCAACCGCTGGACCACTTGCTCCAGTCCTTCGTCAAACAGAATCGCATGAAACTGCCAGGTGGCGCCGCCTACGAGCCGTGCTACCGCGTCGTATCATGATGTGATGGAAAAAACGCGGGCCTGTCATGGCCCGCGTTGCTTTCACCTCAAGCCTGAATACTCAAGCCGTATTGCGCAGCGGCATCCTGCAGCCACAACCACCAGTAGT
>CAYVPI010000053.1:0-31234 GCA_964453495.1 uncultured Pseudomonas sp. | reverse complement strand
GCGTCGGCCCGGATCGCATCAGCTACGGCAACACCATCAAGAAATCCAAGGACATCCGCTACTTCTATGACAAGGGCGTGCGTCTGTATGCCACCGACTCCGAAGCAGACCTGCGCAACATTGCCAAGGCTGCGCCGGGTTCGAAAGTCTACGTGCGCATCCTCACCGAAGGCTCGACCACGGCTGACTGGCCTTTGTCGCGCAAATTCGGCTGCCAGACCGACATGGCCATGGACCTGCTGATCCTCGCCCGCGACCTGGGCCTGGTGCCTTACGGCATCTCGTTCCACGTCGGCTCGCAACAGCGCGACATCAGCGTCTGGGACGCGGCGATCGCCAAGGTCAAAGTGATCTTCGAGCGCCTGAAAGAAGAAGACGGCATCCACCTGAAGCTGATCAACATGGGTGGCGGCTTCCCGGCCAACTACATCACCCGCACCAACAGCCTGGAAACCTACGCTGAAGAAATCATCCGTTTCCTCAAGGAAGACTTCGGTGACGACCTGCCGGAAATCATCCTCGAGCCAGGCCGTTCGCTGATCGCCAACGCCGGTATCCTGGTCAGTGAAGTGGTGCTGGTTGCACGTAAATCGCGTACTGCCGTAGAGCGCTGGGTCTATACCGACGTGGGCAAGTTCAGCGGCTTGATCGAAACCATGGATGAAGCCATCAAGTTCCCGATCTGGACCGAGAAGAACGGCGAAGTCGAAGAAGTGGTCATCGCCGGCCCGACCTGCGACAGCGCCGACATCATGTACGAGAACTACAAGTACGGCCTGCCGCTGAACCTGGCCATCGGTGACCGCCTGTACTGGCTGTCCACCGGCGCCTACACCACCAGCTACAGCGCCGTGGAATTCAACGGCTTCCCGCCGCTGAAGTCGTTCTACATCTAAGCCTGCAAAAAGCCCAGGGTCACTCCTGGGCTTGCTCTTGTAGCAGCTGCCGCAGGCTGCGTCGCGTTATGGCAGACGCAGCCTGCGGCAGCTGCTACAAAAACTTGCTGTGCCTGTTCATGCCTGGCGTTCAAGCTCCAACAAGCGAACCCGATACTCCTCGGCAACAGCACGAATCTGCCTGTGGCCTGCCTGCAGCAAAGCCTGAGTGCTGACCCGCAGAAAATTCAGGTTCCCCCCTGCCAACGCCTTGCGCAGCCACTCGATGGCCTGCTCGACATGGCCCTGGTCGGCCAGTATGGCGGCATGGCTGAACTGCCCGCGAAAATCCCCCGCCTCGGCCGAGCGCCGATACCACTCAACCGCCGCGTCTTTGTCTACCTGGCAATGCAACCCTTCTTCCAGATAGCGCCCCAACAGGTTCATGGACTTGGCATGGCCCATTTGCGCGGCCTGGCAATAGCAGTCCAGCGCCAGCGCATGGTCCTGGGCAATACCACGGCCGGTGGCCAGCAGGTTGGCAAAGTTGTACAGCCCCCAGTCCAGCCCTGCCTGCGCCGCAATCCGGTAGTGCCGTGCTGCCGCAGCCAAGTCCACCACCCCACCCCAGCCATGCTCCAGGCAGCGCCCCAGCATATTGCGCGCCATGGTGTCGCCCTGGTTGGCCGCGATCTCGAACCAGCGCCGGGCCAGCACTTCATCCCGCTCGATGCCTTGGCCGTCGAGCAATATCTGCCCGAGCAAGGTCTGCGCCGCGACAACGTTTTGAGCGGCAGCAGCCAGAATCGCCTTGGCTGCATCCGCCGGGCTTTGCGCGAGCATGCTGGCAAAACCCTCAGCATCGAGCACTTGCTTGTGGCGCAAACTGATCCCCACGCTCTACACCTCTGCCCAGCGGCGCAACAGGTTATGATAGGTGCCCGTCAGTTGGATCAACGCCGGGTGGTCGGGCACATCCCGCGTCAGGCTCTGGATGGCGCCATCCATCTCGAACAACAGCGCCCGCTGGCTGTCTTCGCGCACCAGGCTTTGCGTCCAGAAGAAAGAGGCATAGCGTGCCCCACGGGTGACGGCATTGACCTTGTGCAGGCTGGTACCGGGGTACAGCACCATGTCTCCGGCCGGCAGCTTGACCCGTTGCAGGCCGAAGGTGTCCTGGATCTCCAGCTCGCCGCCGTCGTAATCGTCAGGGTCGCTGAAGAACAGCGTCGCTGACAGGTCGGTGCGCACGCGTTCATGGCTGCCCTTGGGCTGGCGAATGGCGTTGTCGATATGGAAGTCGAAGTTACCGCCTTCGCGGTAGCAGTTGAGCAGTGGCGGGAACACCTTGCTCGGCAGCGCAGCCGACATGAATTGCGGGTTGGCCCACAGCCGCTCCAGCATCGCCGAACCGATCTCCTTGGCCAGCGGATGCCCTTCGGGCAACTGCAGGTTGTGCTTGGCCTTGGCCGATTGGTAGCCCGCGGTGGTCTTGCCATCGGCCCAGTCGGCCTGTTCCAGGGCTTCGCGAATGCGCAGTACTTCCTCGCGGGAAAACAGGCCGGGAATGTGTAGCAGCATGGCGCAGCACCTGACAATGAGAAAGGTGCTAATGGTATTGATTCTTATTGTCTCTGTACAACCCTATCCGACCAGCCAGACGTATAACTGGAGCAAAACCGCCAGTTAAAATTTGTAAAGAATGTAAATTCCGTGCAAATAGCAATGCATCTCAATTGATAGAGATACGTGTTTACCCTATATTCCGCGGCCTCGAATCCTTGGGGAGAGGAATTACCGATGTCGCGCCAACTCGTGTCACCTGCCAGCTCACCACGCCTGCTTGCCTCTGCAATCGGCATGGCGATCACTGCTACCTCCGCGCCACACCTGGCCTATGCGGCAGATGAGCCCAACAAGAGCGATGCAATCGCACTGGATGCCACTAGCATTACCGGCCAAGCACAGCAGGAAAACACCGAGTACAAGGTCGACAAAGCGTCCTCGCAAAAATACACCGCGCCGCTGGTGGACACGCCGCGTTCGGTCACCGTGATTCCCCAGCAAGTCCTCAAGGACACCGGTGCCATGAACATGCAGGATGCACTGCGCACTGTGCCAGGCATCACCTTCGGTGCCGGTGAAGGCGGCAACCCCCAGGGCGACCGCCCGTTCATCCGTGGCTTCGACGCCCAGGCCGATACGTACCTGGACGGCGTGCGTGACACTGGCTCCCAGAGCCGCGAAATCTTCGCCGTTGAATCGATCGAAGTCAGCAAGGGCCCGAACTCGGCCATCGGCGGCCGTGGCGCAGCCGGCGGCAGCATCAACCTGGTGAGCAAAAAGGCGCACCTGGGCAACTCGTTCGACGGTGGCTTCACCTGGGGTTCGGACCAGACCCAGCGTTACACCCTGGATGGCAACTACCAGTTCTCCGACACCGCCGCTGGCCGTCTGAACCTGATGAGCCACGAAAGCAACGTCGCCGGCCGCGAAAGCGTGGACTACGACCGCTGGGGCGTCGCCCCGTCCCTGGCGTTCGGCCTGGGCACCGACACCCGCGTCAACCTCGACTACTACCACCTGGAAAGCAACGACACGCCGGATTCGGGTATTCCTTACTCCATTCCTACCGGCCTCGCGGCAGCTCGCACCAAGTCCAATCCGGACAAGCCGAACGACGGCGGCGACTCCAGCAATTTCTACGGCCTGACCGACCGCGACTTCCGCAAGACCCGTACCGATACCGCGACCATCGCCATCGAGCACGACCTGAACGACGCACTGACCGTCAAGAACACCCTGCGTCACGGCAGCAGCATGCAGGACTACATCCTGACCCAGCCGGACGACAGCAAGGGCAACGTCAACAACGGTACCGTATGGCGTCGTGCCAACACCCGTGTGAGCAATACCGAAACCACCACCAACCAGACCGATCTGTTTGGTGAGTTCTTTGTCGCAGGCTTCAAGAACAACTTCTCCACCGGTATTGAGTTTACTCGTGAAGAAAACGAGCGGTCCTCGTACAGCGTCAATACCGATACCGTGCCAGGCGGCGCAGCCAACACCAACTGCACACCAGCTATGATCGGCGCACCAAGCGGCTACAACTGCACCTCGCTTTCGAACCCGACGCCAAGCGATCCGTGGAGCGGCACCATCTCGCGCAACTACGCCAGCATCGACACCGATGCCAACACCCGTGCCATCTACGTGTTCGACACCCTGGAGCTGTCGTCGCAGTGGCTGCTGAACATGGGCTTGCGTTATGACCATTTCGACACCAAGTACCGCTCCCGTACGGCTTCTGGTGCGACTGTCGTGACCAATGGCAACCCCGTCAAAGGCAAGGACACCAGCGAATTCGTCACCGGTCAGTTCGGCGTCGTTTACAAGCCTGCGGAAAACGGCAGCATCTACGCCTCCTACGCCACCTCCGCGACGCCACCGGGTAATAGCCTGGGCGAAGGCACTGAAGTCAACCCACTGGGCGGCACTCCGGACCGTAACGGCAACCTGCTCAACAGTGACATGGAGCCGGAAACCACCAAGAACTACGAAATCGGTACCAAGTGGGACCTGCTGAACGATCGCCTGTCGCTGACTGCCGATATCTTCCGCACCGAGAAAGACAACGCACGCGTTCAAGTCGATACCACCAGCTATGAAAACGCCGGCAAAACCCGCGTTCAAGGTGTCGAACTGTCGGCCAGCGGCAAGCTCACCGAAAAATGGCAAGTCTTCGCCGGCTACGCCTACATGGACAGCGAGCAAGTCGACGGCGGCCCGCTGAGCACTACCGACGGCAACGAACTGCCGAACACCCCGAAAAACAGCGCCAGCCTGTGGACGACCTACCAGGTCACTCCAAGGCTGACCATCGGTGGCGGTGCGTTCTACGTCGACGACGTATTCGGCAGCGTGGCCAACACCACCATGGTGGACTCCTATGTTCGTTACGATGCCATGGCCGCCTACAAGCTGAGCAAGAACATCGACCTGCAGCTGAACGTACAAAACCTGACCGACGAAACCTACTACGACAAAGCCTTCTCGACCCACTTCGCCAACCAGGCGGCGGGCCGTACGGCATTGCTGAGCACCAACTTCCACTTCTGATAGAAGTGTGAAGCCGAGCCCCGTTCATTGCCATGAGCGGGGCTTTTGTGTGTAAAACGAATGCTTCTCGACAAGCCACGGCATAATGCACGCCGTGACGATCCAATTTTCAATGAGCAAGGCGGTCGATGTGTTGAAGAAAACCCTGTTTCAGTTGCACTGGTTCTTCGGCATCAGCGCAGGACTGGTATTGGCGCTGATGGGCATCACCGGCGCGGCCTGGTCCTTCGAAGAAGAAATCCTGCGCCTGCTCAACCCCCAAGCCCTGACCGTCCAGATGCAAGACAGCGGCACCCTGGCGCCGGCAGAACTGGTGCGCAAGATCGAAGCCGAGGCCGGCAACACAGTGCAATCGCTCCGGGTTGAAACCAACAGCGACGTGGCTGGCCAGGTGTACTTCACACCGCCCCCGGGCGAACGCCGTGGGCCGATGCGCTACTTCGATCCCTACACCGGCACGCTCAAGGGCGACATCAGCGGCGAGGGCTTTTTCGACCTGATGCTGCGTCTGCACCGCTTCCTGGCCATCGGCGATACCGGGCGCCAGATCACCGGTGCCTGCACCCTGATCCTGATTTTCTTCTGCCTCTCCGGTCTGTACCTGCGCTGGCCGCGCAAGCCTTTGAACTGGCGCGTATGGCTGACCCTGGATTGGGCCAAAAAGGGCCGCGGCTTCAACTGGGACCTGCACGCCGTGGCCGGTACCTGGTGCCTGCTGTTTTACCTTCTGTTCGCCCTCACCGGCCTGTTCTGGTCCTATGAGTGGTACCGCGAAGGCTTGACCAGGCTGCTCGGCGATGGCCCGGCTGCCGGCGAGCAGCGCAAGGGTGGCGAAGGCCGCGGACGCGGGCAGAAACCCAACGCCGACGGGCCGCCGCTGGTGGTCGACTACGACGCCATCTGGAAAAGCATCCAGGACACGGCCGGCCCCGACCTGACCGCTTACAACCTGCGCCTACCACCGGTGGGCAAGCAACCGGCGACTGTCTTCTACCTGCTGAAAAACGCCGAGCACGTCCGCGCACTGAACCAGATCAGCCTGGACCCGGCCACCGGCAAGGTGTTCAAGGTTGAACGCTATGCCGACAAGTCGTTCAAGGCGCAGCTGCTGACCAGTGTCTTTGCCCTGCACGTGGGCAGCTATTTCGGCCTGACCGGGCGGATTGTGGTGACCATCGCCAGCCTGACCATGCCGCTGTTCTTTATTACCGGTTGGCTGCTGTACCTCGACCGGCGTCGCAAGAAGCGCCAGGTACTCAAGGCGCGCAATGGCCTCAAGCCAGGCGCCAGTGATGCCAATGGCTGGCTGATCGGCTTCGCCAGCCAGAGCGGCTTTGCCGAACAATTGGCCTGGCAAACCGCTGGGCAGTTGCAGTCGGCCGGTTTACCGGTGCGCGTGCAACCGCTTGCACAGCTGACCGAGACCGACCTCAACACCACGCAACAAGCCTTGTTCGTGGTCAGCACCTTCGGTGATGGTGAAGCGCCGGACAGCGCTCGCGGTTTCGAGCGCAAAGTGCTGGGCCAACCGTGGGCCCTGGAAAATCTCAACTACGGTCTGCTGGCGCTTGGCGACCGACAGTACCCGCAGTTCTGCGGCTTTGCCCATCGCCTGCACGACTGGTTGAACCAGCGCGGCGCCAACCCGGCCTTTGCTCCGATTGAAGTCGACAGCGCCGACCCGAGTGCGCTGCAACACTGGCAACAGGAGCTGGCCCGGCTTACCGGCAGCCAGCCGATTGCCGCCTGGCAAGCTCCCGACTATGACAATTGGAGCCTGGCCACGCGCGAGCACCTGAACCCCGGCAGCCAAGGTTCAGCGGTCTACCTGTTGGGCCTGGTGCCAGCCAAGGCGCAAACCTGGGAAGCCGGCGACCTGGTAGAGATCCTGCCGCGCAATAGCGATGCCGCTGTCGAACACCTGCTCAACGGCTTGGGTATTGCCGCGCAAACCCAAGTGTTGGTCGACGGCCTGGCGGAGCCCCTGGCGCAGGCGCTGGCCAGCCGCCAACTGCCCCACAGCCGCGAGCACCTGGTCGGCCTGCACGCCCAAGCCCTGGTCGATGCGTTGATCCCGATTGCTGCCCGGGAATACTCGATCGCTTCGATTGCCGCCGATGGCATTCTCGAACTGATCGTGCGCCAGGAACGTCATACCGATGGCAGCCTCGGCCTGGGCTCGGGTTGGCTGACCGAACACGCAGCGCTGGATTCGGCAATCAGCCTGCGCGTACGCCGCAACAGTGGCTTCCACCTGCTGCAAACCCCAGCGCCGATGATTCTGCTGGGCAACGGCACCGGCCTTGCCGGGCTGCGTAGCTTGCTCAAGGCGCGCATCGCTCAGGGCGAGCAACGTAACTGGCTGTTGTTCGGCGAACGCAACGCCGCCCACGACTTCCATTGCCGCGACGAGCTGCACGGCTGGCTGGCCAGCGGCAACCTGAGCCGCCTGGACCTGGCCTTCTCCCGCGACCAGGCGCAAAAGGTCTATGTGCAGGACCGCTTGCGCGAACAGGCTGAAGAGTTGCGGCAGTGGTTGGCGCAGGGGGCTTCGCTGTACATCTGCGGCAGCTTGCAAGGGATGGCTGCAGGGGTGGATGAGGTGTTGAACGAGGTGTTGGGGCTGGTGGAGGTTGAGCGGTTGATTGAGGTGGGGCGGTATCGGCGGGATGTTTATTGAGTGCGCTCCCCTCACCCCAGCCCTCCCGGAACGCCGGACCGCCCCAAAGGGGAGAGGGAGCCAAGTTGTGAACATTGGAAAGAACATTTCAATTCACAATCGCCACTCCAGAGGCCGCGGAAAATCTGAAGCTCGCCACGAACAGCTCCCTCTCCCCTTTGGGGAGAGGGCTGGGGTGAGGGGCGAACCCACCCCCAATCGTCTACCTTGACGCCTCCCCAAGGCAAAAAAACTTCACAAGGAGGTGAAGCATGCCCCCTACCGTCAGGCTCCGCCAATTCGCCAAACACCTGCGCCACCACCAAACCGACTGCGAACAACTGCTATGGCAGAAGCTGCGAGCTCGCCAACTGCTCGACCTGAAATTCCGCCGCCAATTTCCCTGCGCGCCCTACATCCTGGACTTCTACTGCCCCGACCTGAAACTGGCAATAGAACTCGATGGCGGCCAACACACCCTCGATGCCGCCCGCAAATACGATCAGCAACGTACCCGCTTTCTCGAGCATAAAGGCATCAGCGTCCTGCGTTTCAGTAACCTGGACATTCTCCAACAACTGGAGAACGTGCTCGAACACATCGCTCGCTTCAAGCCTTCACCGGCTCCACTGCCAACTCCACCACCTCGCTGCGCTTAAGCACCGCATACACCACCGCCGTCAGCAAGCTGCCCGCCACAATCGCCAACAAATACAGCAGCGCATGGTTGATCGCATTGGGGATCAGCATGACGAACAGCCCGCCATGGGGCGCCATCAATTTGCAGCCGAAGTACATCGACAAGGCCCCGGTCAGTGCGCCCCCAGCAATACTGGCCGGGATCACCCGCAGCGGGTCCTTGGCTGCAAACGGAATCGCCCCTTCGGATATGAAGCACAACCCTAGAACAAATGCCGCCTTGCCGGCCTCACGCTCACTCTGGGCGAACTTGCGCCGAGCGATGAAGCTGGCGATACCCAGGCCAATGGGCGGGACCATGCCGGCGGCCATGGTCGCCGCCATCGGCGCGTAGCTTTGCGAAGCCAGCAGGCCGACAGAAAAAGCATAAGCGGCCTTATTGATCGGCCCCCCCAGGTCCACGCACATCATGCCGCCAAGCAACACGCCCAGCAGTATCGCGTTGGTGGTGCCCATGCTGTCGAGAAACTGCGTGAGGCTTTCGAGCACCCCGGCTACCGGTTTGCCTACCACATAAATCATCACCAGGCCGGTGAACAGGCTGGCCAGCAACGGGATGATCAGGATCGGCTTGAGCGCCTCAAGGCTACTGGGCAAGCGCGCCCAGCGGTTGATGGCCTTGGCGCTGTAGCCGGCGAGAAAACCCGCGACGATGCCACCGATGAAACCGGCGCCCAGGGTACTGGCCAGCAGCCCGCCGATCATGCCGGGTGCCAACCCCGGGCGGTCGGCGATGGAGTAGGCAATATAGCCGGCCAGCAACGGCACCATCAGTTTGAAGGCTGCCTCACCACCGATCTGCATCAAGGCCGCCGGCAAGGTGCCCGGTTCCTGATACGCATTGATGCCAAAGACAAAGGACAAGGCGATCAACAACCCTCCAGCCACCACCATCGGCAACATGAACGAAACGCCCGTGAGCAGGTGTTTGTAGACCCCGGTTTTCTCGTTACCAGCGGCACCTGTTGACGCCGCAGCGGCGCTCTGTTCCTTGCCTTCGGCCAGGGCCTTGTTCAGGGTTGCCTGGGCTTGCTTGAGCGCGATGCCGGTGCCGCAACGAAAGATACGCTTGCCGGCAAAGCGCTCGGTAGCCACTTCGATATCGGCAGCCAGCAACACCACATCGGCCTCGGCGATGGCCTCGGCACTGAGCGGGTTGCGAGCCCCCACCGAGCCCTGGGTTTCGACCTGCAGCGCATAGCCCAGTTGCCCGGCTGCCTGCTGCAGCGCCTCGGCCGCCATGAAGGTATGGGCAACCCCGGTCGGGCATGCGGTTACCGCAACGATGCGCGGCGCCCGCGCCTTATCCACAGGCGCGGTAATAGCGGGCGCTTGATAGACCTGGGCCTCACTGGCTGCCTTGCGCAGGAACGCTTCGGCATCCTGCAGGGCCTGGGCCGGCGTGCTCTGGTACAGACGTTTGCCAACGAAGCGCGACAGGTCCAGCGCACCGGTGCTGACCACCAGCACCCACTCGGCCGCATCGATGGTGGCCTGCGACAGTTGCCGTTCCGGGTGCTGGCGGTCGTGGATTTCGACGCTGGTGCTCCAGCCCTGGCGCTGGGCGGCAGCGTCCAGCAGGCGCGCACTGAGCACACTGGAGACCATGCCGTTGGGGCAGGCCGTAACGATGGCTAGTTTCATCTCAAACCCTCTTATTGTTCTGTCAGGGCGCGAATACGGACCTCACGCTCAAACTGCGCGAGCTGTGCTGAATCGGTGATGCCGAAGCCGATCTGGGTCACGGCCATGGCCGCAATGGCTGTTGCCGTGCGCAAGGTCTGTTCAGCCGAATGCTGGTTGAGCAAGCCATGCACCATGCCTGCCACCAACGAATCGCCGGCGCCGACAGTGCTGGCGACCTTGACCTTGGGCGGCCATGCCTGCAGGGCGGGCTGGCGGCTGAACCAGGTCACGCCCTCGGCGCCCTGGGAAATCACCACGTGTTCGATGCCCCGTTCGCGCAAAGCCTGTGCAGCCGCTGCCTGGTCAAGCCCGTCGCCCATGACCTCGGCCAATTCTTCGGTATTGGGCTTGACCAGCCACGGGCCGGCAGCGATGCCGGCGCGCAACGCCTCACCGCTGGTGTCCAGGGCCACGGGCAAGCCCATGGCCTTGAGCCGTTCGAGCAGCCCTTGCAACCAATGCGCACTGACGCCACGGGGCAAGCTGCCGGCGACCACCACGGCATCATGGCCGGGTGCGAGCTGTTCCAGGCGCGCCAGCAAGGCCTGTTGCGCCTGCTCGTCGACCCAGGGGCCGACGCCATTGAGGTCGGTGATGCGCCCGCTGCTTTCAGCCAGCTTGATATTGCTGCGGGTTTCGCCGGGCACGCGAACAAAGGCGTCGACAAAGCCACGGCGGGCAAACAATGCCTCGAACGGTTGCCGGTTGTCTTCACCGAGAAATCCGCAGACGGTCAGGTTGTGCCCCAGGTCGGCCAGTACCTGTGCCACGTTCAAGCCCTTGCCGGCGGCATGGCTGTGCAAGACCTCGCTACGGTTGACCTCGCCGATGCGCAAGGCAGACAACTCGACGGTCAGGTCCAGCGCCGGGTTCAGGGTGACTGTGAGGATGCGTGCCATTATGGGGTCTCCACCAGGGCCCGCACCTGTGCCGCGGTCCCCTGTATCAGTGCTTGCTGGGCCAGGGCCTGGGCGGTTTGCAGGGTCAGTTCGCGCACGCCAGCCTTGACCTCGGCGATGCTGCGCGCCGCGACGCTGAGCTCATCGACGCCCAGCCCGACCAGCAAAGGCACCGCCACCGGGTCGGCGGCCAGCTCACCGCACACGCCCACCCACTTGCCATGGGCATGGGCGGCGCGAACGGTGATATCGATCAACTGCAGCACTGCCGGATGCAGGCCGTCGGCCTGGGCCGAAAGGGTTGGATGGCCACGGTCGATGGCCAGGGTATATTGGGTCAGGTCGTTGGTGCCGATGCTGAAAAAGTCCACTTCACGCGCCAGCACCGGCGCCAGCAAGGCCGCCGAGGGCACTTCGATCATGATCCCCAGTTGCAAGTCGGCCACCGGGATTTCCTCGCGCAGGCGTTCGGTCATGTCCCGGGCCTGGCGCCATTCTTCGACACCGCCCACCATCGGGAACATGATCCGCAGCGGCCGGTTGTCGGCGGCCCGCAGCAACGCCCGCAATTGCGTTTCCATGATCTGCGGGCGCTGCAGGGTCAGGCGTACGCCACGCACGCCGAGAAAAGGGTTTTCTTCCTTGGCGATCGGCCAGTAAGGCAGGGGCTTGTCGCCGCCGACATCCAGGGTTCGCACCACCAGCGGCCGCCCGCCCAGGCCATCGAGGACACGACGGTACTCAGCCTCCTGGGTCGCTTCATCGGGTGCCTGTTGATGGGCCATGAAGATCAGCTCGGTACGCAGCAGGCCAATGCCTTCGGCGCCCTGGTCGACCACACTGGCAATCCCGGCGCTTTCACCGATGTTGGCGCACACCTCCACAGCATGGCCGTCACGGGTCACGGCCGGTTCCAAGCGCCGCGCGGCAGCGGCCTGCAAGCGTTGGGTACGCTGGTCGCGTTCGGTCAATGCCGTGCGCACTACCTCATCGGCTGGTGCAACGGTCACTCGCCCCCGCTGCCCATCCAGCAACAGCGGGCAACCCGACGCCAGTAGCAACACCGCCGCACCGGCACCGACCACCGCCGGGATGCCCAAGGCACGCGCGACGATAGCGCTGTGGGCGGTCGCCCCGCCGCGCGCGGTGAGAATGCCGGCAACCCGCGCAGGATCGAGGCGCGCGACGTCCGAGGGCCCCACTTCATCCATCACCAGGATGTACGCTTCCTGCGGTTCTTCCGGAGTGGCAACTGCGCACAACTGAGCGAGGACCCGACGGCCGACATCGCGCAAATCCGCCGCGCGCTCGGCCAACAGGGCATCGTGCAAGGATTCCTGTTGTCGCGCGGCAGCTTCGATCACCGACATCCAGGCCGCTGCCGCGCTTTCGCCCTGCTTGAGGCGGTTGTCGACATCATCGGTCAACGCCGGATCGTCGAGCATCTCCAGGTGCGTGACGAAAATCTCGCGGATCGCCTTGGCCTTGCTGCGCTGGATCAAGCCGTCGATATTGTTGCGCACATCGACCAGCGCCTGCTGCAGGCGTGCACGCTCGGCTGCCGGCGACTCACCGCGCAGGGGGTAATCAATGTCGCCCAAGGCATGAATATGCGCTGGCCCCGAAGCAATACCCGGTGCCGCGGCGATACCCTGGACCACTGTCCCGGCAATCGGTGCCTGCACGGCTGGCAGCGACGCCACAACCTCTTCGACCATCGCGACGGTCAGTGGCAGCGGCTCGACCTCCTCACCCAGCCCCTCCCCGACAGCCGCCAGCAGAGCCGGCAAGGCGTCAGCGGCAATACTCGGCTCGGCGATAAACTCCAGGACCTGGCCGCGACGAGCGCCGAGCCCGAGCAGCTTGCTCAAGCTCTTGGCCGATACTGGGTTGTCGGGGCTATCGACGATGCGCAGGCGAATTTCGCCTTCGAACTGCTTGGCCAACTGCGCCAGGATTTTCGCCGGGCGGGCATGCAAGCCATGGGCGTTGGCCAGGCCGATACGGGCGCTCGGCCAATCGGCCGGGACGTCGCCCCCCAGCACCTCGAGCACCGTGCGGGTATTGGTGGCCCGGCACAATTCATGCCCACGGCCCTCGATCAGCAGCGCACACAGGCGCTCGAGCAAGGCCTGGTGCGCCTCGCCCAGGCTGGCCAGGCAAAACAGGCCATTGAGCGGTTGGCCCAGGTAACGCAGGGGTTTGTGCGGGGTGACAAATGCCAGCCCCGGGCGCTTGACCGCCTGTTCGCTGTGCAACCACCACAACCCATCACCCAGCGGCAACGCCTCGACCTGCTGCAACACGGCGGCAAACCCATTGCTGACGCACTCGGCCTGGCGCAGCAAGCGCGCACCGCGCCAGGCCAGTTCTTCGAAATCATCGGCCACCACGCCCAGGCCGATCATCTGGGCATCCAGTGCCAGCTCCTGGGCGGCGCCCTGCAACAGCTTCAGCAGGGCTTGGGCGGAGCTGGCCTGGCGCAGGGCTTCACCCAGGTCGGTTTCACCCAAGGCCCGGGTCAGCAGTTGCAACAAACGCAGGTGTTCATCGGATTTGGCGGCAATACCAATGGCCAGGTACACCTTCTGGCCATCGCCCCAATCCACCCCCTCGGGGAACTGCATCAGGCGCACGCCAGTGGTAAAAACCAGGTCGCGGGTCTGCGGGGTGCCATGGGGGATCGCAATACCCTGGCCGAGAAAGGTCGAGCCCTGCGCTTCCCGCGCCTCGAGGCCTGCCAGATACCCCTGGGCAACCAGGCCGTCGGCTACCAGGTAGTCGGCCAGCAACTGCAATGCGGCCGCTTTGTCCTGCGCCTGCTGGCCCATGGATATCTGCTCTAAAGTGAGCTCGAGCATGCCTTTCTCCTTTGCAGCGCAACGGCGGCGCTGAGGTATTGTTGTGGATAATTCAGCATAGGAGTAACGCACTCCGTAGCAGCTGGCGGAGCCTGCGTCCGGCTGCATAGCAGTCGTAAACCTGATTACGCGGTCTTGCTGAAAATCCGCGGCGTTGGATTCACGACTGCTACGCAGTCGGACGCAGGCTCTGCCAGCTGCTACAAAAAACGTTGCCAGCAAAACGTTGGATCGGGCAGTAAATTCGTTTGCTGAATCGTTTAATCTATCATTGCAGACACGTTACTCGATAATCTGCAAACTATGAAGCCCCACTTCGTCGCCACGTTGCGATAATGGTCGGCTCCCCGATGTCTACAAGATCAGCGAGAATGCCCCGGCATCAATGCAGCGCAACAAAAGGAATCTTCGGTTGAAACTCAGCGATATCGCTCGCCTGGCCGGTGTGTCGGTTACCACTGCCAGCTATGTCATCAATGGCAAGGCCGAACAGCAGCGCATCAGCAGCAGCACCGTGGAACGGGTGCGGGCGGTGGTCGAGGAACATGGCTTTACGCCCAACCCGCAAGCGGCAGGTTTGCGCAGCCGGCATACTCGCACCCTGGGTTTCATCCTGCCGGACCTGGAAAACCCCAGTTACGCGCGCATCGCCAAACAGCTCGAACAAGGTGCGCGGGCCCAGGGTTACCAGTTGTTGATCGCCAGCAGCGACGACAACCCCGAAAGTGAACGACAACTGCAGCAGCTCTTCCGCGCACGCCGCTGCGACGCGCTGTTCGTCGCCAGCTGCCTGCCCGCCGATGATGACAGTTACCCAGAACTGCAAGCCAAGGGCCTGCCGGTGATTGGCATCGACCGGACCATGGACCCTGCCCGCTTCTGCTCGGTGATCAGCGACGACCGCCATGCCAGCCTGCAACTGACCCGCAGCTTGCTGGTGCCCATGCCACGGCATATCGCCCTGATCGGCGGGCGCCCCGAGTTGAGCGTAAGCCAGGAGCGTACGGCTGGCTTCGAACAGGCGCTGCAGGACTTCAAGGGTGAAGTGTTGATCCAACAGGGTGAGGCGTTCAGCCGTGACTGCGGCCGGCAACTGATGAATGAATTGGTCGAGCGCCTCGGCCATTTGCCCGATGCCCTGGTAACCACTTCCTACGTACTGCTGCAAGGCGTGTTCGACGTACTGCAAAGCCGGCCGCAGGCTTCCAGGGCATTGCACCTGGGTACGTTCGGCGATACCCAGTTGCTGGATTTTTTGCCCCTGCCCGTCAACGCCATGGCCCAGCAGCACAGCCTGATCGCCGAAACCGCGTTGCGCCTGGCCCTCGCCGCCATCGAACAACAACAGTACACGCCCGGCGTGCATGCCATCGCCCGGACCTTCAAGCAGCGCATTTTCGAGGCCTGACATGAGGCTGATCGACACCCATACCCACCTGGACTTTCCGGATTTCGCGGCCGATCGGCCGGCCGTACTGGCCAACGCCCGGGCCCAGGGTGTCGAGCGCCTGGTGGTGCTGGGGGTGTTCCAGGACAACTGGCAACGGGTGTGGGACCTGGTACAAAGCGACCCACAGTTGTACGCCGCATTCGGTTTGCATCCGGTGTACCTCGATGAACACCGGCCCCAGGACCTGACCGAACTGGGCGACTGGCTGACCCGCCTCAAGGGCCATCGGCAGGTGTGTGCAGTGGGTGAGTTCGGCCTGGATTATTACGTCCAGACACTGGACCGTGAACGCCAACAGGCCCTGTTCGAAGCGCAGTTGCAATTGGCCGTGGACTTCCACCTGCCCGCGCTCCTACATGTGCGGCGCAGCCATGCGCCGGTGATAGCCGCCCTCAAGCGCTTTCGCCTGCAGCGTGGCGGCATCATCCATGCCTTTTCCGGCAGCCTCGAAGAAGCCCGCGAGTACATCAAGCTCGGTTTCAAGTTGGGCCTTGGCGGTGCCGCCACTTGGCCGCAGGCATTGCGCTTGCGCAAAGTGATCCCGGCGCTGCCGCTGGGCAGCCTGGTGCTGGAAACCGACTCGCCGGACATGGCTCCAGCCATGTTCCCCGGCATGCGCAACAGCCCAGAACACCTACCGCAAATTGCCCAGGCCCATGCCGAGCTACTGGGCATCACCGTCGGCGAGCTGGCCCAGGTCAGCAGCCGCAATGCCTGCGAGCTGTTTCACTGGGCGTGAACAACGTCAGACCCGGAACGCCCCGATCAGCTCCTTGAGCACCACCACCTGTGAAGACAACTGCCGGCTGGCATCCTCTGTCTGGTTGGCACCCTCGGCCGTGCGTTCGCCGGCACGGTTGATCTCGACAATGTTCTGGTCGATGTCGTGGGCGACTGCGGTCTGCTGCTCCACGGCAGCGGCGATCTGCTGGTTCTGGTCAACGATCAAGCCGACCGCACCCAGGATGTTTTCCAGCGCCTGCTGGACCTTCTCCGACTGGCTGACGGTACCTGCCGCCGTTTGATGGCTGCTGCCCATGGCCTTGACCGCAGCGCCAACCCCGCCTTGCAGGCGAGAGATCATCTGTTCGATTTCCTCGGTCGATTGTTGGGTGCGTTTGGCCAGGGTGCGCACCTCATCGGCGACCACGGCAAAGCCACGGCCTTGCTCGCCAGCACGCGCAGCCTCGATCGCCGCATTGAGTGCCAGCAGGTTGGTCTGTTCGGCAATACTCTTGATCACTTCCAGCACACGGCTGATGGCCTGGCTGTCAGTGGCCAGCTGGTTGATGACCGCCACCGACTGGTCGATCTCCCCCGCCAACTTGACGATGCTGCCTTGCTGGGACTGCACCAGGCCACGCCCGTTGGCAGTTTCCTGGTTCACACTGTGGGCACTGCTGACCGCCGCCGCGGCACTGCGCGCCACTTCCAGGGCCGTGGCCGACATCTGGTTCATGGCCGTGGCTACCTGTTCGATCTGGCTACGCTGCCCGGATACCGCCTGGTTGCTTTGCGCCGAGACGGTATGCACCTGGCTGGCCTGGCGCTCGACTTCGACCACGGTGCGCCCCACCTGCTCGATCAAATCGTGGATGCGCTGCACAGTGCTGTTGAACACCTGGCCCAGTTCGCCCAGCTCGTCGCGGGACTGCGCCTTGTAGCTGACTGTCATGTCGCCGGCCGCGACTTTGTCCATGACCGCACCCAGGCCGCTCAGGGTCGAGCGGGTCGAGGCATAGAAACCACCGTACAAATAGACAATCACCAGGAAAACCGCGGCCAGCGCCACGACCAGCAGCACCATGTGCAGCCGGTTCTCGACGAGCCGATCCTGTAGCTGCTCACTGACAAAAGCGGTGGTGGCTTCGTTCAACTGGTAAGTCTTGTCCATCAAGCCCGTGACCTGGTCGTAGAAGGCCACCCAGGGTGCATCGAGGGAATCGGCCATGACCACCTGGTTTTCAAACACTTCGGCAGCCTGCTTGAGGGTCGCCACACTGCTTTGCGCGAGCGGCCCCAACGCGGCCTTGGCCTGGTGGCTCGCACCCAGGGCATCTTCGACCTTGAGGGCGTAATCGGCCTGCAGCTTGTCCAGCTTGGCTTGCAACTCTTCAAAGCGATTGCTGGCCGCGGAATTGAGGAAGCCTTGGCCCAGGGAGTACGAGCCCATTTCCCGCCCTTCACCGATGGCCTGGGTCACCTGTGGCGTGAAGTTGGTGATCAACTCGCTGAGCTGGCGCACGATGCTATCACTGTCCTGGCTCAAGCCCGCCTGGCTGGCAATGATCTTGCTCAAGACCTGGGCATGGCCAAGTACCTTGTCGGTCAGGGCGCTTTTACTTTGCAGTGATTTTTCAGCTTGCGAGCCTTTCATTGCGGCCAGCATTTCTCCGCGCTTGGCTTCGAATGCCTGGACCTGCGCCTCGTCGGTACTGATGGGGGTCAAGCCCTGGATTTGCGTGGCGATACTTTGCTCGAGACGGGCAATCTTCGCCTCCAGGTCACCGCCCTTGTTCGATTGCCCCAGCACGACATTGATGGCGATCTGGTTGGCCAGGGTTTCCAGGTCTCTTCGCAGGGTCATGCTGCTGTTGAGCAGGTCCAGGCTTTGCAATTCGGTGCGGGTGCCCTGGAATTCGCGCCAGGAGTCGCGCACCAGGTAGAAGTTGGTCACTGACATAGGCAGCAAGAACATGATACTGATCAGGCTGAACTTCATGCCGAAGCTCAGGCGATTCATCAGCGCGATGGCCGGATACAACAGGCTCTTCACTCGTCGTCCCCTTTATTATCTTATTGTTATACGCGCGCAGTGGCATTGGGCCACCCACGCGACTGCCCCTTGTATAACCCATATCGGTTGGAAGGTTTGTAACTAAAGGTTAAAGGGGTGAGGATCCGGACTTTGGCCGAATCCCCACCCGGCAGGCGCAGTGCTAGACGAGCACCGTCCAGATGGCGATACCGGCATACCACAGCACGGCCGAGCGCAGCAGCAATTCCCAGAGGTTATCCAGGCTGGCGACGCCTTCGGCGCCGGTGACCGGAGGTGGCAACTCACTGGCAACCCGCCCGACATTCTCGATCAGCCGGGCTGCACTGATATGCCAGTTGAGCAGCTCATGGAGCATGGCGCGGGTCACCGCGACGAAATTGCCGACCAGGGCGAAACTGGCTGCCAGCACGCGCACCGGCGCCCAGTCGAACGCATGCCGCAGCTGCTCGGCGCGCTCCACCACCGCGCGGCTGTGACCGTGCTCGGCCACCAGGGCCAAAAGCCTGTAGCACAAGGCCGCCGCCGGCCCGAGCAGGAAGTACCAGAAAATCACCGCAAAAAAACTCTGGTACGCCTGCCACAGCAAGTGGCCCTGCACGCGCTCGAGTAATTGCCCGGCATTGTCGGCCACAAGCCCCATGTCACGTTCGGCGACATGGGTGGCGGCCTGCTCGTCACCGCGGCGCCAGGCATCGCGAAACGGCCCCTGGGCCGCTTTGATATCACCACGCCCCAGGCTGTAGATCACCACCAGCAAATGCACCGGGAACGCCAGCCAACCGTAGGCAACCGGCTCCAGCACCATCAACAGCAAGGCCAACACGGCAACCGGCAGCAACACCATGATGCCCAGCACCCACCAGGGGTGCCCCGCCATCTTTCGGTTGCGTTCGAACCTGGCCAGCTCGCGCAGGAAGAAACCATCGTGCTGGATACGCTGGCGCAGCGCCGAAAACTTCTCGACCCACAACACCAGCAACAACACCAGAAAACTCATTGTGCTTCCTCTTTGTCCTGCAGCCCGGCACGGTAGCGTGCCCAGTCGAATGCCGGCCCGGGGTCGGTCTTGCGGCCCGGGGCGATATCGCTGTGACCGCAAATGCGCGCAAGCGTGATGGCCGGGTAAGCGGCCTGCAATTGCCGTGTCAGAGCGGTCAAGGTCTGATACTGCGCATCAGTGAAGGGCAAATCGTCAGTTCCTTCAAGCTCGATACCCAAGGAAAAGTCATTACACCCCTCGCGCCCGTCAAAGCGCGACACACCGGCGTGCCACGCCCGCTCCAGGCAAGAGACAAACTGAGTCAGCGCGCCGTCACGTTCGATGAGGAAATGCGCAGACACGCGCAATTGGGCGATGCCTTCAAAATAGGGATGTTCGGTGACATCCAGGCGGTTCTGGAAGAATTCCTGGACCTTGCCCGTGGCAAATTGCGCAGGCGGCAGGCTGATGTTGTGAATCACCAGCAACGAGATTTCGCCCTCGGGGCGCACATTGAAATTCGGAGAAGGGCAATGGCGTGCGCCATGGCACCAGCCGCTTGCGGAGTCCAATTGCATACAGGTTCCTTGAACGGTAAATCGACAGGCCCAGTATGCCGCGATGCTTGCCCACTGGGCAGCATATACATTGATAGGAAATTTATTGATGGGGCTGTTCCGAATGCCCACGCAGGCGCCGCACCATCGCGTTGAGCGCCCGCTCGAACACCGGCGCGTCGTCGAGCAACCGGACCCGCCCCTGATCGAACAGCAGGGCCAGTTGCGCAGCCGTCTTCTCCAACACCTTGAAACCGCGTCGATTGACGAATACGAACTGGTTGGAAGATTCAACAATGGTCGACACCTTGCACCGAAGGCATTGCTCCTGGTTTTCCTGGATCTGCAGCCAGGCTCCAGGGCGTAACCCTGCCACTTGCGCCCAAGCGGCTTGGGCTTCGGGCCGTGGCTCGTCAGCGACTGGCGACGCCGAGGGCTTCGCGCCTAGAACAATCTCATCGACGACCGCCAACTGCAGGATATCGCCCTCGTCTGCCGAGGCGGCCTGGAACGCCTGCACATGCAACGCCTCCAAGTGATTGAAAAACTCACCGGTAGCAAAAGGGTCGAACGCCGAACGGCGCAGGCCCTCGCGCAGTGCCTTCAACAAACCGGGCACCATCTCGAGCAAGCGCAGGCGTGACTCAGCATCAGCATGGGGTTCGACACTCCAGATCAACGCGTCCAGGGTCTGCAGGCTCTGCTGCCATTGTGCAGAGTTTGCCCCGTGCTTGAGCCAGTCCAGCAACAGCACCTGGCTCCAGGCTGTTTCGATAAACCCAATCACCCGCCGGGGCAAAATGCGTGCATGCAGTTTCTGATTGAGTGCCTGCTCCACCCGTTGCAAGGCCTGTTCGGCATTCGCCCGCCCCTGTTCGGCGTCGCGGTTACGTTGTTCCAGCAGCTCGCTACGGCGGCGTTCACCCTGGGCAAACAGCAGAAAGTCGGCCAACAGCTCGAAAAAGATGACAGGATCATCGATAAACTCATCGGTCAGGCGCTGCACGATCTGTTCAACACACAGGCACAGGCTGTCACTCGGATCATCACCCTCCCCGACACCCACGGTCGCGCCGGCCAATTCGTCGAGCAGGCGCCGAGCGGGATGATTGCCGTGGCTGAACACCCGCTTGTCGAGCAACGCCACCTTGAGCAGAGGAACCTGTAGCCGAGCGATCAGGTACTTGGAGTAGTCCGCCAGCTGGGTATCAGCGGCCATCTCGGCAAACAACAGCGAGACCAGGCGGATCACATCCTCCTCATCTGCGCCGATGCGATAAACCACACCACCCCTCATACTCAGGCGCGCCACCAAGCGCCCCAACTCGAACCGCAGATCGTAGGCCTGCTCAGCACCGGCCAAGGGCCGGCAATGCTGCAAATGGGTGAGCAAGCGCATCAGGTCATGTTGGGACAACACCGGCCCGCCATCATCAAGTGGCGCGTTCTCCACCTTGGCCGGCAACAGCCCCTGCAATGATACAAACACCGCTTGCACGCGCTCATCGAACCCAGTGTTCGCCCGAGCGGCCGCGCCCTCCTCGGGCCGGCTACTGCCCGCGACGGGGTCGCCAGAACGACGACTGGGCAAAGCCTTCAAATCCGGCAGTACACCCAAGGCGCCCAGCAACTGGTTGGCCTGGGCGTAGAGTTGGCCGATATCATCGAGCACGGCGCTCTCGAACAGCGAGAGCAGGAGCGCCTTGACCTTCAGGTCCAGCGACTGGCTGCGCCCCGCTCGCAAAAAATACTCACACAAGCGTACCGGCCCCAAGGGGTTGTCGTGATCGGCGAGCGGTGTACCGAGCACGGCGTCGAAGCGCCGGCCAAGATGCCCCAGGGCCAGCCCATCGCGGGCCAGTACCCTGGCGACCATGGCGTCGACGGCCACGGTGCTTTCCAGTTCATCATTGCCCACCAGGCTGAGGCGGTCCTTGCGCCCGGCACCGGAGCCTTCCTGGCCAATGCCCAGGAAGGCCGCATTGAAATGGGCCATGAACGCACGCTCGATACGCTTGCGCTCTCGCCGCAGGTCGCTCATTGCACGCTGGAAATACAGCTGGTCGGTTTCGTTGCAGGCCTTGCCGGCAAGCTCGAATAAAGCGTCGGCAGCATCGTCGAATAGCTGGTGCAGGCCTTGGCGCAGCTGGCTCGTAGCGCGCTCGCGGACTTGCACCAAGGCAATCGGCAAACGCCCTTTCGACACATCGGATGGCGAGTCGGAGGCCGCCTTCATGGGCAGCGCTTTTGCGTCGTCGTACATAACGGCCTCCTGACAGGTTCTGCCCCAAAACCAATGGCGAGTTTTGTTCACCTGTAGCGGGGCCCTGCGTGTAGACCGGAAAAACCGCAAAAAGCTCAATTTAGCTGACCAAAGGCGCAGGCCAATGCCTTTGGCACACCAAGGGTCGCCCGCGAAGGTGCGCTGCCCTATAATCGCGCCACTTAGTTTGTGGAGCCTGCCATGCCGAATCTACGCCTCGCCGACCTGACTGCCGAAATCGAAGCCAACGTGCGCCGTGCGTTACTGGAAGACATCGGCAGCGGCGATATCACCGCGCAACTCATTCCCGCCGAACGCTTGGCCAAGGCCACCATCATCACCCGCGACGACTGCGTCATCAGCGGTACGGCCTGGGTTGACAATGTGTTCCGCCAACTCGACCCACGGGTTGCGGTGCACTGGCAAGTCAGTGACGGCGAACGCGCCACGGCCAACCAGGTGCTGTTCCACCTCGAAGGCCCGGCACGGTCCCTGCTCACGGGCGAGCGCAGTGCCCTGAACTTTTTGCAGATGCTGTCCGGGGTAGCCACGCGCGCGCAATTTCTGGCTGACCTGGTGGCCAATACGCAGGTCAAGCTGCTGGACACCCGCAAGACTCTGCCCGGCCTGCGCCTGGCACAAAAATATGCAGTGACCTGCGGCGGTTGCCACAACCACCGTATCGGCCTGTATGACGCGTTCCTGATCAAGGAAAACCATATCGCAGCCTGTGGCGGCATCCCCCAGGCCATTGAGGCGGCGCACCGCATTGCCCCGGGCAAGCCGGTCGAAGTCGAAGTCGAAAGCCTGGATGAACTCAAAGAAGCGCTCGATGCAGGCGCCGACATCATCATGCTCGATGAGCTGAGCCTGGACGACATGCGCGAAGCCGTGCGCCTGAACGGCGGCCGAGCGAAGCTCGAAGCCAGTGGCGGGGTCAACGAAACCACGCTACGCACCATCGCCGACACCGGGGTGGACTACATCTCGATCGGCGCGATGACCAAGGACATCAAAGCGGTCGACCTGTCGATGCGCCTGAGCCTGTAAGCCCACCGGCCAAAAAAATTGGAACCCCGCGCGGGTACAGGCATCAAAAATCATGTAACGCTTCATTTGTGCGCCCGCAGGCAGTGGCGGGCAATACCTGGGTTCCGGTAAAACCCAAGGAGTCGTTATCATGATGCGTATCCACTTATCAGCCCTTTCGGGGGCTGTCCTGGCCGTGCTGGTGGGCCTGTCGCCCCTGGCAATCCAGGCCGCCGAACCGGTCGACGCGTCGGCCGTTCAAATCCAACCCCAGCAACAGAACGGTATCTCCTACGTTTCCGGCGGCATCGGCCTGGATGAATCCACGGCCATGAAGCAGCTGCAAGGCGACTACAACCTGCGCATGACCTTCGCCACCGGGCCGCAAGACGAGTACTTGCCGGGTGTTGACGTAGCGATCCAGAAGGCCAATGGCCAAGCGGTATTGAACCTGGATGACGTGGGGCCTTACCTCTACGTCAAGCTACCGGCAGACCAGTACACCGTTGTCAGCAATGCCAATGGCGAGGAAAAACGCCAGACCGTTGCCGTCAATAACAGCGGGACGAAATCGGTGGTCTTTCATTGGGCGCAAATGCCGTAAGGTTCAAACCCACTCATGGGCAGCGCCATGCGCTGCTCATTTTTTTGCGCAGCTGAAAACGACGAAGCCCGCACAAGGCGGGCTTCTGAAAGATGGCAGGGGCGGCTGGATTCGAACCAACGCATGGCAGGATCAAAACCTGCTGCCTTACCGCTTGGCGACGCCCCTGTATCTCTCCATTGATGAGAAACCGCTTAAGGGTCTCTAGGAGAGGGCGCGAAATTTATCAGCTTTTTCTTTAGTTGTGAAGGGGTTGCAACATATTTAAAGCCTGTAGCAGCTGCCGCCAGGCTGCGTCATGGGCCTACGCGCGCTCCCCGCCGCTGGCTTCAGATATTCATGCAGCGCAGGCGACCGAATTCGTGAACATAGAAACACACGGTGTTTTCGTCCGGCGTCGGCAGGAAGCTGTAATTGAGCGTAGAGCCTTCCTGGGCGACGTACTGGCGCTTGAAAAACAGGTCAGGCGTTTTGTCGATCGCAAAGAGTTCGCTGTCCTGGCTCAGCTTGGTGCTGGCGATTTTAATTTCCATTGTGTGCTGGCTTGAGCGCACGATGTCCGCAGACAGGGTTGCATTGCGCAGCTTCCCATTCAAACTCTCAATGGTGGACAGGGTGATCCGGTCTTCGCTGATGGTGAGATACTCTTCAGCATTCAGTTGGCCCTGGTCTTCAAGCCATTGATGGCTGTTGGTGTGATAGCCAACATTTTTCTCGAACGACACCGGCGCATAGGTCAATGCGAAAACACAGGCCGCGTTGATCAGCCCTAGCAGTATCCATTGCGTGGTCGGCTTTTTCAGCAAGCTCATAGCGCGGTCTCCAGGCACTGTTGGACCATCGCAGGAAGCGCTTTATGTTGGCTGTTGAATTGATAGGTCTGAGTGCTTTGGTCCTGACGAATGCAGGCAAGTGTGTAATTTGATTTGGACTGACTGACCCATACCTGCCCTTTCAAGTTGGCGGCGGCTGTTGTTTCAAGCTGTTTTGCCAATGTCTCACTGAGTCCACGAGCCTCATCAACGCTAGTACCCACCGCATTCAAGGTCATATTATGAAACTGAGTAATGACGACCTCTACATCAGGCCTATTGAATGGAACGCCCACGTGCAGCACGGTCGCCAGGCACATGGCGAAGGTCAGCGTATAACCAATATAAAGTTTGTTGATAATAAAAGCCGGCTTGCTTTGTGCCGCCATTGAAGGGCTGACCGGCGCGTTATCTCTAGAAAGAAAATCCTGAGCCTCCCCTTCAACTTCACCCAGAAGAACAGGTTGCTCATTCTCTGGTGGTGTCGCCTGCACGTTAGGCGGCTCGACTATATAAAGCTTATTAAATCGATAACCCCGCCGGGGAATGGTCATCACAATGTCGTGATCGCGACCGTCGCACAGGCTGTTTCTCAGGGAAAAGATAGCCTGGTTCAAACTACCCGACGCAACAACCCGGTCATTCCAGGCATAGTCGATAATTTCATCTCGGCTTTTGGTAACACCCGGCGCGGCTAATAACAACGCCAAAAGACGTGACTCTGCCCGGCCCAATGTAGTGGCTTGAACCTCGCCGAGCGGTGTCGTGATGGATAGCAGTGAGTGCTCTGGGTCGAAAATGGCAAGCGCGCCATTTTTCAACTTGAAAGAGTAGCTCATGGTTAATTCTCCATTGCGATAGGTTCAGTCTTTGTGGCGGGATCGTTTTGCTCAGGCGGGGGGCGAAGCATAGAGACGAAAGAAGGCAGTCGCTAATTTTATCAGCCATGCAGCGCTGACGATAGCGCCAAATCCCTGGGCGCCGGCCGGCGGGCCTTGCAGAGGCGGATTGCGCTGACCTCTTGAGGGGCCGGGCACCGCTGTAAGGTGCCTGCGAGCGGGTGAGTTGGCGCTGGAAATATAGATTAATGACTTTGATCAATCGCCGTTCCAGCCAATGATCCGGCACCGAAATGGCGGGTCACGGCACGACCCTCTGGCCTCCAGGAAATCCCGTACAAGGAGCTCACTGCACATGCAACTCAGAAACCTGGCAATCGCCTCGTTATTTTCACTCCTGTCTTTTCAAGCATTGGCCGCTGGCGATGACAAAGGTTTGTATTTGGGCGCTGGTGTTACCAGCATTGAACTGGATAACAGCGCACTGGGGGACGATGACAACAGTTACAAGGTGTATGCCGGTTATCGCGCGAACAGTTACCTGGCATTCGAGGGCGCCTATGTCGACCTGGGCGAGTACAGGGATAACAACCTGAGGTTCGATGGCAAATCGATGCAAGTAGCCGCCCACCTAGGTTTTCCGATTGGCGACCGCATTCGCCTGTTCGGTAGTGTCGGTGCCCATGCCTGGGATGCCGATGGTAACGTCGACGATGATGATACCGGTGTTGACCTGACGTATGGTGCCGGCATCGAGATAGATGTATTTCGTAATGTCGGTATCCGTGCCGAGTACGAAGTACTGGAAGTGGGCGGCCTGGATTTGAATCAGACCACCGCGTCGGCCTACATTCTGTTCTAACACATCAACATCGAGCGGCCAAACAGGCCGCTCCTTGTATCCAAGGATTGTAGAAAGTGAAAACTTCGATATTGATCGGCTCACTGTTCATGATGGCGATCGCCACTACCGGGTGCTCGAGCAAGTTACCCCAGCCCGAAGAGTATTCGGGTTTTCTCAAAGACTACAGCACGCTCACGGAAGTCGAGTCGGCATCCGGCGCCCCGGAAATGCGCTGGATCGACCCTAAACTTGATGTCAATAAATACACCCGCATTTATATCGAACCGAGCATGCTTTACCCAACACCGAAACCCACCGAAACCATTTCCGAAACCACGTTGCGAAACATCACCCGGTATTACGACCAGGCACTCAAGCGTGAGCTGGGCAAGTCCATGAAACTGGCCACGGCACCTGGGCCAGGCACGATCATCATGCGACCGGTCATTACCGCAGTGAGCAGCAAGACCGAAGGGCTCAAGCCTTATGAAGTGATCCCGATTGCCCTGATCGCAGCAGGTGTGAGCACTGCCACCGGTATCCGCGACCAGGAAACCGAGATTGCCACCGAGGCGGCCTTTATCGACGGCGACAGCAACCAAATCGTAGCCGCGGTAGTGCGCAAGGGAACAGGTACGCCGCTGGAGAACAGTTCGCAAAAAATGACGGTGGATGACGCCAAGGCCGTACTCGACAGCTGGGCTACGGATTTCAACCAGACCTATTTGAAGCTCAAGGCCAAACAACCCTGACGCGCCAAATGCCTGAACGGGTTGACGCGGCGCCTGTAACAGCAACTGTCTTGCGCCCGCTTCGCGCGCGGACGCAGCCTGTCGGCAGCTGCTACGCAATGGTGCCAGGCCACGTCCCCGTAGCAGCTGCCGAAGGCTGCGTTACTGGAACATGCGGCATTTGTGACGCGGCCCACACGGTTGTCGATTCCCCGCCTCCTCAGTCAAACGCTCATTGGTCGTTATGGCACGGTTTCCAAACGAAAAAAAATTCACTGCTCTTCTGCAGCATTTTCCAGCCCAAAACTGAGCCACGGTAGCTACCTATCCTGCTGGGAAACTCCAGCAGGGATGTACGGAGGTGATCAGCTCGGGGACCCTCCGTAAGCTCAGGCATCTGGTACACCGTGAAGGTGTCTCGGTGCGCGAAGCTGCCCGACGATTGTGCATCTCCCGAAACACCGCCACCCGGTGGCTGGCCCAGCCAGAATGGGTGGAGCCACGCTACCCCCAACGCGCAGCTCTCCCGGGGCTGCTGGATGCCTACAAGGCCCAGCTGGGGCTTTGGCTCAACGCCGGTCTCCATGGTGACGAGCATGATCGTCGCAGCGTTGGCACCTACTTCGAGTGCCTGCGGGGCATGGGGTTTCCCGGCGGCAAGAGCCTGGTCTACAACTACTGCCGAACCTGGAAGCTGCAACAAAACCACGCCCCACGCCGCACAGGTGTTGTGCCACTGAGTATTGAGTGTGGGGACGCCTGTGCGTTTGCAGGGCCCAATGGAGGGATGACCGCCAGGGAGCGGGAGGTGCTCACCTGGATTGGCAGAGGCAAGTCCTGCCGGGAAATCGCGACATCCATGGGTATCGCCCCCCTCACCGTGCGAAAGCACCGATGCAATATCCTCGGCAAGTTAGGCCTGCATAGCACAGCGCAGTTGGTGGCATTGGCAATCAGCACCCTGCATCGACAGGGCGACGTACCGGACCCATTGGCCATTTCACGGCTAAGCGCACGCGAGCGGCAAGTGGCCGCGCTCCTTGCTAAAGGATTGACCAGTAAAGAAATTGCACGGCGCCTGGGCATCAGCCCCGCCACCGTGCGCAAACATCGCGAGAACGCCATGAAATCCATCCGTGCACACACCATGGCATCGCTGATGTGGAATGCGGCTGGGCTCGACACTCCATAAGTAACTGACACCAAAGTATTACGGCATTGGAGTTATTTAAGCCCTGGGGCTGGACGCACACGATGTTGGCGACGCAAGACAAAACATCCAGGTCGCGCGTTATGCGGCGGGGTCAACTCGACCCGCCGCAAAAGTAAAAAAGGATCTTTTAACGCACAACATTGAAGGTGAGTAAAAATGATCAACTGGAATGGGCAATTCACTCAAATCATTAGAAAGTCCAACCCGACACTGTGGGGTAACTGGACGCTGAGCAGTGAGGTTTCTCCGGGTGCGGTCGGCATCCTCGACCCACTGACCGGCACCTTCAAACTCATTGCCGACAGCGTGCCGGGCGTCGGCGCAGAGAACTTCATAAAAACCGCGGTCAGTTCAGACTGGGACACGATGTCCAGCGAAGTTTCTCGAACCGAGACCGAAGTCGACCTGGGTGCAGAAGTCACAGACCCTGAGACCGGCGTGACTGCCAGAGCGGGCCTGGAGATTGCCTGGAAGTTTGGCCGAGAAGGGTCGATGGTGTCCAAGTGTGCGCTGGACTCAGAGTCGATACTGAACAATCCGGATACGGTGCTCGCCAATCACCTGGATTGGCTGGTTCAGCGTGCAAATCAATCTGGCATGGGGTCCGATAGCGGGATCGCGCAAGGCTTTGGCATCATTACCAGTGTGTTGTATGCCCGCAGTGGATTGAACGTTGGCTCCATGGCAAACGACAACTCGTTCTCGCTGAAAGGGAATGCGGCTGCTGTGCAGAAGATGGTGGGTGAGGTTAAAGGCAAGGGATCCTATACATCGGCAAGTTCAAGCAAAAGCGTCGACAAGCATCTGTGGCCAAGCGAGTCGGGGGTGCTGGCAACAAGTTCGGCGCCGCTGGCGTACACCTTTGCCTCTTTCGATGGGCGCCTGTTGTTGCCGCGCTGGATCACGCACATCAGTTCATTTCAGTTGGTCATCAGTAACGCCCACGGTGGTACATACATCGTTGACGCAGCATTGGCCTATGACACTCCGCGTGGACGCAAGACCGCTGAAGGCACCGCCTCAGGTGGGCTGACCGTGACGTTCAGCGATATCCCGTTGGACGCGAGCAATGTGGTCCTGGAGTGTGGGTTCCGCGGAGTGATGACGACAGAAAAGCACCGCCTCCAATGGAAGAGCCCACGCGGGCAGTGGATCGGGGGTGTGCGTCATATCGACTTGTACGGCGTATGGCCTGGCAGCACGCGCGCTGTAGATGCCGAGGCTGGAATGGCGTAGCTCATCCATAGGCACTTTCCGAGCTGTCCCGTTATGCATCAACAACAAGGCGCGCTTGACACATTGTGCACCTTTAAAAATCTGCACGCTGCAACGTCGGAGATACCCCCATGAACGTTAACTTGAATAATATTCCGACCACTAATTCACTTGGCGAAATTAATTTACGAATAACATTTGTGCTCAAAAAGAAAGACCAGGCCACGTTGAACGTTGGGGAGGCGCTGCCGCTAAAAATCACGTTCGATTCGATCGCTATAGGCGCATCGGAGCTCAAATCGATTTATCGAAATGAATCGCCCATCGAAATAAGTGTTGAGCCCGGCAATGTGGCTTTTATAGAGAGGATTAACGACTCCAGGATCGCCCTGCGTTACGCAAGCCCAAACAGCACTCAGCAGAGCATTTTCTTCGCCAGGTAGGCCCTGCCCGCAATGAAAAGAGCTGGCCGCTTGGGTGCGGCCAACCCTTCATATGCATCACAACGTGAGGGATTGAAAATGTCGGTTACATTCGATGGCAATGACTTGAATCTCAAAGGTGTCTTTTGGGATCACCTCATAACGGAGCACGGACTTGCCGATTGCGATTCAGCAATGGCCTGTGGCTGGAAGCGCAAATCAAAATGGTATGGTGATGAACGAGAAGTCAAATCACAGGTTAATACCGCATTTGATTTATTTCGCCAGTGGGCAAAGCGCGTCGGCACCGTTGAGCTTGCACAAAACGCACAGATGCGAAGTACATTTGACATCGACACGGGCACTCAATGCGGGACAGGGGTCAATGGGCAGGTTACCCAGTGCGTTCGCCTTGTGATGGAAATAAAGCATTCAGGCGACACGCTCATCGTGACGGCATTCCCTTGGTAACACTGGCCCGCTTCAGTTGCTAATTTTCATCTATAGATCGATTCAGAACCTTTCAGGTAAATCAAACTGCGCCCCCCCGGCTGACCGCTGTCAGTCGGGGGATGTTTTTAATCTCTGTGCGTTTTGAAGCAAGGTCTGATCGCCGAACGCTTACCATGCTAGCGCTATTCGTCTACGTTGATACCCGACCCACCTGATTCACTTGGGACATCCTTGAGCTTGGGCAATCCATCCTTGATGCGCAGCACTGTCTCCTGATAGTGAACGTGAACGCTTGGTGAATACGCGAGGTCCGGAATGACCGCGGCATACACATCGATGAGCCCCATGCCCGGGTGTTCAGTGAAGATGTGCCCGCCGCAAGTCTTGCACCACTTGCGGCAACTGTTCGGTGTCTTATTGTAGGTGCCGATGTTGTCAGCCCCCCGCGTTACTTGCACCGCCTCAGGTTTCCACAGCGTGAAGGCATTGACCGGCCCTGCGGACCAATGCCGACACGACTCGCAATGGCAATAACCCATCGCGGCCGGCTCGCCGCTGACGGTGAACTCGACTGCGCCGCAAAAACAACTGCCTTTGTAAGACCTTTCAATGCTCATGGCGTGACTCCTTGATCAGTTGTTACGCGATACCGCCGCAGATGGGATGAATCGCCTGAACGGTGCCTGGCTTCACTCGTCGATGTAGCGCACCCCTGCCGCCGGCGTGCGCCGCACCTGCAGTTCGAAAATGTCAGGGCGCGCATAGTGCCCGGTGACGTCGAGCGCCCGCCGCGCTGGCGCCACGAGTGAGACGTCGATGTCCGCATACAGAATGCCGGCCTCTCGGTGTAATGGGCCGGCTGTGATCCGGCCTTGAGGATTGACCACCACCGAGTCGCCGTCGTTGATCCACTCGTCCGAATCGGGAAACAGCTGCGCACGCGCCGGAAAGTCATCGGGGATGTCGCTGCCGCGCAGCGAGGTGCCACTGCCGAGCACCCAACAGCGGCCTTCGAGTGCAATGTGACGCATCGTGCTGATCCAACCCTCGCCGGTGTCGTACGTGGGCGCGACGTAGATCTCCACCCCTTGGGCATAGAGCGCATAACGCGCCAGTGGCATGTAGTTTTCCCAGCAGATGAGCGCACCCACGCGGCCGACTGGTGTGTCGACCGCACGTAACCCGGACGCATCACCGAAGCCATGCACCATGCGCTCGGGATTGGTTGGCATCAGCTTGCGGT
>CAYVPI010000052.1:0-31975 GCA_964453495.1 uncultured Pseudomonas sp. | reverse complement strand
GCGATGGTACAGAGTGGCAGACGCAATAAGCCGAGCAAGACAGTTGCTGCTACGAAAAGCATTCGTCACCCTCAAACTTCCCCGTACACCTGTCCACCATGTCTCGAAATTGCCAACACCCTGTAAGCCAACGAACCAGCCACGTGATTGCAGTGCTCCATCTGTTGGAAATGGCGAAGGCACTGGTCAACGCATCAATAGAGGGAACCAATACGGTGGGAGTTCCGCTCTGCCACACGTGATACGGCCCAACACAATCGGCGTAGCCGCTGCCGCCAGGCTGCGCTGAGGTCCGCAGGACCTCTCTGCGATCTCCAAACCTGCCCCCATTTCGCGGCTGCGCCGCTTCTCTGTGAGATGGCTACGTCAAAAACGACAGGCAATTTCCCCGCAAAATTCGGAAAAGTCTGATAGGCCTGATTTTACCTGCCCGATAGTTTCGTTGCTTCCTAATCCACGTCGGATTCTCATGGCTAGGAAACCCAATGGCGATCGGATACTACATTGGCTTAGGTGATAAAACCGCCTGTGGCGGCCAGGTTTTGGAGGGTGACAGGGGTATCTCCTGGGATGGAGTGATTCATGCTCTGGAAGGTCATTTGGTCAGCTGCGCAAAGGACGGCAAGGCTTATCAGATCTACGGTGGCGTTTCGAGCTTTACCAGTAACGGCAGACGTGTGGCCGGCACGCTGGACAGCTTCAGCGGTTGCCCCTGATGCTGTTTGCGACGAGCGCTTTCAATTCCTCAATCACCGAGGCCTGCTCTTTGGTCCTCTGGATTACGCGCTACTGCAGAACGACCAGTGCATCGCTTACGACAGGCTCGATAACCAGGGCCACAACCAGCCCCCCGGCAGCGCAACCCCTGTCAGCCTACAGATCGCAATCAGCGCCCCGTCGCCCAACGTGGAGTAATCGCGATGTCCTTGAATGACTTCCAGAATACCAATGCTGTAGGCCCCGATGCCCTGTTCCTCCTGCCACAAGCCAGTTCACGAACCTACGCTCCCACCGGCACACCGCCCAAACAGGTGGTCATCGAACCCCTGGCCCTCAGTCGCCTGCCTGCCCCATGCGTAATATGGGTTGGGAGACAGCTGCGGCGTTGATGCAAAGGTGGTTTGATAGCCCGGCGTGGTCGATGCCGGAGAACTGGAAAGAAAAAGATACGCAGCCAGACCCGATGAGTTTGTCTGCGCTCCAATGCGATGAGTGCATCGTAAAAATGGACTGGGCGATGAAGTTTAGGCGCTGTCAAAATGCTGTGGCGATCGCCGAGTCCAGGCTGACCACACCCAACGCAGTGAAACAACTGCAAAAGCGTTTGAAAAAAGCTGGCTGGACAGGAAAAGGTTCGTTTGAATTGGGCTTTTACAATATGTCGGCCCTACAAATGGATGCATTCACTCAGGTGAATTTCGCTGATTTTGGCAAAGCGTGGGACGCTTTGGATGATATGTACGGTGCTTTAGGCAGTGCAACGCTCAAAGTCGGCGTTGTAGGCAAAGCCTTTGCGGAGGAACACCCTGCGACTCGCCAGATCCACTCCTACTTCCGTATTGAACAAATAGGTTTCTACATACGCGACCACTATGATTTCAACGGTATGCAATACCTGGGAACGTGGACAGAAAACCGAGTACTGACCAAAGCTGAGATTGCTTTTACCATGACCGCTCATGGGCAAGTCATTCTGAGATTGAAAGACGGCCCGTTTGCTTCCATCACCAACGGAAATTTCCGTGAGTATCGTGATAAAAAGAGTAAGGGTGGCGATTTTATTATTTATTCTGACGTACTGTGGAGAAAAACAGATCAAATTATTGATTTAGGGACATGGACTTGAAATCCTCCTCACGACGAATCGCTTTTGTCGTGGCCTACATCACCATTGCAGGTAGCCTGTGGGTTGCCTCGCAATGGTGGGAAAAAGGCTTAGCAACAAAATTGAGTGCGCCGCGAATCAGCCCAAATGGCTGCTACCGTATTGAAAGCTTCAAGCCATTCTGGGTATTGCCCGATATTTTTCATCCAAGATTGCACCCTGACGAACTTGACAATCCAGAATGGTTCCCATGGTGGGGGCTACCTGGCTTTTATCGGCTCTACGATCAAAAAAGTGGTGAGTTAATTGGAGAAAGTAATGTCTTTGATTTGGAGTCAGCAAGTGGGCCTTTAGACTGGGGGGATAGAGTAAGGCAGGAAGTATCTGCAGGAATGATCACCATCGACCCCAATAAACCTGACTGCATAGGCGACCGACCTGCCCGCTCAGTGCCATATTCGAAACCCGAGATAATGGCACCTCTCCATGGTGAGTTTCTAATCCGTGAAAGTTAGCCACTCGATAAAAAAAACTTCGAGATGACACGAGGATTCGCTCCCAGCGATCTATCAGGAATACGACTCAACCTTAGGTCTAAAGCAATCAGTGTTTCTTACGCCCGCATTGATTGTTGACTCTATACAGACCACCCTGCCTTCTTGGAACTGTGGAATGAAGCCCGCTTCACGACGAATCTCCTTTGCCGTAGCTTATGTCACCATTGCAGTCGGTCTCTGGACTGCCTCGCAATGGTGAGAAAAAGGCTTGGCAGAAAACTTGGGTGATCCCGCGATCAGCCCCAATGGTTGTTACCGTATCGAAGCTTTCAAGCCATTTTGGGTGTTACCCAATATTTTTCATCCAGAATCTGATCCAAACGAAGACAGACCACCGAAGTGGTTCCCTTGGTGGGGTTACCCTGTTTTTTTTCGATTCTATGATCATCGAAGTGGCGAGTTTATTTCAGAAACAAATATTTATGATTTGGAGTCGGCAGGGGGAGAGATCACTTGGGGGCGGGGATCGAGAACAGTGCATGTCGGCATGATTCCCATTGGCCCCAACGTGCCCGACTGCATAGGCGATCGACCCAACACGACCCCGATTGCCAATCCATTACACGGCGCGCCTTAAGAATACTCACCGCTATCTACGCAGACAGGTGATTACAGTGTTCCATCTGTTAGAAAAGGCGAAGACCTTGTGCAACACCTCATTCACAGGTAACGCTGTGGTATAGCAGCCGCTAGGCTGCATCGCCGTGTCTTTGTGCATTTTCTGCTTGCGCAAGAATTAAGATATATCTTAAGTTACATCTTAAGTAATATCTTGCTGCAAGGAGAACCCTATGAAAGACCATCCTCCCCATCGCGATCATGGCGACAGCCATGACCCCTTCGAGCGGCGCCCGGGTCGCGAACGTGGCGGTCGCGGGCCGCGCGTATTCGCCCCTGGTGACCTCAAGCTTCTGTTGCTGGCACTGGTTGCCGAACAGCCGTGCCATGGCTATGACCTGATCCGCCAGATCGAAGACATGTTCGACGGTGCCTACAGCCCGAGCCCAGGCGTGATCTACCCGACTCTGACCTTCCTCGAGGAAAGCGAGCTGATCGCAGGCCAGGCCCATGCCGGCAAAAAACGCTACGAAGCAACCGACACCGGGCGGCGCGCCCTGACCGAGCAAGCCATCGCCCTTGAAGGCGTACGTATGCGCATCGAAGTCAGCAAGCGCTCACTGCGCGGCCATGACCGCCCGCCGCAAATCCACGAAGCAGTGCACAACCTGCGCCATGCGCTGCAAATGCACCACGGCCGCTGGACTCCGGACGAAATCGTGCGGGTGCGCGACCTGCTCAATGACACCGCCAAAGCCATAGTCGCAGGGCCGAGCGCGCCCGCCACAACCTCGGAGAAGCCTGAATGAATGCCCAGAACAGTGGTGCCATCCACCGCGTCATGCACGAAATCAAACGGCGCAAATTGCAGGTACTGCGAGTCACCAACCTGACCCCGCGCATGCGCCGCATCACGCTGGGCGGCGCCGAGCTGGCAGGTTTCACCAGCCTGGGCAGCGATGACCACATCAAGTTGCTGTTTGCTCGTACCCCCGAGGAACAGGCCGCCCTGCAGACGCTGGTACTGGGCGCTGCGGGTGGCGAAGACAGCGCCAAACCAGCCATGCGCGACTACACCCCGCGCAGGGTCGACCTGGCGGCCGGCGAGCTGGACATCGACTTTGTACTGCACGGCGACGGCCCGGCTTCGACCTGGGCAGCCCAGGCGCAACCAGGCCAGGACCTGTACATTGGCGGCCCACGCAGTTCAATGATTGTTCCGGATGTATTCCACAGCTATCTGTTGATCGGCGATGAAACCGCCCTGCCCGCCATCGCCCGGCGCCTGGAAGAACTACCCGCAGGCCGCAAGGCCAGGGTCGTGGTAGAAGTGGAAAACGCGCAGGAGCGCCAAGTGCTCGACAGCGCCGCACAGGTCGATGTGACCTGGGTGCATCGCCATGAACACTGCCTGCTCGATGTGGTGGCCGACCTGCAGTGCCCTGCGGGTGATCTATATGCCTGGATCGCCACCGAAGCTGCGCTTTCGCGCAAGCTGCGACGCATCCTGCTGGACAAGCACGGCTTGCTTGAAAGCCAGGTCAAGGCCGCAGGGTACTGGCGCCTGGACGAGCACGACGAAGGTTGAAAGCACCTCTTCAGCGCAGCGCCTGGTGATGGGCCTGGCGCTTGCCCAGCCAGCGATCGATGCCAATCAGCAACAAGGCGATCAGTACATAGCCCACCAATATTGCCAGTGCGTTACGAAACACCTGGGAATACCCCAGCTCGGCAACATCGAGAAAAGGATATTGATAGACCCCTATCCACTCACCCCGCAACAGAGCGTAGCCAAAGTACAGCAGCGGATAGGTCAACCAAAGCAACATGTGATACAGGCGCAGGGTGCCCTTGGCGACACACTGCCACCAGTACAGCAGGTAGAGCAGCGGCATCACATCGTGCAACAGCTCATCGGCCAGCCATTGCCAACCCTGGGGTTGCCAGAGGTGGCGCAGCAGCACGCTATAGGCGATGGCGACCAGGGCGATGCTCGCGGCTATACCTGAACTGACCGCTGGTGAAAGAAAAAAGCGCCGGGCCGGCGACTCCCTGCCAAAGGCGTCATAGCTCAATACCACGGCGACCAAGGTATTGCTCAGCACCGTGAAATAACTGAAGAAGTTGATCAGTCCGCCCATCAGGCTGGCCTGCAACGACCAGCGTGAACCCAACACCAGATACAGCTGAATGGTCAGTGCCGCCCAGCCCAGGCAGGCAGCCCATTTGATCGCACGCTGCATGCCGATCAGCCCCGGCGTTGCATCTGCACATAGAGTTTTTCCACCTTTTCCCGCGCCCACGGCGTCTTGCGCAGGAAGGTCAGGCTCGACTTGATGCTCGGGTCGCTCTTGAAACAGCGGATATCAATGCGCTCGGCCAGGCCTTGCCACTGGTAGTGCGCCACCAGCGCAGTGAGGATCTGCTCCAGCGTTACACCATGCAAGGGGTTGTTGTTCGGTGCGGTCATGCCTGGCTCCAGTAAACGATTGGGGTGCGCACCTTAGCTGAGGCAGGCTCACACGGCGAGTCACAATCCCTTGCAGTGAGTCTAGAAGCAAGCTGAAGCAAAGTCGGAGGTTTGCGGATTGTTTATTTATTGTTATGTTATAACCTTGTTTTAATACTCAACCGAGCAAGGAATCTCAGATGTCCCGCGTTATTGCCCGCCACCGGCGCTTGGTCTTGCGCCCTGTTGCTGGCGCTCTGTTGCTGGCCTCACCGCTGGCCGTGGCCCTTGAACTGCAGCCCCAAATCGTTACCGCCAACCCCTTGAACAGCCCGCAACTGGCATCGCCCGGGAGTGTGTTGGAAGGCGATGACCTGACCCTCAAACAAAAAGCCAGCCTGGGCGAAACCCTGAACCAGCAACCCGGCGTGTCCTCGACCTGGTTCGGCCCCGGCGCCAGCCGCCCGATCATTCGCGGGCTCGATGGCGACCGTATCCGCCTGCTGCGCAACGGGGTCGGTGCACTGGACGCCTCGTCGCTGTCCTATGATCACGCAGTGCCACTGGACCCGGTCAACGTCGAGCGCATCGAGATCGTCCGTGGCCCCGCCGCCCTGCTCTATGGGGGCAATGCCATCGGTGGCGTGGTCAATACTTTCGATAACCGCATCCCGACCGAGGCCATAGACGGCATTCAAGGTGCCGGCGAGCTGCGCTATGGCGGCGCCGACACAACACGCAGCGGCGCGGGCAAGCTGGAAGCCGGCAACGGCCGGTTCGCCCTGCACCTGGATGCCAACTCGCGCACCTTCAACGACTTGCGCATCCCCGGTTACGCCAAGAGCGCCAACGCCCGAGGCGATGACGACGACAACCGCAAGCATCGCCTGGGCAACAGCGACGGCCGCCAGGACGGCGGTGCGTTGGGTGGGTCTTATACCTGGGAGGATGGCTACACGGGTCTGTCCTACAGTGGCTACGACGCCAACTACGGATCGCCAGCCGAACAGGACGTACGCCTGCGCATGCAACAGGACCACTACGCCTTTGCTTCGGAACTGCGCAACTTGAACGGCCCGTTCACCGCGTTGAAATTCGATGCCGGCTACACCGACTACCAGCATCGCGAAATCGCAGACGGCGAAGTCGGCACCACCTTCAAGAACAAGGGCTACGAAGCCCGTGTCGAAGCTCGGCACCAACCGCAAGGCCCGCTAAACGGCGTGATCGGCGCCCAGCTCAGCCGCAGCGAGTTCTCGGCCTTGGGCGAGGAAGCCTTCGTGCCCTATACCGACACCGACAGCTTTGCGCTGTTCATGCTCGAGGAGTTGCAGGCCAGCGAACGCCTGGTGCTGAACCTGGGTGCGCGGGTCGAACATACCCGGCTCCATCCTGATGCCCAAGGCAATGAGCGCTTTGCCGCTCTTGGCGACAATGCGAGCTTCACCGCAGGCAGCCTGTCTTCGGGTGCGGTGTATCGGCTGACGCCCATCTGGTCGTTGGCCGCAACCCTTGGCTATACCGAACGTGCCCCGACCTTTTACGAACTGTATGCCAACGGCCCCCATGTGGCGACCGGCACCTTTGAGGTCGGGGATGCCAATCTGGCCAAGGAAAAGGCCGTTTCCAGCGACCTTGCCCTGCGCTTCGACAATGGCACGCACAAGGGCAGTGTCGGCGTGTTCTACAGCCACTTCTCCAACTACATCGGCCTGCTCGGCACAGGCCACACCCACGACGATCATGGCCATGGTCATGACCACGGGGAGGCCGATGGCCTTCCCGAATACCGCTATACCGGCGTACGAGCGCGCTTCAGTGGCATTGAAGCCCAGGACCACTGGACCCTCGCACAAAACCGATACGGCGATTTTGCCCTGGAACTGTCGGGCGACTACACCCGGGCCAAGAACCTTGATACCGGCCAAGACCTGCCGCGCATCGCCCCGCTACGCCTGAACAGCGGCCTGCTGTGGCAACGCAACCGATGGCAGGCACGCCTGGACGTGCAGCATGCCAGTGCGCAGCACCGCCACCCCGACAATGAAAGCAGCACCGACGGCTACACCACGCTGGGGGCCAGTGCCGGCTACCGTTTCAATGTCGGCGCCAGCCAGTGGCTGGCCTTTGTCAGGGGCGAAAACCTGACGGACCAGACGGTGCGCTATGCCAGTTCGATCCTGCGCGATATCGCACCGGCACCGGGGCGGAGCGTGGAGGTGGGGTTGCGTACGACCTTCTGATTGATCGTTGCCTTTGCCTGCCAGGGAATATCGCGCTCGGTACTACTACAGTAATGCCAAGGCAACGGATTGGCTCGGTGCCTGACCATCTCACGGAGATCCACTATGAGGACTGAGGGTGCTTTGAGTCGATACCGCCTGCTGCCGCGCCTGCTCGGCCTGGTACTTCTACCCATGGGCCTGGCCATGCTGTACGGAGGAGACAAGCTCAATGAGCTGGGGGGATCGCGCTACTACCTGATCGCCGGCATGGGTATCACCCTGGTCAGCCTGCTATTGCTTGCAGCTCGCAGCGCCGCCCTCGGCGTGTATGCCTTGGTGTTACTGGGCAGCACGGCCTGGGCCCTGTGGGAAGTCGGCCTGGATTGGTGGCAGCTGGTGCCGCGCCTGTCCCTGTGGTTTGCCCTGGGTGTGGTATTGCTGCTGCCATGGTTCCGTCGCCCGCTGTTGCGCGGCAGCTCGGCTTTCCTGGGCACCAGCCTATTGACCTTGGGGGTGCTGGCGTCCGGCGCGGCAGCCGTGGCCAGCCAATTCACCCACCCCGGTGAAATCAAGGGCGAACTGGGCCGCGACAACGCGGGCTCCCAAAGTGCGGCACCGAAAATGCCGGACGGCGAATGGCAGGCCTATGGCCGCACCGAGTTCGGTGATCGCTATTCGCCGCTCACTCAAATTACCCCCGCCAATGTCAGCCAACTGCAGGAAGCCTGGCGCATACGCACGGGCGACCTGCCAACCGCTGACGACCCGGTCGAATTGACCAACCAGAATACCCCGCTCAAGGTCAACGGCATGCTCTACGCCTGCACCGCCCACAGCAAGGTGCTGGCGCTGGACCCTGACACCGGCAAGGAGATCTGGCGCTTCGACCCGCAGATCAAGAGCCCCTCCGGCTTCAAGGGCTTCGCCCACATGACCTGCCGTGGCGTGTCCTACTACGACGAAAACACCTACGGTACCAGCACGGTCGGCGCTCCAGCTGCGCCGCTGTCCGAAGCCGGCAAAGCCATCACCACCGCGTGCCCGCGGCGCTTGTACCTGCCCACGGCCGACGCACGCCTGATTGCACTCAATGCCGACACCGGCAAGGTCTGCGAAAACTTCGGCAACCAGGGCGTGGTCGATCTGACGGCAGGCATCGGCCCCTTCACTCCCGGCGGTTACTACTCCACTTCACCTGCGGCCATCACCCGTAACCTGGTGATCATCGGCGGCCATGTCACCGACAACGAGTCGACCAACGAGCCTTCCGGGGTGATCCGTGCCTTCGACGTGCATGATGGTCGCCTGGTGTGGAACTGGGACAGCAACAACCCCGATGTCACCACCCCCCTGCCCCCTGGCCAGCTCTATTCGCGTAACTCACCGAACATGTGGTCGCTGGCCAGCGTCGACGAAAAAATCGGCTTGGTCTACCTCCCCCTCGGCAACCAGACGCCTGACCAATGGGGTGGCAGCCGTACCCCGAGTGCAGAGAAATTCAGTGCCGGCATCGTCGCGCTGGACCTCAACAGCGGCAGGGTCCGCTGGAACTATCAGTTCACTCACCACGACCTGTGGGACATGGACGTTGGCAGCCAGCCAACCTTGGTCGACCTGAAGACTTCCGCTGGGGTCAAGCCGGCGCTGATCGCGCCGACCAAGCAAGGCAGCCTGTATGTACTGGACCGCCGCGACGGCACCCCTATTGTGCCGATTCGCGAGATCCCGGCGCCGTCCGGTGCCGTGGCTGGCGATCATACCTCGCCGACCCAGGCCCGCTCCGACCTCAACCTGCTGCCACCGCCGCTCACCGAACAGGCCATGTGGGGCGCAACCCCGTTCGATCAGATGCTGTGCCGCATCCAGTTCCGCCAGCTGCGTTATGACGGTCAATACACCCCGCCCTCGGAACAGGGCAGCCTGATCTACCCGGGCAACGTCGGGGTCTTCAACTGGGGTGGCGTGTCCGTTGATCCGGTGCGCCAACTGTTGTTCACCAACCCCAACTACATGGCCTTCGTGTCGAAGCTGGTGCCCCGTGAGCAGGTTGCCTCAGGCAGCAAGCGCATCAGCGAAACCAGTGGCGTGCAACCCAACACCGGCGCGCCCTATGCGGTGATCATGCACCCGTTCATGTCGCCCCTTGGCGTGCCGTGCCAGGCGCCTTCCTGGGGGGACGTGGCGGCAATCGACCTGACCACCAAAAAAGTCGTCTGGAAGCACAAGAACGGCACCAGCCGCGACAGTTCCCCAGTGCCGATCGGCTTGCCATTGGGCGTACCCAGCATGGGTGGCTCGATCGTCACCGCCAGCGGCGTCGCATTCCTCAGCGGCACCCTGGACCAGTACCTGCGTGCCTATGACGTCAACAACGGCAACGAGCTGTTTGTAGCGCGCCTGCCGGCAGGTGGCCAGGCCACGCCCATGACCTACACCGGCAAGGATGGCGAGCAATACGTGCTGGTGACAGCCGGTGGTCACGGCTCGCTCGGTACGCGCATGGGCGACTATATAATTGCCTATAAATTGTCCAAGTAAGTTGTTACCCCAGGAGCGGCTTCGGCCGCTTGCGGGTCGCTCTTGGGCCGCTGTTCGCACGCCACCCATTGAAAGCACGGTTCGCCCGCCCCATCTAAGCTCCATAGCCATTAGTGCAGGTGCCCCATGAGCGATCAGCAAGCCCTCCCCGATAATCCCGACGAACACGCAGAAGCCGACCCCATCGAACACTCCTCCGCCGCTGGAACAGGCCTGGCCCTGCCCAGTGAACAGCTGCCGGACAAGGTCTACATCATCCCGATCCACAATCGGCCGTTCTTCCCGGCACAAGTGTTGCCGGTCATCGTCAATGAAGAACCCTGGGCTGAAACCCTGGACCTGGTGGCCAAGACGCCACACCATTCCCTGGCGCTGTTCTTCATGGACACGCCGCCCGAAGACCACCGCCATTTCGACACCTCTGCCCTGCCGCTATACGGCACCCTGGTGAAGGTTCACCATGCCAGCCGCGCCAACGGCAAGCTGCAATTCGTGGCCCAGGGCATGACCCGGGTGCGCATCCGTACCTGGCTCAAGCACCATCGCCCGCCCTACCTGGTGGAAGTCGAATACCCGCACCAGCCGCCCCAGCCGACCGATGAGGTCAAGGCCTATGGCATGGCCCTGATCAACGCGATCAAGGAGCTACTACCGCTCAACCCGCTGTACAGCGAAGAACTGAAGAACTACCTCAATCGCTTCAGCCCCAACGACCCGTCGCCGTTGACCGACTTCGCTGCCGCGCTGACGTCCGCCACCGGCAATGAACTGCAAAAAGTGCTCGATTGCGTGCCCATGCTCAAGCGCATGGAAAAAGTCTTGCCTATGCTGCGCAAGGAAGTCGAGGTGGCCCGCCTGCAGGGTGAGATTTCCGCCGAAGTGAATCGCCAGATCGGCGAGCACCAACGCGAATTTTTCCTCAAGGAACAGCTCAAGGTCATCCAGCAGGAGCTGGGCCTGACCAAGGACGACCGCAGCGCCGACCTGGAACAATTCGAGCAACGCCTGGAAGGCAAAACCTTGCCTACGGCAGCGAAAAAGCGTATCGACGAGGAAATGGGCAAACTGTCGATCCTCGAAACCGGCTCGCCTGAATACGCCGTAACCCGCAATTACCTGGATTGGGCCACAGCCCTGCCCTGGGGCGTGTACGGCAAGGACAAATTGAGCCTCAAGCACTCGCGCAAGGTACTCGACCAGCACCACTCGGGCCTGGGCGACATCAAGAACCGTATTCTCGAATTCCTGGCGGTCGGCGCCTACAAGGGTGAAATCAGCGGGTCCATCGTCTTGCTCGTCGGCCCACCTGGGGTGGGCAAGACCAGTATCGGCAAATCAATCGCTGAATCCCTGGGCCGGCCGTTCTACCGTTTCAGCGTCGGCGGTATGCGCGACGAAGCGGAAATCAAAGGCCACCGGCGTACCTACATTGGCGCGCAACCCGGCAAGCTGGTGCAGGCGCTCAAGGACGTCGAGGTGATGAACCCGGTGATCATGCTCGACGAAATCGACAAGATGGGCCAGAGCTACCAGGGCGACCCCGCCTCGGCCCTGCTCGAAACCCTCGACCCGGAACAGAACGTCGACTTCCTCGACCACTACCTGGACCTGCGCCTGGACCTGTCCAAGGTGCTGTTCATCTGCACCGCCAATACCCTGGACTCGATTCCAGGGCCACTGCTCGACCGCATGGAAGTGATTCGCCTGTCCGGCTATATCACTGAGGAAAAACTGGCCATCGCCAAGCGCCACCTGTGGCCCAAGCAATTGGAAAAAGCCGGTGTCAGCAAGGGCAGCCTGAGTATCACCGACAGCGCCTTGCGTGCCGTAATCGAAGGTTACGCGCGCGAAGCCGGGGTGCGTCAGCTGGAAAAGCAACTGGGCAAGCTGGTGCGCAAGGCCGTGGTGCGCCTGTTGGACGAACCTGATGCGGTGATCAAGCTGGGCACCAAGGACCTTGAGGCTTCCCTGGGCACACCGGTGTTTCGTTCCGAGCAAGTGCTTTCCGGCACTGGCGTCATCACGGGGCTGGCCTGGACCAGTATGGGCGGCGCTACGTTGCCCATCGAGGCCACGCGCATCCACACCCTCAACCGTGGCTTCAAGCTCACCGGGCAACTGGGCGATGTGATGAAAGAATCGGCCGAGATTGCCTACAGTTATGTCAGCTCCAACCTCAAGCAGTACGGGGCAGATCCTACTTTCTTTGACGAGGCCTTCGTCCACCTGCATGTGCCGGAAGGCGCAACGCCCAAGGATGGCCCGAGCGCCGGGGTGACCATGGCCAGTGCACTGCTGTCGCTGGCACGCAACCAAGCACCCAAAAAAGGCGTGGCCATGACCGGTGAACTGACCTTGACCGGGCATGTGCTACCCATTGGCGGGGTGCGGGAAAAAGTCATCGCGGCGCGGCGGCAGAAGATCTACGAGCTGATCCTGCCCGAACCCAACCGCGGCAATTTCGAGGAGCTGCCCGATTACCTCAAGGAAGGCTTGACCGTGCACTTTGCCAAGCGCTTTGCGGACGTGGCCAAAGTGTTGTTCTAAGATTGGCCATTGGGCTGCCAAGGGCCCTGTAGGAGCGGGCTTGCCCGCGATTGCCTCACCGCGCAGCCTCGGCTGATCGCGCAGCTGCTATCGCGGGCAAGCCCGCTCCTACAGTATGCTGAGGCCCGTCCTCATCCGACTGGAGCGCCTATGTCCCCTGCTCGCCTACTTGTTCCGTTGAGTTTGGCCCTGCTCACAGCTTGCGCCAGTGCCCCACCCCATAACGTCAACCTGCAAAGCCAGGGCCAATGCCCACTTCAGCTGCACACCGGCCAGTTGCTGACCCTGACCCTGCCAAGCAATCCCTCCACCGGTTACCGCTGGCTGATGCAGAACCCCGCAGGCAGCCTTCTGCGCAGCCTCGGCCCTGAGGTCTACAGCAACCCTGAAGATGCAGGCCTGGTCGGCAGCGCCGGTCAATCGATATGGCGCTTCCAGGTCCAGGCGGAAGGTGAAGGTCACCTGATACTGGTTTATCAGCAACCCTGGGCTCCGGAAGTACCTGCGGTGAAAACCTTCGATTGCGCGATCAAAGTGAAATAGCCGGTGCGCTGGTTCATTCTCGCGCTGCTGGGAGCGGCTGCTTTCCTCTACGGCCTGGCCAATGGTTCGACCCTTGTCTGCCTGCTCAGCAAACCATTGCCGGTTGTGGCGTTGCTCGGCTGGCTGCGCTCGGCACCCGCAGGCCCCTACCGACGCTGGGTGGTTATCGGTTTGCTGTTTTCCTTGCTCGGCGATGTGTTGTTGGCCTGGCCTACGGACTTATTCGTGTTCGGCCTCGGCGCATTTCTGTTTGCTCACCTGGCTTACCTCAAGGCTTACCTGAGCGACACCCGCCGCCTGGCACCGCTGGCGTTGCTGCTGGCCGCTGGGACCGGTGCGGTCTTGCTTGGCGTGCTGGCTGCCAATGGCCTGGGTGAATTGTTGCTTCCTGTGTGCGTCTACGCCCTGGCGATCAGCGCCATGCTCTGGCGAGCATTGGCCTGCGGTGGCCTGGCGGCTGCAGGAGCGCTGGCATTTGTGTTCTCTGATAGTCTGATTGGTATCGACCGTTTTGTAATGCCGTTCGCGGCGGCTCCCTACTTGATCATTCTGGGTTACTGGCTGGGGCAATGGGGGATTACGGCGTCCGCGCGCCCGTCGATGCGACCTTGATCGCAGGCAAGCCCGCTCCTACAATGCCGCCCCTTTCCACATCGAACACCGTTGGAACTCCTGTGAGCAAAGAGCCCGATCGCCTATTCGCCCAGCCACTGGCCCAGGTGCCCGACTTCGCCTTCAACGAAGACGTGGTGCGGGTTTTCCCGGACATGATCAAGCGTTCGGTGCCCGGTTACCCGACCATTGTCGAAAACCTCGGTGTGCTCGCGGCCCAGTTCGCCCAGCCGCACAGCGTGCTGTACGACCTGGGTAGCTCACTGGGTGCCGTCACCCAGGCACTGCGCCGACATGTACGCAGCGAAGGCTGCCAGGTGATTGCCGTGGACAATTCCCAGGCCATGGTCGAGCGTTGCCGCGAGTACCTCAATGCCCAGGATTCGATGTTTCAGGAGCTGTTGCCGGTGCAGGTCGTCGAAGGCGATATCCTGGCCCTGGAGTTCAAACCGGCCTCGGTGGTGGCGTTGAACTTCACCCTGCAATTCATCGCCCCTGATCAACGCTTGGCTCTGCTCACGCGCATTCGCCAGGCCCTGGTGCCCGGAGGCGCGCTGATCCTGTCGGAGAAGTTGCGCTTCAACGATGCCGACGAACATGTGTTGTTGACCGACCTTCACATCGCCTTCAAGCGCGCCAATGGCTACAGCGACCTGGAAATTGCCCAGAAGCGTAGCGCCATCGAAAACGTGATGAAACCCGACAGCCTGGAAGAACACCGCCAGCGCCTGTTGGCCGCCGGCTTCTCGAAAGTCATTCCCTGGTTCCAATGCCTTAACTTTGCCTCGTTGATTGCCCTGCCATGATTGATCTAGCCCCACTGGTCCGCCGCCTGGCGGGCACTCCCCTGGCTGAATGGGCCAACGGCCTGCAGGCACAACTCGATGCCAAGATGGAAAAAGGCCATGGCGACCTCGAACGTTGGCAGAATGCCCTCGATGCCCTGCCTGCACTGACGCCCACCGAAGTCGACTTGAGCACTGGCCTGACCCTGGACTGCGATTGCGACAGCGACACGCGCGTGCAGATGCGCCAGGCGTTGATGGGCTTGTCGCCATGGCGCAAGGGCCCCTTCGATCTGTTCGGCGTACACGTCGACACCGAATGGCGCTCGGACTGGAAATGGTCGCGTGTAGCACCGCACCTGGACCTGCGCGGCAAACGCGTGCTGGATGTGGGCTGCGGCAACGGGTATTACCAATGGCGCATGCTCGGCGCAGGTGCCGACAGCGTCATCGGCGTGGACCCCAACTGGCTGTTCTTTTGCCAGTTCCAGGCCGTTCAGCGCTATCTGCCAGAGCTTCCTGCCTGGCACTTGCCGTTCGCCCTGGAAGATTTGCCAGCGAACCTGGAAGGGTTCGACACGGTGTTTTCCATGGGCGTGTTCTACCACCGTCGCTCCCCCATCGAACACTTGCTGGCCCTGAAGGACTGCCTGGTCAAGGGCGGTGAGCTGGTACTGGAAACCCTGGCGGTGCCTGGCGACGTGCATCAAGTGCTGGTGCCCGAAGACCGCTACGCGCAAATGCGTAATGTGTGGTTCCTGCCCTCGGTGCCAGCGCTGGAACTGTGGCTGCGCCGCGCAGGTTTCAGTGACGTGCGTTGCGTGGATGTCAGCATCACCAGCATCGAAGAACAGCGCAGCACCGAATGGATGCGCTACCAGTCGCTCAGCGACTTCCTCGACCCAGCCGACCATAGCCGCACTGTTGAAGGCTTGCCTGCACCGATGCGCGCAGTGCTCGTGGCGCGCAAGTAAAGTCCTTGTAACCTGCAAAAAAGGGCGCCGTAAAGGGCGCCCAAAAAATTCACCTTTCCAAAGGAGCTGCACAACGCTTCAGGTGAATGTCCAACGCAGTTCTTAGCCCTTGGCTGGTTTTCCACCCGTTGCTTCGACGTCGGCAGCCGGCGCCTTATTCGTACCGGCAAAAGTGCTTGCACTACCATGTATACGCTCTTGACTGGTTCTGAATTCTTTCCAGAATGCCTGGGAACGCTCGCTCCCTCCTTCCGCCAAGGCAGAAGTAGAACCCACTGCCAACAATGTAACAAATAGCAATTCAAACTTGCTCATAACTTCACCTCATCCATATTTAATTTGGGGCTTGGCAGTTATTTGCATTTACCCCGGAAGATGGCTCAATCATAAGCAAGTGAAACTAACGGCACGGTGAGCGCCTCATTACATTACTGAAATGTTACTCCAGTGAGACTGGTCGCGTTACAACAGCGCCAACGGGTATTCAACGATCAAACGAACTTCATTCAGGTCCGATTCGAATGCGGTGGCTCGGGTAGTGGCTTGGCGCAAACGCAATGACATGTCCTTGAGCGAACCCGACTGCACGACATAACGTGCTTCAAAATCACGTTCCCAGCGCTTCTGATCGGTCAGCGGGTTGCCAGCGCTGTCCGTTTGTACATACACCGCGTTGGCCTTGGAGTAGTCCGCGCCAGTACCCTTGCCATAACGGGTCATGAACGACAACCCCGGTACACCAAAGGGCGCCATGTCGATATCGTACCGGACCAGCCAGGAGCGCTCACGGGGTGCATTGAAGTCGCTGTATTGGATGGAGTTGTCTAGGAAAATCGAGTCGGACTGGCGCAAGTAGTCGAACGTATCGTTGCCGTTATTGCGTTGGTGCGACAATGTCACGGTGTGGGCCTCATAGCTGACGCCGACCTTGCCACTCCAGATGTCGTTGTTGAACTGGCCCAACAGCTGCTGGCCTTCATCCACCGCCTTGTAGTAATTGAGGCCGGCGAAGGCCGTCACGCCGGTCGAGATCGGGTACTTGAATGCGGCGCCGGTGTAATACTGGTTCCAGACATCTTTCAAACGGCTGGTGTAGAGGCTCAGGGACAGGTTCGAGCTGACATCGTAATCACCGCCGAAGTAACCCAGCCACGGGGCGTCCACGGCTGCGCCATAAAAGGTGACGAAGCCATCCCGGCGGTTGCTCGAAAGAGGCTGGCTCATGGCATGCAAGCGCCCGCCCTGCACCTTGAGCCCTGCCAGGCTGGTGTTTTCGACTGTTATCCCGGTAAAGCTTTCAGGCAACAGACGGGAGTCGCCGTAATGCACCACCGGGGTTGTTGGAAATACATCGCCCACTTTTAATACAGTGTCCAACGCACGCAATTTTGCCGCACCACCGACTTTACTCCACTCAGTGCGGGCCTTGCCGTTACTGTCGACCGGCAGCATGTCAAATGAGCTACGCCTGCCGTTGCGACCGTCGCCGGTGTCGAGCTTGAGCCCGAGCATGGCGAACGCATCGACGCCCACCCCCACAGTGCCCTCGGTGAACCCGGATTCGAATCGCCCGATGATGCCGTGTGCCCAAGCCTCGGAGTAGCCATTGCCGGTAGGGCTGGATTGGCCTTTACGGTAATCACGGTTGAAATAGAAGTTACGATTGAGCAAGGTCAGGCTGCTGCCATCGACAAACCCATCTTTTGACTGTTCGGCAACGGCCCATTGCGGTGCAATGCCGGCCAACGCCGAGAATGCAGCCAAAGACATTGTTATTTTTTTCACCATCTGCAACTCCAGAACTGTCAGCAATTATTGGTGTTCTAGCCCTCTGAAGTTGTTTTCAATATAATTCAAAGGGCAGCAACCCCTATTCGAGATCGCCGCCCTATCGTTGCAACTCACAAATAACCTGAAGATGATTCCAACATTACAATTCTGTTAGCTGGTAATCCCCCCCTGCTCTTCCTTGCAATGTGCCCAGTAATAAAGCGCCGGCAATACTAATAATGTCAGAGTGGTGGAAGACAAAATCCCGCCTATTACCACCGTGGCCAATGGCCGTTGTACTTCGGCACCGGTGCCTGTGGCCAAGGCCATCGGAATGAAGCCCAAGGATGCCACCAGCGCCGTCATCAATACCGGGCGCAGGCGGGTCAAGGCACCCTCATCGACGGCTAACCGCAAGGGGCGCCCCTCTTCACGCAGGTTGCGGATGAAGGCAATCATCACCAACCCATTGAGAACTGCCACGCCTGACAGGGCTATAAAGCCGACACCCGCGGATATCGACAGGGGAATGTCACGCAACCACAAGGCCACGATGCCGCCGGTCAAGGCGAAAGGGATACCGGTAAACACCAGCATGCCGTCCTTGAGATTGTTGAACATCATGAATAACAAGGCGAACACCAGCAGCAAGGCAACCGGCACCACGATCTGCAGGCGCTTGGCCGCTGACTGCAGTTGTTCGAACTGCCCACCCCAGGTGGTCCAGTAGCCGGCCGGCACCTGCACTTGCTGCCCGATGCGAGCTTCTGCCTCTTGCACGAACGAACCTATGTCGCGGCCACGTACGTTGGCGCTGACCACCACCAGTCGCTTGCCATTCTCCCGGCTGACCTGGTTAGGGCCCAGCACCAGATCGAGGCTGGCGACATCGGCCAGGGTAATGAAGCCGATCCCTGCGCTGGTGCCGGCAGTGGCTGGCACTGGAATCAGCAGGCGGGAAAGCCCCTGGATATCGGCGCGCACGTCATCGGGCAAACGCACCACCATGTCAAAGCGCCGATCACCCTCGTACAGGGTACCGGCCTGGCGTCCGCCAAGTGCAATGGCGATGGTGTCTTGCACATCCCCCACATTCAGGCCAAAGCGGGCGGCCTGGTCACGATCGATGCCAATCGTCAGCACGGGCAGGCCCGATGTCTGCTCCACCTTGACTTCCGAGGCGCCCGAGACCTGTTGCAAGGTCTCGGCAACCTGCCCGGCTGTCGTGTTGAGCACGTCCATGTCATCACCGAAAACCTTGACCGCCACGTCACTGCGCACACCGGAAATCAGCTCGTTGAAACGCAACTGGATCGGCTGGGACAACTCATAGTTACTCCCGGGCACGACCGCACTGGCGCGCTGGATGTCCTCGATCAGTTGCTCACGGCTTTTGCTCGGGTCAGGCCACTGCTCCTTGGGTTTGAGCATGACGTAGCTGTCGGAAATGTTCGGTGGCATTGGATCGGAGGCGATCTCAGCGGTGCCGGTGCGGCCGAACATGCGTGCTACTTCTGGTACCCGTTCGACCACGGCTTTTTCGAGGCGCTCCTGCATCTGCACCGATTGCGTCAGGCTGGTGCCCGGTACACGCAGCGCCTGCAAGGCAAAATCGCCTTCACTGAGGCTTGGCACAAATTCGCTGCCCATGCGGCCGGCCACCAGGCCCGACAGCACAATGGCACTGGCCGCCATGGCGAAGGCCGCAACACGATGGCCCATCACCCAGGCGAGCACCGGTTCATAGCCGCGCCGGGCACTGCGCATCAGCAGGTTCTCTTCTTCCTTGACCTTGCCGGTGACGAACAATGCAATCGCCGCTGGCACGAACGTCACAGAGAGGATCATGGCGCCCAACAGCGCGATAACCACTGTGAACGCCATGGGGTGGAACATCTTGCCCTCGACCCCAGTCAAGGCGAAGATCGGCAGGTACACCACCATGATGATCAACTGCCCATAGATCAACGGCCGCCGTGCCTCTTTGGCCGCCGCGAACACCTCATGCATGCGCTCGGAGCGCGTCAATATACGGCCGCGTTGTTGCTGGGCATGGGCCAGGCGCCTGATCGCATTCTCCACGATCACCACTGCACCATCGACGATGATGCCAAAATCCAGCGCCCCGAGGCTCATGAGATTGGCGCTGACCTTGTTGGCGAACATGCCGGTGAAGGTGAACAGCATTGCCAGTGGAATGACCATCGCGGTGATCAATGCTGCGCGAATGTTGCCCAAAAAGAGAAAGAGCACCGCAATCACCAGTATCGCGCCCTCGATCAGGTTGGTCTTGACTGTGGCGATGGCCTTGTCGACCAGTGTGGTGCGATCGTAGACCGTGACGGCAACCACTCCTTTGGGCAGGGAGCGATTTATTTCGGCCAGTTTCATGGCCACGGCCTGGGAGACTGTCCGGCTGTTTTCGCCGATCAGCATGAAGACCGTGCCCAATACCACTTCACGGCCGTTCTCGGTGGCGGCACCGCTGCGCAGTTCGCGGCCAATGCCCACGTCGGCCACTTGCCTGATGCGAATCGGTGTGCCGTCGATGTTGGCCAGGACGATATTGGCAATGTCCTCGATACTCGCCACCTGCCCTGGTGCACGAATCAACAGTTGCTCGCCATTACGTTCGATATAGCCCGCACCGACGTTGGCATTATTGCGTTCCAGGGCACTGACCAGGTCGCTCAGTGTCAACCGATAGGCCGCCAGGCGCTTGGGGTCGGGGGCAATCTGGTACTCCTTGGCAAATCCTCCGATGGTGTTGATTTCCGCCACGCCCGGTACATTGCGCAGTTGCGGCTTGATGATCCAGTCCTGGATCACGCGCAAGTCGGTGGGCGTATAGGCACTGCCATCGTCCTTGAGCGCGCCTTCGGTGGCTTCGACCGTCCACAGGAAAATTTCGCCAAGGCCGGTCGATATCGGCCCCATGACTGCCTCCACCCCCTCTGGTAGTTGCTCACGCGCCACCTGTAGTCGCTCATTGACCAGTTGCCGGGCAAAAAACAGATCGGTGCCATCCTGGAAAATAACCGTAACCTGGGACAACCCCGAGCGTGATAGGGAGCGCGTCTGCTGCAGGCCCGGCAGGCCGGCCATCGCCGTCTCGATGGGAAAGGTGATGCGTTGCTCGGTTTCCAGGGGCGAAAATCCGGGTGCAGCCGAATTGATCTGCACCTGGACATTGGTAATGTCGGGCACTGCATCGATCGGCAGTTTCTGGTAGCTGGCGATGCCCAGGCCGGCCATCAACAGGACCGCAAGCAGCACGATGATGCGCTGCTCTATCGCAAATTGAATGATGCGTTCGAACATGACGGGTACTCGTTCAGGTAGTCGATTCAGTGCGCGTGCTCAGCCGTTGCCTTGCCCAGCTCCGACTTGAGAATGAAGCTGCCGGTGGTCGCCACCTGCTGCCCTGCTTCCAGGCCCTGGGTGACTTCGACAAAACCTGCTTCGCGAGTGCCTAACTGCACGGATTGGACGACAAAGCCATCGTCGACCCGGACGAACACCGATGGCTGGTTTTCCAGGGTCTGCACGGCGCCTTCAGGGATTGCCAGTTGCGCAACGCGTGTGGCGGTCGGCATCAATACCGAGACAAACATCCCCGGCCTCCAGGCACCACGTGGGTTATCCAATGAGACGCGAACCAGCGCGGTACGTGTTTGCTCACCCAACAGGCTGCCGATGTAACTCACCGTCCCGGTGACTTGCTCGCCGAGTTCAGACGCGCTGATGGCGACCGGTTTTCCGACTTCTATCTTGCCAAGGTCCCTGGGCGAGACACCAAAAGTGGCCCAGACGCGCGACAGGTTCGATACCGTAAAGGCATTGCTGGCTTCGCTGACCACCTCACCCTGGACCAGGTGCTTTTCCACCACCATGCCGTCCAATGGCGCGCGCAGCTCATAACGGTTGCCACCTGCAAGCACGGTGTCGCCACTCAGGGCACTGGTTTTGTCGCGGGCGTTGTTGACGGCGATCTCGGCTTCGCGCAATGCCTGGCGTGCTTGCAAATAGTCCTGCTGCGCCGAAATCTTCTCCTGCCATAACTGCCGTTCACGCGCATAGGTAATACGTGCAAGCTCAAGACGTCGCTGGCTCGCTGCAAGCTCACTGCGCTGATCGGAAATCTGCCGGCTGGTGATCACTGCCAGCACGTCACCCTTTTTGACCACTTGGCCCAGAGCAACCGTTACCGACTCGACCACACCCGCGGCCCTGGGCACTACATGGGCCGTGCGGTCCTCGTCGAAGCGAATTTCACCCGGAAACGACAGGGTGTCGCTCAATATTCGCCGCTGTGCCTCGACCAATTCGATGCCGGCGGCCTCGATTTGCCCGGGATCGATCTGCAACCGCTCGGCTGAGCCTTGAGCTTGGCCCGCCGAGGCATGGCTTGAGTCCTGATGTTCATCAGTGTCGTCATGTCCGCTCTGGACCAGCGACGGCAGCGGGCTGACCTGGCGTTGAGCCCAGGCGCCGACACAGAGGCCAACAGCCAGGGTCAGAACAGCAATCAGAATGGGTTTGTTGTCCATGTAAACTCCTGCGCATGATCATGCCTGCCACAACATCGCGTCACGGCCAAGCGTCGGGGTTGGAGGTAAGTAACGCGCCCAGTGCGCGATGGAATTCGTGGCTGCACCAGTGCCGGGGCTCCTGGGGCTGGAAATGTTGGAGGACCAAACGGTCATCACTGAGCATCAGACTGCTGACACACAGCAGGCAGAGCCGCAGCCGTTTCAATTGAGCTTGCATCACGGTATGCCAGACAAATCACCGAACACCCTTTCGACCCGGACCCAGGCATCGGTCACCTGTGCCTGCGCCTGCAGGTATTGCGTTCGGGCATTGATCAGGGTGCGTTGTGCATCCAGCACATCGAGGAAGTTGAACTTGCCGGCCTCGAACCCTCGGGAGGCGGAGTCGACCGAACTTTGCGCAGCTGGCAGGATGACCTGGTTGAATGAAGTCACTTCTGCGCGGGCCGTCGTCCATTGCGCCAGGGCTTGGCGTATATCCGTGCGCAAGCGAAGCTCGGCAGCATTGCGCAGGTCGCGTGCCTGGTCGGTGCGGCGCGCGGCCGCCAGGATGTTGCCCTGGTTACGATTAAAAAGCGGTATGGGCATTGAAACCCCCACAAGGTTGACCCGCTCGCGCTCGGCTGCGTCGTATTGGCTACCCAGGCTCAGTGTCAAGTCAGGGATGCGCTGGGTCTTCTCCAATCCCAGCGAGGCTTCGGTTTGTTCGATCTGCAGTTGTGCCAGACGCAGGTCAGCAGTGTCCGCGATTCGCGCGAACAGATAAGTCGCCTCGGGAATGCGCACGGGGCTGCTGGCATTGGCGTCAACTCGGGCAAACTGTGCAGATGGCGCACCTGTGACCACCGCCAGCTGCTGGTAGGCATCGGCCATCGAGGCCCGCGCCCGATTCAATTCCAGCCGCACCTCCGAAAGCTGGACCTGTGCCCGGGTGGCTTCAAATGGCGCTGCTTTACCCGCCTTTATCCGCCCTTGGGCGATGTTCATCCCACGCTCGGCCAATGCCTGAGACTGCTCGACCAGTTGCAGGCGCTCCTGGGCACGCGCCGCACCATTGAATGCGGCAATCACATCGGCTCTCAGAACATTGCGCTGGCGCTCCAACGCCACCTGCGCCACATCCTCGCCCAGCTGCGCCAGTTCCACGCGGGCACCGCGTTTGCCGCCCAGTTCCAAGGCCTGGCTGATACTGACACTGGTAGTTCTGGTATTGCGGCGGGTGTCTTCGGTTTGCCAGGAGAGTTCCGGATTGGGAACCAGGCCTGCCTGCTGACGCTCCCCCCCGGCAATGCCAATACCCCATTGCACTGCGGCCAACTCTGGATTGTTCGCCAATGCCGTACGCAGGGCATCGTCTAGGGTCAACAGGGTGTCCTGCGCAGCCTGCAAACGCTCATGGCCAAGCGTGAACAGGCCGGCCATGAGGGCTCCCCGCCCCAGCCTCGAGACAGTCTTGCCCAGGCTCGGTCGGATGAGTTGATTGCTTCGAGACATTTGCCCACTCCTTCCAATCACTCGCATTACCTTTGCCGAAAAGGACGAAGTAACGCACTGCTGTTTTCGGTGCTGCAAATGTAGTTGCCGAGCTTTATCAACAGGGTGACCAGAAAATTACAAATACGTTATCCACCACTAACAAATTGTGAAACCCGCTATGATCGGAACAAGCAGTAACGTTCCAACACCCCATAAAACCGTAATACAAGGCAACAAATAAACCACAAACTGCGCCCCACAACGCCCACCCAGCAAGGGATTACAGATTGACCCTGAAGCCACTACAGGCTTTATGCTTCATTATTTGAAACTTTAAAAACACCCTCCTGATTATCACAACAAACTTATACTTAATTATAAAACCCTCCCCCCGACTTGAAGAGTGCAACTGCATGCGCATATTGATCATTGAGGACGAAGTAAAAGCCGCTCAATACCTTCATCAAGGCCTGACTGAAAATGGCTATATAGTCGACTGCGCGAACAATGGTGCAGACGGGCTGCATCTGGCCCGGCAACAGGCCTACGACCTGGTGATATTGGATGTCAACTTACCCGAGCTCGACGGTTGGGAAGTGCTCGCGAACCTGCGTACCCATGGCAATACGCGCATCATGATGCTCACCGCCCGCGGTCGCCTGGCCGACAAGGTCAAGGGCCTCGACCTCGGTGCAGACGACTACCTGGTCAAACCCTTCGAATTCCCTGAACTGCTGGCACGCGTGCGTACCTTGCTACGCCGTTGTGAACAACACCTGACACGGGAAACACTCAAGGTGGCCGACCTGGAACTGGACCGTGGCCGCCACCGCGCCTATCGGGATAACCAGCGCATCGACCTGACGGCCAAGGAGTTCGCCCTGTTGCACCTGTTGATGCGCCAGAGTGGCGAGGTGCTGTCACGTACTCAGATTATTTCGCTGGTCTGGGACATGAACTTCGACTGCGATACCAACGTGGTCGAAGTCTCCATTCGTCGTCTACGGGCCAAGATCGACGACCCATTCGACAACAAGCTGATCCACACGCTGCGTGGCGTCGGGTATGTGCTGGAGTCTCGCGAATGAAGAACGGGCGCCTGTCGTTACGGCTGGGTTTGACTGTCAGTTTGATGGGCGCCGGGCTGGTACTACTGCTCGCCGCCCTGTCAGTCCTGGCACTTGACCATGAACTGAACATGCGCAGCGAGCGAAACCTGGCGAAGAAGATGGAGCAGCTGCAGCACAACCTCACGGTAGATTTTCAGGCCGATAGATTGTCGTTGCTCACCCATGGCCTTCTTGGCCTTGTGGAGAGCCATGACGATCTGAACGTGACCGTTTTCCAAGCGCAACAACGGCTACCGCTTCTGTCACTTGGCGTACCCGTCGACAGCCAGCAATTACAATTGCTGGAGCCTGGCGAACAGCTGAGCTATCAGCGCTGGAGCGACACCAGGGGCAATCGCGTGCTGACTGCAGCGCAGTTGGTCCCCCTATCGCAAGGCAAACAACTGAAGGTACTGCTATCAGTCAATCGCAGTGACGACCAACAATTGCTGGAGGCCTATTTACGCTCGATTGTTCTCGCCCTGCCCCTGTTATTGCTATTGATCGGTTTTAGCGCCTGGTGGCTGGTCCGACACGGTTTGCTGCCACTCAGACAATTTCGTCAAGTCGCCGCCAGGGTTTCAGCCCAGGACCTGAGCCATCGTCTACCGGTAGCCAAATTACCCCAGGAGCTCAGCGACCTGGCCCATGGCATCAATTTCATGCTTGAGCGCCTGGACAACGGTGTGCAGCAACTTTCGCAGTTTTCCGATGACCTGGCGCATGAGTTGCGTTCGCCTATCAGCAACATCATGGGCAAGGCCCAGGTCACCTTGGCCCGGGAGCGCTGCGCAGACGAATACAAGGCCGTGCTCGAATCAAGCATCGAAGAGCTTGATCGGGTCACCCGAATCATCACCGACATGCTGTTTCTGGCCCAGGTCAGTCATCCGGCTGCATCGGTTCCATTTGAAAACATACGGCTTGAAGATGAAGCCGAACGGGTGCTCGACCTGTTCGCTATAGCAGCCGAAGAGAAACGACTGCAACTGCAGATCAGCGGCCAGGCGATGGTGCAAGGCGACCGCTTGATGATCCAGCGGGCACTGTCGAATCTTTTGTCCAATGCCATACGTCATAGCCCGGCAGATGCAAGTATCGGCCTGGCTATCTCACAGAATGACGAACGCGTCTGCGTGTCAGTGAGTAATGGGGGTACCGGGATTGCCAAAGAGCATATGCCACAACTGTTCGAACGATTCTACCGTGCGGACAACGGCCGCTCGCGGCTCGACGGTGGTACTGGGCTAGGCTTGGCGATCGTACGCTCGATCATGACCCTGCATAAGGGTAGCGTGGAGGCCGAGAGCGTAAAGGGTGGGCTTACCGTATTCCGACTACTGTTTGTCAGGAACCCGACGACTCGATGACATCGGCGATCAGAATGATGGACGCTGGCTGGTGCGTCTGCGGATGCAAAGGTTCGCGGATTTCCAGCAGCCGCCAACCGTTGATCCGCAACAATTGCACCCAGCTCTGCAAGGTCCGGAAATACCAGGGCGCCGGGGCACTGAACCCCCCGCCGAACCCTGCCCATGACTCGCTGCGCCAGCCATCCAAATACGCCTGCTCACCACAGCAAAACACTGGGTGTAGGGTTTGGATGACCAGCATGCCGGCCCGGTTCAACAAACTTGGCATGACCTTGAGCAAACCCTCGACAGACTCCTTGCCCAGCAGCGAGAAGTTGCACACGACGGCATCCACCTGGCAACTGAACTGCCCGGCAATGATCTGTTCGTAGGAATATTGCGAAAATTCGCCACCGGCTTCGCGTGCCTTGGCCACCAACTCAGCGACCGCATCGACCCCTTGCGCAGTGACACCCTCCTGAGCCAGTACGCGCACCAGCCAGCCTTCGCCGCATCCCAGGTCGAGCACCGAGGCAGGTGCTCGCGCCAATATGGCTGCGAGCACCGCCTGGTCGGTAACCAGGCGCCGGCTGGCAATCTGGCCGCTGCGCACGGCATCGCTCCAAGGTTCGGCGTTATGCTGCCAGGCATCGATGATGCTGGCATCGCTGAGCGGGTCGACAGGCGCTTTCACAGGCGCTGGCTCAGCCGCGGCTTGCAGCCAGGATCAAGGCTTTCATCTCCGACACCGCCCCCTTGAAGCCAACGAACAGTGCATGGGCCACCAGGGCGTGGCCGATGTTCAATTCGTTGATCCCCTTGATGGCAGCGACCGCTTCGACGTTGTGGTAATGCAGGCCATGGCCGGCATTGACGATCAGCCCCTGGGCCAGGCCAAAGGCAACGCCATCCACCACCCGCTGCAACTCTTGCGCCACTTGCGCTGGCGTTTGCGCATCGGCATAGCGACCGGTGTGCAGCTCAATGGCAGGCGCCCCTACGCGACGCGATGCTTCGATCTGACGTTCATCGGCATCGATGAATAGAGAGACTTCCGAACCCAGCCGTGACAGGCGCTCGACCGCAGCCTTGATGCGCGCTTCCTGGCCGGCCACATCCAGGCCACCTTCGGTGGTCAGCTCCTGACGGGTCTCAGGTACCAGGCAGATATGGGCCGGGCGAATGCGCTCGGCGAACGCCATCATTTCCTCGGTAACGCCCATTTCGAAGTTCATGCGCGTCTGCAATACATCCTTGAGCACCAGTACATCACGCTCCTGGATGTGCCGACGGTCTTCACGCAAATGCACGGTGATGCCATCGGCACCCGCTTCTTCAGCATCCAGTGCCGCCTTGACCGGGTCGGGGTAGCGCGTGCCGCGTGCCTGGCGCAGGGTAGCCACGTGGTCGATATTGACGCCGAGAAGGATGCGGTTGCTAGTGGTCACGGAGACTCTCCTGAAGATTGAGCGCTACAGCATACGACGAGCTCAAGGCTTTCGGAACAGTTCCCGGCTGACTAATGGCCGCCCACCCAGATGAACTGCCAAGGCCTGGCGCATCAAACGCTTGGCTGCGAGCAATGCTCCGGGGGCAGCCCAGTCGGCCTGAGCCATGGCCAACAGGTCACTGCCCTTGAACAGCCCGGGCTGCACCAGGTAGACACGCTCAAGGCCGGCATCGACCTGCAGCCGGTACATGCCCTCGCCTTCGAGCGGATCACCGTTGATATCGACATCCAGGGCGAAACCGTAGCCCAGCTCATCGAGCAGGCGCCATTCGAACGAGCGCAGCAAGGGTTCCAGCGCCCTGCCCGCCGCCAGGGCCTGCAAGGTTGCCGCATAGTGGTCGAACAAGCCGGGCGACGGATCTTCGGCCGGCAATAATCTGATCAACAGCTCATTGAGGTACAAGCCGCTGAACAATGCATCGCCATTGAGCCACAGCGCGATACCCGCACTCTCCATGCGTCCAACGTTTTTAAGCTCGCCGCGCCCACGGAACTCGGCCTCCAGCGGTACGAACGGCCGTGCCAGAGTGCCGGCCTTGCCCCGTGCCGAGCGCAGTACCGCACGCAGGCGCCCCTGTGGGGTCAGGAAGTCGACCAGTGCGCTGCTTTCGCGGTACGCCCGGCTGTGCAGAACGTAGGCCGGTTGAGCGACAGGCTGCTGGCTCATGAAGTCTCGCTGGAAGCGATGGAGGGAGGGTTGCCGACCTGGCTGAGGTGCCAGGCCGGCAAGATATTACAGGTCGCCGTAGCCCAGCGAACGCAGGGCGCGCTCGTCGTCGGACCAGCCACCTTTGACCTTGACCCAGAGGTTGAGCATGACCTTGGAGTCGAACAGCAACTCCATGTCCTTGCGTGCCTCGGTACCGATGCGCTTGATCCGCTCACCCTTGTCGCCAATGATGATCTTCTTCTGGCCATCGCGCTCGACCAGGATCAGGCCGTGGATGTGCAAGGTCTTGCCCTGCTGCTTGAATTCTTCGATCTCGACGGTGATCTGGTACGGCAATTCTGCACCCAGCTGGCGCATGATTTTCTCGCGGATCAGCTCGGCGGCCAGGAAGCGGCTGCTGCGGTCGGTGATCTGGTCTTCAGGGAAGAAGTGATCGTTTTCTGGCAGGTGCTTGGCGATCAACCCTTCCAAAGCATCGAGGTTGTGCCCCTGTTGTGCGGAGATCGGCACGATTTCGGCACTTGGCAGCTGCTTCTGCAGCCATTCCAGATGCGGCATGAGCTCGGCCTTGTCCTCGATCCGGTCGGTCTTGTTGATGGCCAGGATCAACGGGCCCTGAACGTATTGCACTCTCTCCAGCACAAGCTGGTCTTCTTCGGTCCAGCGGGTGCGGTCAACCACGAAAATCACCACGTCGACGTCTTTCAACGCAGCCGAGGCAGTCTTGTTCATGTAACGGTTGAGGGCTTTCTCGTTGCTTTTGTGCATGCCGGGGGTATCGACATAGATCGCCTGGATGTCGCCCTCGGTCTTGATCCCGAGCATGTTGTGCCGGGTGGTCTGCGGCTTGCGCGAAGTGATCGCCAGCTTCTGCCCCAGGATATGGTTGAGCAGCGTGGACTTGCCCACATTGGGACGGCCGACGATGGCGACATAGCCGCAGCGGGTTACGTTTGTATCAGTCATTGCCATTCTCCACGCCCAGGGCGATCAGTGCTGCTGCGGCCGCGACCTGCTCGGCGATACGGCGGCTCACGCCCTGGCCTCGGCTTTTTTCGTTCAACAGGGTGACTTCGCATTCGACGAAGAATGTCCGGCAATGCGGTTCGCCCTGGATATCCACCACTTCGTAGCGGGGCAATTCACAGGCACGCGACTGCAAGAACTCCTGCAGGCGCGTCTTGGGATCCTTGTTGGTGTCGACCAGCGTCAGGCTCTCGAACTCGTTGGCCAGCCAGGAAAGCACGCGATCACGCGCGGTTTCCATACCAGAATCCAGGTAAATGGCGCCAATCAAGGCTTCCAGGGCATCGGCCAGGATCGATTCGCGACGGAAACCACCGCTTTTCAGCTCACCGGAGCCCAGGCGCAGGTACTCACCGAGGTCGAAACCACGGGCCAGCAGGGCCAGGGTCTCGCCCTTCACCAGCCGCGCACGCAGGCGCGAGAGCTGGCCTTCGCGTGCTTGCGGGAAGCGCTCGAACAGCGCTTCGCCCGCAACGAAGTTGAGAATGGCATCACCAAGGAATTCCAGGCGCTCATTATTGCGGCCTGCGAAGCTTCGGTGAGTCAGGGCCAGGACCATCAGTTCCTGGTCCTTGAAGGTATAACCGAGCTGACGCTCGAGACGGCTCAAGGAAACGCTCACAATGTACCCACGCGTATTTCGTGGTCGAATTTCACCACCGGGCCAATGAACCGGGGCTCACACTTTTGGACTTTCAAGGCAACCGGAACCGAAGTCCCCGCCACCGTCACGCTTAACGCATTGTTCAAATCAGGATCCTGAAGGCTGTAGGGCCATGGCCCATACGGCGAAAGCTGCGACGCAGGTCGACCGACCTGCTCCTCACAGCCTATGCCAGAAATGCATTCGGCGCTGTATAAGGACAGCGCCGTTGTGGTGTTACTTGATCAGACCCACCCGCGAAAAGTTCGGGAAGTGGCTCAGTTTCGGTTCCGGCCAGCTCATCCAGACCGCGAAGGCCTTGCCGACGATATTCTGGTCCGGGACCATGCCCAGCAGGTTCTTTGGAATCCGCGGGTCATCCCAGAAACGGCTGTCGTTGGAGTTGTCGCGGTTGTCGCCCATCATGAAGTAGTGGCCGGCTGGCACTACCCATTGCTGATCGGGCGGCATGCGGTAACGGCTCATTTCCTTGCGGATCAAGTGCTCGGCCGCACCCAACTTCTCCTGATACAGCTCGGCGCTGCCCAGTGTACCTGGCTCGCTACCGACCAGTTGCTCGGCAACCGGCTGGCCGTTGACGAACAGGCGCTTGTCGTTGGTGTAGCGGATCTGGTCGCCTGGCAAGCCAACCACACGCTTGATGTAGTTCACGTTCGGGTCGCTTGGGTAGCGAAACACCATCACGTCGCCACGCTGCGGGTCACCGATTTCAATGACCTTCTTGTCGAGCACCGGCAGGCGAATGCCGTACGAGAACTTGTTCACCAGGATGAAGTCGCCCACTTCCAGGGTCGGCTTCATCGACCCCGAAGGGATCTGGAAGGGTTCGACCAGAAACGAACGCAGCACCAGCACGATGAACAGCACCGGGAAGAACGATTTACCGTACTCGACCAGCAACGGTTCCTTGTTCAACCGCTCAAGCACCGCCATTTCAGGCTGGTTGACGGTGCCCTGATAGTTGGCAATCGCCGAGCGCCGACGCGGTGCCAGAAACACCAGGTCGACCAGGGCCAGCAAACCGCACACGGCTACAGCGATGACTAACAACAGCGGGAAATTTAGAGACATAGGACCTAACTATCCAACCTGAGCACGGCAAGGAAGGCTTCTTGTGGAATTTCCACGTTGCCGACCTGCTTCATGCGTTTCTTACCGGCCTTCTGCTTTTCCAAAAGCTTGCGCTTACGGCTGACGTCACCGCCGTAGCATTTGGCCAGTACGTTCTTTCTGAGCGCCTTGACAGTGGTCCGCGCCACAATCTGCCCACCAATGGCGGCCTGGATTGCCACGTCGAACATCTGCCGCGGGATCAGTTCCTTCATCTTCTCGGTCAATGCGCGACCTTTGTAGTGCGCGTTGTCCTTGTGCACGATCAGCGCCAGGGCATCGACCTTGTCGCCGTTGATCAGCACGTCCAGCTTGACCAGGTTGGCCGACTGGTAGCGATCAAAATGGTAATCCAGCGAAGCATAGCCACGGCTGGTGGACTTCAGGCGGTCGAAGAAGTCGAGCACCACTTCGTTCATCGGCAGGTCGTAACGCACCTGGACCTGGCTGCCGAGGAATTGCATGTCGCGCTGTACGCCACGCTTTTCGATACACAGGGTAATGACGTTACCCAGGTGCTCCTGGGGTACCAGGATGGTCGCGGCCACGATCGGCTCACGGAAATCCTCGACCGAGGAGGTATCCGGCAGCTTGGACGGGTTATCGACATAGATCGTCTCGCCGCTCTTGAGCTGGACCTCGAAGATTACGCTTGGCGCCGTGGTGATCAGGTCCAGGTCGTATTCGCGCTCCAGGCGCTCCTGGATGATCTCCATGTGCAGCATGCCGAGGAAACCGCAGCGGAAACCGAAGCCCAGGGCGTCGGAGCTTTCCGGCAGGTACTGCAACGACGAGTCGTTGAGGGTCAGCTTCTGCAGGGCATCGCGAAAGTCTTCGAAGTCTTCGGAGCTGACCGGGAACAGGCCGGCGTAAACCTGCGGTTGTACGCGTTTGAAACCTGGCAGTACATCGACGTCCGGGGTGCTGCTCAAGGTCAGGGTGTCACCGACCGGTGCCCCGTGAATGTCCTTGATGCTGGCGATGATGAAGCCCACTTCACCGGCCTTGAGATCGGCGGTCTGGGTGTGCTTGGGCGTGAAAACACCGACGCTGTCGACCAGGTGCACCTTGCCGGTGGACTTGACCAGGATCTTGTCGCCCTTCTTCACACGGCCATGACGC
>CAYVPI010000051.1:3415-32159 GCA_964453495.1 uncultured Pseudomonas sp. | reverse complement strand
CGTTGGGCGTCACCTTGCAGCATCGGCCAAACGTCATGTCTTTCGCCGCGCAGGTGCATTCGGGCACGGGTCGCCGCCGGTTGCTTTGGCGATGGCTGCCCGCAGCTCTTTGTGCGCAGCGGTCTGGATGCTCAACGCGTTCACTTTCATCGCCGCATCAAGCGGTCAACGTTTTGGCTTGACATGCGACTTCCATCCATCACGCAAAAAACCGAAGTCACGCGGCTCAGTAACTTCCCGAGTTTCGCCACAAATACCGCATACGCCGGTGTGCATCGTGCAAACATGGCCCTCCGGGTAGCCGCGTCCATGCTTGTTGCCGCATGGAAAGCAAACCCATTGCGGGTAGTAGTGTTCTTTGTTCAAATCCTTTAGATCAGCCATCACGCAGCAGCCCTCAGTTCATGCCGGATGCCGTTAAGGCGCTCGATTGTCTCGGCAACATCAGCCAGGAACGCCCGCGCTTCCTTGTCAATTGTTTCCATATAGGCCGGTTCCGGCGTATAGCGCACCACAAAAAGCCGGTGTTCTTCCGGGAGTCTTGGATCGTATGAAACGAAATCCACCCACTGGCGACCCGTACAGGCCAGTTGCAGGGCCATTTGCGGCACGTACTTTGCCGGGGGCTTCTGGCCTAGCAGGTAGTCAATGTGGGTTGCCGTGTTGGGCGCTTTGATCTCGACTAGGCCATCATCAGAAACGAGGCCGTCCGGGCTGGCTCCGCACCATTCAATCCCCGGATGATCGACAAACTCCACTTGATCGACGCTGGTAACAGTAAGCAGTTCGTATGCCTCACGCGCAAGCGGCTCGGTCAACGTGCCCCACTCCATCGCGCTATTGGTGAACGATTCGCCAACTGTCCCGGTCAAGCGTTCAGCCACAAGCTGCGCCATGTAGTTCTTGCGGCTGGCCGATACGCCACTCTTGGTGGTAGCGAGGACGTCAGCCATTCGTGAGGCGGTCAGCTTGCCTGCCCTGAGTTGTTTCCATTCGTCTGATCCTTGGATAATCATGCTGCCTCCCTGTCTTCAGAAGCCACGCCTTCACGGATGCGCTTAACCTGTAAAGTGTTCAGCGTGTTCTTTGTTTGAATCAGGCCGATAATCTCGTCGGCTGTTTTCTTACCAGAAGCAACCAATTCGCGCCAAGCCCCGATGTTTGCCGTAATGCTGGCGTCTGCGTAGGGCTGCAAAGTCGCTTGCGCTGCTGGCTTGTGTTTGCTGGCCGCGTTGCCATCGTCATCCTCAGTCGCCACCCCAAACGCAGCAGAAAGGCTGTAGCGCCGTGCATAGGTAAGGGCAGACCCAAACCCCTGCGCGTCTGCTTTCGTGGCCGGTGCCGCCATAATCCCGCACGACAGCCATTCGCCAGACTCATGCAGGATGATGGTTTCCACCTTCGCGCCGACATCCCAATCGTGGCAGACCTGAATAAACGACAGGCCGAACTTCTCGATAGCGGGGCGGATCACGCCGACCACGCTTTCAAGGTTCGCGTACTTCGATTTGAAAAACGGATTGGCCGTGTCCTTGCTAGCGTTTTCCATAACGGCTTGAGCCTTGGCAAGCGCCGCTGCAAGCCCCTTGATGCTTTCGCTGCTGTTCATCATCTTTCTCCTTGTTGGGCCAATTCTTCGGCCTCGCTATGCGTCTCGTTAATGTGGTGCTCGATCTTGTGATAAATCAGCTCATGCTCTGTATCGCTGATAAGCGTGGTGAGGTCGTTTTCCGGGTCAGCAGCCTCGAACACGCCGTAGATGAAGGGCTTGCCGTTGTCGTGCTCGTACATCACAAGCACGGGTATCTGGATCATGCCGCGTTGGGAGTTGATCCAGGCTACGGTGTTGAATTCGCTCATGCCGCTATCCTCTCTTGTTTGGTTTCAGCCCGTTTCTGGATGGGCGGCGTGTTCCGTGCGATGGTTTCGCGCACGTCAATTTTCCTGTGGTCGCGGGCAGGGTCGCCGGAGCGCAAAATGCAGGCGGGGAATGGCTTGGTTACGATTAATGGCTGCATGTTTCCCCCGTTGCGATCATCGCCAGCATTTGCCGGCGGGCCTCGACGCTTACACCTTCAAGCGCGGCAGCCCTGAACAGATCGCCCTCAAACCCCATCCGGGTAGACGCAACACCGGCAAGCTGCGCGCATGATTTCCAGCGGGCGGCGTCGGGCTTACGCATTGCGTTCTGGAAGCTCAGTTGCACGATCTCGAAAAGATCCATTAGCGCATCTTCGTGGGTCATTTTTCGCCCCTTGCGGCCAGCATTGCATCGGCCTGCCGATTAGCGAATTCAGACACCGCATCGACGTCAAAATCACGAAACTGGCACGGCCCCCATGACGCTGCCGCGATAACCGCCGCCTGCATCTCCTTGGCTGCGAAGTAATCGCGCAGGGTCATTACCTCAAAGTGGTATGCGCCATGCCTTACCTGTCTGCCGTTTTCGGTTGGAAACGCAGGTCCGCCAGTTTCAATCTCGCTCATAAGACCCCCGCCACAGCAAGGATCACGATCACCACGCAACCCACGACTCCGACGCAGGCGAGGATGTAGTCGCCACGGTTGGGGCGGGACTCAAGCCGACGCTCGGCAGCCTGCACTAATGCGCTTTTCACGGCGCGGTCGCGTTGATAGCGTGTGGTCATCGATGTGCTCCTTCGTATTTGCCTTGTTGAATGCAGACCAGCGAATATTCAAACGCCAAACCGCCTAATGTTATGAGCGCCATACGGTCATCGTGGCGGGGGTCTGCTTTGCAATGGTTGAGTGCCTGCGTTGCGCCAAAAATCATCATCCGCACATCGCGCCATGAGTCGTAATGGTCGTCGGCCTGGGCGTCTTTCCATTCGTCGCAGAGCCATTCGAGGCGCTTTTCGGCATCTGTGCGAGGATCTTCGGACTCGGGTTCTTCAGGCTCGAAGCGGATTCGCTCGTCATCTAGTCCGCATGGCATAAGGTTGGTGTTCATAGCAAGAATCCTCTCTGTTGCATGAATTCGATTGGGTGTTTCGCTCCCTTTTGCAGGTTGCACAGCTTGCGCAGCAACTGCATGTTGTCATCGGTGTTCATGCCACCAAGCGCCAGAGGCATCCTGTGATCTAAGTGGTAATCGTCGCCCAATGGTTGCTTACAGCCACACGCGCATTTGCCGCGTTGCAACTCAAAAAGCCTGTCCAACAACCCTGGCGAGAGTTTTCCAATATTTCTAGCGCGTCGGTTCGCACGATGAAAGCGCTTTGCTTCCGGATTGGACGCCGCCCAATTGGCACAGCGCGCCCGTTCCTTATCTGCATTGGACGCACGCCACTTGGCATTAGATGCCTTATGTTTTGCAGGGTTTGCGGCGTACCTGGCGAGCCTTGCGGCGGCTCGTTTTTCAGGGTTTGCGGCAGCCCATCTAGCAGCGGATGCGTTTACTTTCTCAGGATTGGCCTTTTCCCATGCGGCCTTAGCTGCCTTAACCTTTTCCGGGTTTGCCTTTTGATAATCGGCGTTGGCAGCGTTTCTGCATGTCTTGCACCAACAATTCAGCCCATCTTTAGCACTGGTGCGCTTTCCAAATTTGGAAACAGGCTTGGTCGTGCCGCACTTGCTGCAAAATTTATCGGTCATGGCTGCCTCCATTCTTATTCACCCCTCCGGCTGGTCTTCTGTGCTGCTGTGAACCAATAGTGCTGGCGGCTGACCTGTTCCGCACCGTGCGGCTGACGCCTGACGCGGGATTTCGTGCGCCATTTAACGGAGAGCCATCGGGAGCCAATTTCGCCCCAAATCACAACCGCCAGCACTATTGGTTCACCTGCTAACCGCTCCTGCTGGCCCCCCTGGCGCTCCCTGTTCCTTGCAAGTCAAGGGCAAGAGGGCCAGCGGGAGCGGCATTTGCTTCTGTACTGCGTCAGGTGGTTGACTTGTCGGTAGCTGCGTTCCTGCGTGGCCTTGCGGCTCGTTGCGCCTGCTCCGGGTCATGGCCCACTGGGGGCTTTTGCCTGAGTCGCTCGGTGATTTGATGCGATGGGTGAACTATAGCAAAAGAAATTTGATATTGGCAAGTGTTTTGTTAAATTATTTTTGTTGACGTAGTGTTTTTATTGGGCTATGCTTTTTCACATGAAATGGACAAACCTGATAAGCGACCTGCTACAGCGCGGGTACACATACAAAGACATTGGCGAATTCGTCGGCATGACTGGCGCAAATATTTGCGCGCTTCAGTCTAATCCGCGTCAACAGCCACGGTGGGCCGCTGGGCAAGCAATGATATTGCTGCACAAGAAAGCCATGCGCCGTTACCCTAAAATCGACACTGCCGCATGATGCCAGCGGCGAAGCCAAAAACCTGCAAGTCGTGTCGCACGAAATTCATGCCCGTGCGCCCGCTGCAAGTCGTGTGCGGCTTTGCTTGTGCGATGGCTCACGCCGACAAGGCCAAGGCCCGTGCGACCGCTACAGAAGTCCTGAAAGCGGCCAGGGCGCACCGGGAGGCGAAGGTTAAGGCCAAGACGCGGGCGCAATGGATGAAAGAGGCCCAGGCCGCAATGAACCTGTTTATCCGTCTGCGTGACCGCTTGGAGCCGTGTATCTCATGCGGTAGGCAGCATCAAGGCCAATGGCACGCAGGCCACTATCGTTCAACCAAGGCCGCGCCCGAGCTTCGGTTTGAAGAACTCAATATCTGGAAACAGTGCCAACCATGCAACACACACCTATCCGGGAACATCGTTGAGTACCGCAAAAATCTAGTGAAAAAGCTAGGTGTCGAGCGCGTCGAGTGGCTTGAGGGTAAGCACGAACCAAAGCACTACACCATCGATGACCTGAAGGCCATCAAATCCCGCTATACGGCGATGGCTAAGGAACTGGCATGACGATCAATGGCGGCGCAGGTTTGCAAGCCTGGAATGGGGAATCCTGTCCCTCCATTCATGCCGTCACCCAATACGCGGACAGGGTTGAAAGGACAGGAAATGAGTGAGTACGCATCTGAAGAAATCGTTATCCCAACGCATGTTGATTGGCTGAATCCGCTGAAGGATTTGGTTGAAAAAATCTTGGCCCAGGATTGTGAAAACTTGAACTTGGATGCTTTGTGCAGCGATCAAGCTAAAGCAATCTCAAACCTATTGAGCCTTATGGAATTGATGGGCAAGAGAATCGACTTTTACAAAGAGAACAATGTTGGATGGGTTGAAAACCCTTCGCTTTTCAGAAAATTCAGAGTTTCAAGATTTGAAGCGTCACAAACGCTTTTCGACTTAGGAATAAATGCCACGGTGTTGAACAACCTGCACAAGGTTGGCTGACATGAACCCTTGGTTCCGGTTCTATCAATGGAGGGCTGCTTAATGGCTAATTCATGGCTGCGGCTCTGGCACGACATGCCGAACGATCCCAAGTGGAGAACGATAGCAAGGGTGTCGAAGCAGTCAATCCCTGCCGTCCTGTCAGTCTATGTCCACCTGCTTGTTATTGCATCGAACGCAACCGAACGCGGGCGAACGCAAAACGTATGCAGCGAAGATATAGCGAGCGCACTCGACCTAGAAGCCGAACAAATTGACGCAATCCTAACTGCTATGCAGGGGCGTGTTCTGGATGGCGAAATGGTTAGCGGGTGGGCAAAAAGGCAGGTTGAGCGTGAAGACGGGTCTGCTGAACGTGCAAAACGGTGGCGCGATGCTCAAAAAGAGGCAAAACAAGCGCAAGCGAACGCAAGCGAACGCAAACAAACTCCAGATACAGATACAGATACAGATACAGATACAGAACAGAAGAAAAAGTCTAAGAGCGCAACCGCTACGCGATTGCCTGCTGACTGGAAGCCATCCGACAAAGACGTTGAGTTTCTGATTGATACCCGTCCAGAGCTTAACGTCCACCTTGTTGCAGACGGCTTCAGGGACTACTGGATTGCCCAACCCGGAGCCAAGGGGCGCAAAGCCGACTGGCCTGCCACCTGGCGAAACTGGATCAGGAACCAAAGACAGGCCGCCCCGCCGACGAAGGGACACGAATCCGAGAAAGACCGCAGCCGCCGTGAATTTGCAGAATCAATCTTCGGGAAGGGAAAACATGAACCAGCTAACGAACGAGACATTACCGGCTCTGCCGTCCGAGTGGATTGATCGGCTCTGGCAACGGTTTTTGCTGATGTACGGAAACAAGTTTTCCGATATGTGGCGTGACCTTGATCCTGCTGCCGTAAAGCGGGCATGGGCTGAAGACCTGGCCGGGTACACGGGCGCAGAACTCAAGCGCGGCCTGGAATGGTGCAAAACGCAGAAATGGCCCCCGGCTTTGCCAGAGTTCATGACGGCCTGTCGCCCGGTGATGGATGCAAAAACCGAATGGGCAGAAGCCTGCGAACAGATGCGGATTCGGCTGGAAGGCAGGGGCGCTGATACGTGGAGTCGCCCCCAGGTGTATTGGGCTGCTGTCGCTATCGGCTGGTACGACCTGAACGGCACGGCATGGGAGAAGATCCAATCCCGCTGGAATGCCGCCATCGGCAAGGCGCACCCCGACCCCATCCCGGAGTATCACGCAGCTTTGCCCGCGCCTGGCCGGCAGACCGTGACCAAGGATGTTGCTGTAGACCGCATGGCCGAACTCAAACAGAAGATCGAAGCCGTAAGCCTGCCGGGAACCACCAAGGCCGGGACGCAATGGGCATATTCCCTGATGGTGAAGGAAGCGGCTGGGGAACAGGTCGATTCAATCGCCGCTCAGTTCTGGCGAGAGGCGCTCGGGCATCCAAAGGATCGGGACGCCAAGCAGGCTTTGGCCGACGTTAAGCGCCAGCAGGCGGCCGCATAATGGCAAGGCCAGGGCAAGACCATCACAAAGCCCGCCTAACCGACAAACAGGTGATCGACATGCGCGACCTGTACGCGGAGTGGAAAGAGGCAAATTCACCAAAGGGATACGGAGCATTAGCCGACCTGTTCCAGTGCGGGGTATCGACTGCCCGCGATATTGTCCAATACAAAACGAGAGAGACAGCATGACCGCCAGAAATCCCAGCCCACCATCCCGCTACATCCGCACAGAAGCCATGCGCCAAGCCGTCCTGGACCTTGTCCACGCCAACCCCGGCATATCCGGTTCCGAAATCATCAAACACGTAGGCGGCGACGGCTGCACGGTAAACAGCCGGCTGAAAGGGATGTGCGACCTTGGAGAGATGGAGCGCAAGCCGGTTGTAATCAACACCCGCAACGTGCGCGGCCATGTTCGCAAGATCGCAACTTACGCATACACGGCACTGGTTACGAAAACGATCAGCGCCGAAACCGTGCGCCGCATGGCCGAGAACGAGCGCAAGCCGAACAAACCGCGCGAGAAGGCGGAGGCCAGATCGGGCGGAAAAACCATAACGCCTGGGCGTTATGTCCAGAAGGGGGGAAGCTGGCCGGCTAACCCCGGCTCGGGCGGGCAGGGGGCGGTGGAACGCAGGGTTGTAATAGGGAGCACGTTAGCATGAACCAAACAAGAGTCGGATCACTGATTGAATCGCTGATGAATATCGCCATCGGCTACTTCGTGGCGCTGCTGTCACAGCTTGCGATTTTCCCCATGTTCGGGATTCACGTATCACTCAGCACAAACCTATGGATAGGCGCATGGTTCACGCTGATTAGCCTGATTCGTAGCTACATCATCCGTAGATGGTTCAACAAGCGCCTGCATTTGGCGGCGCTGGCGATGGCAAAGGCAGCGGCTAAATAATGCTTGCGTTACCGGAAACAGTGTGGCATGATAATCGGGCGATTGCATATCCGAATCGCTCCGATAAACAACACCTAAGAGGTGAGTTCATGAACCAGACAGTTTCCGATTATTCGGACTTCATTAGCGCCAAAGCCAGCGCAGACATTGCAACGGGTTTCGACCCGCAGGATATGGGCGCGCATTTGTTCGACTTCCAGGCATCCATTGTGGAATGGGCCTGCAAGCGCGGACGGGCGGCGATCTTTGCCGATACAGGGCTAGGCAAGACCGCCATGCAGGCCGAGTGGGCTAGACAAGTCGCAGCGCATACCGGGGGCAGGGTGTTGATCCTCGCGCCTTTGTGCGTGGCGCAGCAGACGGTCGAGGAGTCGGCCCGGTTCGGCACCAAGATCAAATATTGCAGGGACGAGATTCAGACCGATGGCGACGAGTTAATCATCACCAACTATGAGATGGTCGATCATTTCGACGTGGCGGATTATGCCGGGGTGGTGCTGGATGAATCGTCCATCCTGAAAAGCCACGACTCAAAAACCCGAGCCAAGATCATCGAGATGTTCCGCGATACGCCTTATAAGCTGTCGTGTACTGCCACGCCATCACCAAACGACCACATGGAGCTAGGTAATCAGGCTGAATTCTTGGGCGTGATGACCGCAACGGAAATGCTGGCGATGTTCTTCGTTCATGACGGCGGCGACACGTCGCAATGGCGATTGAAGGGGCATGGCAAAACCCGGTTTTGGGAGTGGATGGCGAAATGGTCTATCTGCATCCGCAACCCGGCAGACCTTGGGTTTAACGGCGACGCGTACATCCTGCCAGGCCTGAACCTGCAACAGCACATCATCGAATCGCCCGAGCCATTGCCGGGGCAACTGTTTAGCGGGCTGGCGCAGACATTGACAGAGCGCCGCGATGCCAAGCGTCAATCAATGTCCGAACGGGTCAAGCTGACGGCGGATATGGTCAACAGCCACAACCGGCCAACTATCGTTTGGTGCCATCTAAACGACGAAAGCAAGGCGCTTGCCGAAGCCATCCCGGACGCGGTTGAAGTCACCGGGTCAATGACCGCAGACCAGAAAGAGAAAGCCATCATGGCATTCACTCACGGCGAAAAGCGCGTGATCGTCAGTAAGGCGTCTATCTGTGGCTTCGGGATGAACTGGCAGCATTGTCATGACATGGTGTTTGCCGGGCTGGATGACTCGTTCGAGAGCTATTACCAGGCCGTGCGCAGATGTTATCGATTCGGACAGAAAGAGATCGTCAACGTGCATCTGGTGTCTGCCGAGTCTGAAGGCGCGGTTAAATCCAACTTGGAACGCAAACAGGCCCAGGCCAACGACATGGCCGAGTCAATGGTTTCGCACATGCGCGAACTCACCAAACAAACGATCAAAGGCGCAACGATGGAAAAGAGCGAATACAAGCGGGAAGTGGCCGATGGCGAGGGATGGACGGTTCACCTCGGGGATTGTGTTGAAGTGGTAGGCGAGATGCCGGATAATTCGGTTGATTACAGCATATTCAGCCCGCCATTCGCCAGCCTGTACACCTACAGCAACAGCGACCGCGATATGGGCAACTGCAAGACCACCAGCGAGTTTTACGAACACTTCCGGTTTCTGGTCAAACAGCTTTACCGGGTAATCAAGCCGGGCCGGCTGCTGTCGTTTCATTGTATGGATCTGCAAACCAGCAAATTCCGGGATGGCGTGATTGGGCTGCACGACTTCACCGGGGAGCTTACTCGCATGTTCACAGAGGAAGGGTGGATTTACCATTCCAAAGTCACGATCTGGAAGGACCCCGTAACCGCCATGCAGCGCACCAAGGCACTCGGGCTGCTGCACAAGACCATCCGCAAGGATTCCAGCATGAGCCGCCAGGGGATTGCGGATTACCTCGTCACCATGCGCAAGCCGGGGGAGAACGTCGAGCCGATCAGTCACACGCACGAGACTTTCCCGGTTCAAAAATGGCAGAACTACGCCAGCCCGGTATGGATGGACATCAACCCGTCGCGCACCCTGCAGTTCAAGACAGCCCGCGAATCCGAAGACGAACGCCATATCTGCCCGCTGCAATTGGACGTGATCGAACGGGCGATGGAATTGTGGAGCAATCCGGGCGACTTGGTGCTGTCTCCGTTTACCGGGATCGGGTCAGAGGGTTACGTCAGCATCGAAATGGGCCGGCGCTTCGTCGGGGCCGAACTCAAGCGCAGCTATTGGGAGCTGGCACAGAGAAACCTGAACGAAGCCCGCAAGAACAAGAATCACGACTTGTTCGCAGACCATGACTAACACCGAACGAGTACGCGCCATGCGCCAACGCAGGGCCGATTTGGGCCTGAAGCGCATGGACGTGTACGCGCACCCGGACGACCAAGCAGCGATCAAGGAACTTGCAGCAAAGTTACAACGCGCACGCCAGAAGCGGCGCAAAAAGGCAGCACCGCAAGTTTGATCCGATCCGCCCGCGATTAAAGGCCGCGACGCGGATGGTATGGGGATACCTGGTCAAACAAGCTGACAAGCCGGGAAAGACCGGCACCTACAACAAGGGACGGGAATGAATCTAACGATCAACAGCGATACTAGCTTGCAACAGGCCATAGGCGACCTCCGCGAAGCATTCCGCGCCCACAAGTTCCTGCGCCTATCGGTCAAGACCGGCAAGGCCCGGAGCCTGGATCAGAACAGCCTTAGTCACACTTGGTATGAGCAGATCTCTAGGGAATTGCGAGAGGAAACCCCGCTAGGCGTCAAATGCTTCTGCAAGCTGCACTACGGCGTGCCGATCCTTCGGGCTGAGAACGAGGACTTCCGTATCCAATACGATACGGTCCTGAAGCCGCTTTCCTACGACAAGAAGCTGCTGGCGATGAACTTCCTGCCAGTCACCAGCCTTATGTCGAAAGACCAGCTATCGCAGTACCTGGCAGCAATGCAGGCCGCATACGCGGATCGGGTGCAACTCGTTTTCCCGGAACAGGAGGCAGCATGACCGCCCTCGAATTCCGCGACCCCTTACACATCCTTCTGGCACAGGAAGCCCAGACATGCCGGGGATGTACCAACCAACACACTGAGCGGGTATGGGGAGCAGACATCACGATTTGCACGGTGAAGGACGATAAGGGGAAGCGCCGCAATCATGGACGCAGGTGCAAGGCTTATTCAACGGGGGAGAATCAATGAGTGCCCTTGACCTATTGGCGAGCGCCGAAACATCGAGCGACTTACAGCATCACGACTGCCAATGCGCCGTAGACGTTCTAGGCGCTGCTGGCCTGGCATCCATCCGCTCACCATCCGGGATGATCCTATACCGGCTCAAGTACCTGAACGAAGCCGGCCAGATCGAGAACGGCAAGGCGATATTTATCAGGTGGGCGTATCGTGCCATGCAGAACCGCAAGCAAGATCCCAAGGGGGCGAGCCGGATCGGAGTACAGGCGTTGACATCCTGGCTGGGGGATGTGTGCGGCGTGTGCCACGGGCGCAAGCACAAGATCATCGACGGCACGCCAACGCTGTCCGATAAGCCATGCGGCTCATGCGGTGGAAGCGGTAAGAACCGGATCAAGGCAAGCGGCGAGATAGCCGAGGTAATGCGCGATGTTGCAGAACGGGCAGACGCAGCGGTGCTGACGTTGCAGGGCGGCGTTGACTTCAAGCTGGGCCGGGAAGGACGCTAAACAAAACACTTGACTTTTGCTCAGTTATGGTAGAATTACCGTATTCGCCACCCAATGCTGCCGTGTAAATCCACGCTGGCCCATACTCAAAAAAGGCGAAACTCAAGCGGCGTAAGCGTTCTGCGCCCTAAAGAAACAAGATTGTGGTGCGACCTGAAAGCTCCCCACATTGCAGGCGCGGCAAGTCGCAAGACTGGTCGGGTACCAACCGGACGGCTCGAAAGGGCTTAACAGCGTGATACTGAGTGTAGGCTAGTTTGGTCAAGTCACCCGCCCTGGAAGCGGGAAACCGTTGGTTCGAATCCAACCGCTCAGACCAATGCGAGATTGGTGGAATTGGCAGACACGCTGGTCTTAGAAACCAGTGCCGTAAGGCGTAAAGGTTCAAGCCCTTTATCTCGCACCAGAAATAGCAGCACCCACAAGCCACCCTAATCCGGTGGCTTTTTTATTGCCCGGACGCCCAGTGATAAAGCGAGTTTTCTGCATTACCTACTGCCGCCGCCCGGAGTTGTACTACGGCACCAGCCTGATATTTCAGACGATCCGCGCAGGCTTCCCGGATGCCGAGATTGTCGTAATTGATAACGCTTCGGCCTACGGAGTGGAAGAAACCCGCAGGCTGGCTGAATCTGTAGGCGCGATCTTCGTCCACTACGAAAAGGAACGCCGGCACCAGGACATTCTGGCCGATATTGTGATTGGTGCGGACGTGCCAACTGCCGTGGTTGATCCTGACATCGTGTTTTGGGACCGGGCAGACGAATCAACCGCGATGCTGGAAGGCCGGCTAATCCCCTGTTTCCTCGACCCTTACACCGGATGCCACACGCACGAACGGCTGCACACATCGTTCCTGAAGTTCCGGCCTGAGTTGCGAGAGGCAATCCGCGAGGTAAGAGCGCAGCGCTTCGACTGGGAGCCGTTTAGCCCAACCATGCTGGAAATGGACGGATGGCACCGCTGGGACACGATGGCAAGCCTGTACGCAAGCCTCAAGCACATTGCCAAGCCGTTCAGTGAGTCGGACCTGAATAAATACGATCACCTGTTCTGTGGGAGCCACATAGACCTAGTGTCCGACAAGCTGAACGAATGGGGCGACAAGTTCCGGGCCATGCACGAATCGGCTAGGGTTGGCGACCTTGAGGCGCTGCGCGGAATCTGGAAATTGCAGGACACGTTTTTCAGGCAATTTGCCCCGGAGTTCCCATGAAGTGCTGCAAGGACTGCAAGCATTTCACCGATGGGCATTTCAGCAAGACCTACATATCCCCAACATGTATTCAGCGCGGAACTGACAGCGCGGCTTACATGCGAGAGCACGTGTGCGGTATCGACCAAGCAAGACTATTTCAACCAAGGCCGGAAACCCGCGAGGGAACGGAGAGCAATCATGGCAGCAGGCAAGTTCTACGTATATCACCTGATTGATCCAAGGTCTGATGAGGTGTTCTACGTTGGCAAGGGTTGCGGTAGCCGCATCAGCCAGCACGAGATAGAAGCAAAGAAGGGCAGCGACCACCCAAAGTGCGATGTGATTCGCGCAATATGGGATGAAGGCCACGAGGTGAAGCGGGTAAAGGTTAAACACTTCAAGGAAGAGCAGGCCGCTTACGACTATGAGGCCGAAGAGGTTGCCCGTATTGGCCTTGAAAACCTGACCAATCAACAGGCTGGAGGCGGGAAAGCGTTTTGCCGTAACACGTCTGGCCGAGTGGAGCCGATTTACGCCGCCCGGTTGATTCTCAAGTACATGGCGACTGCAATAAGAGTAAAGGCCGCTGGGTACAAATTTAATAGCCCGTGGGCTGAGGCGATTGCAGCAGTGTTGCAAAGCTCGTTAGAGCGATTCCGGGACAAATACGGCGAGCAGTTCGTGGTAGACGAGTTGGCTAAGTACAACATTCAGCTTGTGCATGGTGACTCGTGATGGCTGAAAAACAATCAAAGAATTCAAACCGGGGAGGCAAGCGTGAAGGCGCTGGCCGTCCTGCTGGCGTTCCCAACAAGATGAGCAGTTCAGTCAAGGAAAACGTGATTGAAGTGTTTGATGCTATTGGTGGCGTGCAGAACATGGCTGTTTGGGCTACCGAGAACCAAACTCAGTTCTACAACCTGTATGCCAAGCTGCTGCCCCATCAATTAACGGGGGAGAATGGCGGTCCGGTGCGGTTCCAGGAAGTGCGCAGGCTGATTGTTGACCACGCTGACGATTAAGACGCCGCGAGTATTCAAGCCGCTGCTGAAGGACTCGCGCTACAAGGGCGCACACGGCGGGCGCGGTTCTGGCAAGTCACATTTCTTTGCCGAGCTGCTGATTGAACGCTGCCTGATAGAGAAGACCAGCGCGGTTTGCGTTCGTGAGATTCAGAAGTCGCTGGCACAGTCGGTCAAGAAGCTGTTGGAACTGAAGATCGAGGCGATGGGCCTTGGTTCGATGTTCGAGGTACAGGAAGCGCAGATCAAAACCCCTGGCGGCGGACTCATCATCTTCCAGGGTATGCAGAACCACACGGCAGACTCTATCAAGTCGCTGGAAGGCTATGACGTGGCATGGGTGGAGGAAGCCCAAAGCCTGAGCCAGCGCAGCCTTGATCTTTTGCGGCCTACGCTGCGTAAGCCGGGCAGCGAACTGTGGTTTAGCTGGAACCCGAACCTAGAGACTGACCCGGTTGACGCCTTGCTGCGAGGCGATGTCCCGCCGCCTGATGCGGTAGTGGTACAGGCAAACTATCGAGACAACCCGTGGTTGCCGGATGTTCTCAGGGATGAACTGCAATACGACCAGAAGCGCGACCCCGACAAATTCGCGCACGTCTGGCTTGGTGAGTATGCAAGGAACTCAGGTTCACGGGTGTTCCGTAACTGGACGATAGGCGAATTCGACGTGCCGCAGGATGCGGTTATCCGCCAGGGGGCGGACTGGGGCTTCTCGGTCGATCCTACCGTGCTGGTTCAGGCCTACATCATTGGCCGCACGCTCTACATCCCGCATGAGGCGTACCGGGTGGGCTGCGAGATTGTCGATACCCCGGCGCTGTTCATGACCGTACCGGACTCGGAGAAGTGGCCGATAACGGCGGACTCTGCCAGGCCGGAAACAATCAGCCATATGCAGAAGAACGGCTTCCCCAAGATCATGAGCGCCGTCAAAGGCCCGAAGTCTTTGGAGGAAGGCGTTGAATTCCTGAAGTCGTTTGACATCATCGTGCACCCGCGCTGTACGCACGTAATCGACGAACTCACGCTGTACAGCTACAAGACCGACCCGCTTACCGGCGCAGTAATGCCGGTGCTGGATGACAAAGACAACCACTGTATTGATGCGGTGCGCTATGCCTGCGAAGGCGCTAGACGTGCCGGCAAGGCCAAAACCGGCGCACTCAACTACCCCGACTTAGGAATCACCGCATGATCGAAGAACCCGAGATGGTCGACAGCGAGACAGAGGAAAGCGCCGAAATGGACGAGCTGACCCTGTTGTCGATTGTTGAGGCTGAAGAGGACAACATTGACGACAGCACGCTGCAAGCCGAGCGCGAGACTGCGCTGGACTACTACTATGGCCGCGCTGTTGGAAAGCTGGCCCCGCCTGCAATCCCGAACCGCAGCCAGTACGTGAGCCGGGACGTTGCCGATACCGTGGACTGGATCGTCCCGGCGCTGATGAAAACATTCCTGTCCGGCGATGAGGTGATGGAGTTCTCCCCGCGCGGCCCGGAAGACATCGAAGCGGCAGAGCAGGAAACGGATTACGTCAATCACATTGTCGCCAATCAGAACCCGGCTTATGAGGTGTTCTCGACTTGGTTCGATGATGCGCTGATCCAGAAGAACGGCTATGTGTTTGCCTACTGGAAGGAGTCGCAGGACATCCAGGAGGAACAATACCAAGGCATCGGCCCTGAAGAACTGGCAATGCTGGTGCAAGATCCGGAGATTGAGATCGCGCAGGCCGAGGAGGCTATGGGCTTTGACGGGATGCCGGTCTATTCCGTGATTCTGAAGCGCACCAACACCAGCGGGAAAGTGTGCATTGAGAACATCGCGCCCGAGTCGGTGCTTGTCTCATGGCGGCATCGTGGCGTGAGATTGCAGGATGCGCCGTTCTGTGGGTATGACGACTATCTGAGCATTTCCGAGCTTCGGGAGCAGGGCTATGACGTGCCCGACGACCTGCGCGACGATCCGGAAGACGGCGACGAGCTTTACAACCGCAGCCAGTACGATTTTGGCAGACAGCGCGAGACGCTTGAAACAGAAGACAAGTCAACCCGCGTGGTTCGTGCAAGACATCGCTGGATGCGCGTTGACTATGACGGCGACGGCATCGCTGAACTGCGCTACCTGATGATCGTTGGGCGCGAGATCCTCATCAACGAAAAGACCGACGTTGTACCGATTGCCGCGCTTACCCCGCGAATCGTTGCGCACAACCACATCGGGCGCTCGATTGAAGACGTGACGTGCGACCTGCAAGACCTGAACACGCAGTTCATGCGCGGCATGATTGATAACGTGGTGCTGTCCAACAACGGGCGCTATGCAATCGATCAGAACGTGGTGAACCTGGACGATATGCTGGTGAGCCGTCCGGGTGGTGTGGTGCGGGTTGACGGTGCGCCGGGTGGTGCGGTGTTCCCGCTCAATCATTCCATGCTGGGCGCTCCAGTCATGCAAGCTATCGAGGCTGTCGGCGGCATCAAGGAAAACCGAACCGGCGTCACCCGCTACAACATGGGCACCGACGCGGGCAGCATCAACAAGACCGCGACCGGCGCAAGCATCATGGCAAGCGCCGGCAACCAGCGGATTGAATGGATCGCCCGCACCTTTGCCGAGACTGGCGTTAAAGAGCTTTATCAGATTGTCCACACGCTGACCCTCAAGCACGCCCGCAAGGCCGAAGTGGTGAAGCTGAGGAACAAGTGGGTGACGATTGATCCGCGTACATGGGTCAAGCGCACCGACATGACGATCAGCGTGGGCCTGGGCGCTGCCAACCGCGAAATGCAGACCAACAACCTTATGCGGCTTGGACAAGTGCAGAAGGACGCATTCCCGGCTGGCGTGGTGACTCCCGAGAATATTTACAACACCGCCGCCGAGGTTGCCAAGGCGATGGGCTTTAAGAACCCGGATAAGTTCTTCACCCATCCCGAGAAGATCCCGCCCAAACCGCCGCAACCCGACCCAAAAATCGAGAAGATCAAGGCTGATGTGGCGATGAGCGAAGCCGACCGGGAGTTGGAGCGCCAGAAGTTCGGCTTGCAGAAGCAGGAGCAGGAATTCGGACAAGCGCAAGTGACCGGCAAGCAGATGGGCGACATCGTGAACGGCATGGGCGGAATGGAGGCCTTGAGTGGAATTATCTGAAGAATTGCGCCGGGGAGAGTTGGCGACTGCCGTACTCGAAAACCCGATTTATGCCGAGTCGTGGGAGTTGGTTCGCGCCGGCATCATTCAGGCTTGGGAGAGCGCACCTATCCGCGACAAGGAAGGACAGAACGAACTGAAGCTGATGCTGAAGGTGTTGGGCGATGTGCGCAAGACCGTCGAGCAGACCATGCAGACAGGCAAGCTGGCACGCATCCAGATCGAGCAGGAAGGGATTGTTAGCCGCCTGTTCAAGCGCGGCTGACGCAATTCAGCCAAACCAACAAGCCACCTATCCGGGTGGCTTTTTTTATGGGTGTAGAAAATGGATAACGACATGGCCCCGGACTCGGAAATGTCAGTGCAGGGTTTGGCGGATTCGCTTGGCGATGAATTTGCTGAAGATGAAAGTGAAGTTGAAAGTATTGAGCAGGAAGTAACCGAACAGGACGAACCCGAACCCGAATCATCCGAGGAATCCGAACAGGACGAATCCGACGAGGAAGAAGGCGAAGAATCCGATTCTGGTGAAAAGCTGGTCATTGATGGCGAAGAATTTGAAGTTCCGAAAGAGTTGGCACCGCTTGCGGAAAAACTCAAGAGACTGGAAACCTCGCTGCGTGCAGACCACACGCGCAAGACCCAGGAGGCCGCTGAGATTCGCAAGGCGGCTGCGACGTTCTACGAAACCACCAAACAGACGGCAGCATTTCAGACCGAGAACATCGGCATGTTGGCTGAGTTTGTGGCAACTCAAAACGAGTTGAAGACGTACGAGAACGTTGACTGGGCAACGCTGGCTGAAACGGACATTGTCGCTTATTCCAAGCACAAGGAAATCCGCGACGGGTTGCGGGAAAAGGCATTTCAGATCAACAGCGCCGTGTCGCAGCGCCATGCGCAACAACAGCAAATGGAAGCAGCGAAACAGCACCAGGAATGGCAACGCACGGTTGAGATCGTGAAACGCGCCATCCCAAGCTACGACCAGGCAACCGATGACAAAGCAGTCAAGGCCGCACAGGCCTTGGGTGAGAAGTACGGCATCAAGGTTGATACATCGTTGCTGAGCAAGACCAACCCACTTATGTGGATTGGCCTGGTTGAACTGTCGAAATACCAAGCCCTGCAAGCGAAACGCCCCGAAATCAGCAAGCGCGTAGCAGAAGCGCCACGGATGAAAAAGCCGGTAGCCCCCGCTGCGAAACCGCGTCACCAAGAAGCCATCAAGCGCCTGAAACAATCGGGCCGGGTGGAGGATTTAGCTAAATTTCTCTAAGGAACAATCAACATGGCACAACCCGCAGAAACACTCGACACGTACGACGTAAAAGGCAACCGCGAAGACCTGCAGGACAAGATTTACATGGTCTCGCCGGAAAAAACCCCCGTCATTTCCGCCATTCGTCGCTTCAAGGCGACCAACACCCTGCACGAATGGCAGCGTGATGCACTGGCGACGCCGAACAAGGACAACGCCGTTATCGAAGGCGACGACCGCACCGGCACCGCACTTACCGCAACGGATCGCGTCGGTAACTACACGCAACTGTTTGATAAGGTTGCTGTGGTTTCCGGCACCCAACGCGCGGTGAAGTCGGCTGGCCGTTCGGACGAAATGAAGTATCAAGTCAGCAAGAAGTTCAGCGAAATCAAGCGCGATGCAGAGGCCGCCCTGTTGTCGAACAACCCTGCCGTAGCCGGCAACTCGACCACGGCGCGCAAGGCTGGCGGCCTGGGTGTGCTGCTGTACACCAACGCAATGCACGGCGGCGGCACCCCGGTAGGCTCGACCACGGCGCACACGTCCGGCGCACCGACCACGGCCCCTGTGGCGGCTGGCACCCCCCGCGCCTTCACTGAGGCACTGGTCAAGTCGGCGATGCAGTCTGTTTACACCAACAGCGGCGAAATGCCCACGTTGATGAGCATGACCCCTTACCACAAGGGAATCTTCTCGACTTTCACCGGCATTTCTGCAAACCGCAACCAGGTGAAGAAGGGTTCGCAGGGCGTGATTGTTGGCGGCGCTGACGTGTACATGTCGGACTTCGGCGAGATCACCGTGGTACCGAACTACGTGCAGACCACGGCGGCACCGACCAACGTCTACATTCTCAACCCCGACGAGCTGGGCGTGGCGTACCTCACCAGCTACAAGTCCGGCCCGCTGGCGAAAACCGGCCACACGGACAAGGAGTTGGTGAGCGCCGAACTCACGTTCGTGGCGACCAGCGAGAAATCGCACGCCAAGATCGCCGACCTCACCACGTCCTAAACAGCAACCAGCAGGAGATTGGGGGGGGCTTCGGCCCCTCTTTTTTATGGCGATTATTTACGAAGAATTCGACCCCGTTACCGGCATCAAGTCACGGGTGCATAAGACTGAAACAAAAGTCGCCATAGAAAAGAGTTATGACGCGCAGCCATTTCTGGAAGTGGCTAAAGCCATGCGCGCCGAGACTGACGGCCAGAAGTGGGGCGAAATGCGGCATGTAGGCTTCGTGCCAATGGCAGAACTCGGAACCATGCTGCGCCAGGACGGCAGACTGGACCAGAAACGCATGTTGGCATGGATCAAGGCGAATCCTGCCTTATGTACTTTTGAGAAATTGCTGAAATGACCTATTCGGAACTCAAAACGGCTATCGAATCATGGACGCACAGGAACGACCTTACGGCAGACGTTGACCTGTTCATTGACCTGTTTGAAGCACGGGCAAGCCGCAGCCTACGCGCCACAGAAATGGAGGCGACCGAAACGGTAACGCCGCTGTCCGAAGTGCAGGCACTGCCTGCCGGATGGATCGGCTTCAAGAACGTGCAATACAACGGAGCCGGGTATTCGGTGCCGCTTGAGTTTGCGACATCGCAGAAGATGGCCACTGCTGGCCTGACTTCCGGGACGCCAATCTATTACACCATCAACGGCGGCCAGGTCGAGTTTTCTCCTGACGCAACCGGCGCAGAGATCGAGTGGACATTCTACGAAGCCATCCCGCCGCTGTCCTACACCAACACCTCCAATTGGCTGCTCGCCAAATACCCGGACTACTACCTTATGGGATGCATTCAACAGGCGGCATTGTTCGCCATCGACCCGCGCGCAGACCAGCTTGAGGCGATGCTGCAATCCCACGAACACCAGATCAACAAAGCGGCCAAAACAGCGATGTCCGGTCCGATGGTTGTGGTAGCGGGGTAAGCAAATGAACAGCGACGACTACAACAGCGCGACCCAGGTCGCAGGAACCCTCGGCATTGTCGGGCTGATTGTCGGCATCGGCGGGCTGCTTGCCAGCACTGAAAAACTCACCCTGCGCATCGTGGTAGGGCGGGCCTTGTCGAGTGCCGGCCTTGGTGCGGCAAGTTCCGCGATCCTGATCCTGATGCCTGACCTGCCGTTTGCCGCGCTGCTTGGTTGTGCGGCTTTGATTGCGAGTTTGGGCACGTCTGCGTTGGAACGTGCGTTCCAGAAGTGGCTTGGTAAATAGCATGAGCGATGACGCAGACCGGGCAGGAGAATTGACAGAAGCACGGGATGCGGCTGGCGTGGCGTATTACACCGCAGAGAGCAAGCGACGGGCATTGCTGCCAGCAGGCTTCTGCCACTACTGCGGAGAGAGCGTGGGCGCAGGCCTTATCTTCTGCCCAATTGCTGACAACGCTTGTGCGCAGGATTACGAATACGAGCAGGCACGGCGCAAGGCGAACGGGAAATGAACTTCGACGCGCTTATTGGCCCGCTGCTTGATCGTGAAGGCGGGTACGTTGACCACAAAAACGACCGTGGCGGCGCGACGAATCACGGCATCACGCAGAGAGTTCTGACAGAGTGGCAATCTGCCCGTGCCAAACCTTACCGGGATGTGCGCTCACTGACCCGCGCCGAAGCGGCTGAAATCTACCGTGCGCTGTACTGGAACGCCGCGCGCTGCGGCGACCTGCCGGAAGCGGTGCGCGAGATCCACTTCGACGCCGCCGTGAATCATGGCCCAGCCCGCGCCAACAAGCTGCTGCAATCGGCGGCTGGTGTTGATACGGATGGTGTGATCGGTGAACAGACGATGGCAGCGGTACAGGCGATGGACGGGCGATTGCTGAAGGCCCGCTACGTGGCTGCACGGTACGCCTTCTATGGCGACATCATCAACCGCGACAGAAGCCAGCTTGTCTTCATGGCCGGCTGGATGAATCGAATGAAAGGGCTTGCCTGATGTTCACGCTTAAAGACAGCCGGGGCCGGGAATCCATCACCCTGATGTTCGTGTTTCTGTCGTGGTGGGCGGTGTGGATTAAGTTCGTGTTGGCTGGGGCCACGTTGCCACTGTTCGGGCTTGTCCCGCCGATGTCGGCAACTGAATTCGGCTTGGCTACGGCTGGCATTCTGGCGATTTGGCTTAGTAGGGAATGGGCAGATAAAAAACTGATTGGTGGCGTGTCGTGATCCCGTTCGCAAACCCCTATGTCCTGCTTGGCGCTGCTGGTGCCGCACTGGCGCTGAGTGCCGGCAGTTTCTACGCCGGGCACGACTGGGCCACCACCAAGGCCGAAGCCGCACAGGTGGAGCAAGCCGCCGCGTACACCGCCAAGCTGCACGAAGCCATCCTGTACGGCAGCGAAGTAGCGGCCAAACTCGCCGCCGCCGAGGGCCGGGTAATCGTCAAAACCGTTGAGGTCATCAAGCATGTTCCCCAAGTCACAACTGGCACTACTCCCTGCCTGTCTGCTGCTGCTGTCGGGCTGCTCAACCCCGGCTCCGGTTGGGGGCCAAGCTATCAAGCCACCGGCCAGCCTGATGGTGAAAGTGCCGCCCCGCCTGCCGCCGCTGATCGGGACGCTTCCGACCGTGACATCGCCTACTGGATTGCCGAAGCCAACCAGCAATACGAAACCGCAGCCGCACGATTGAACGCCCTGATTGACTGGAACCAAAACCAAGGAGCAACCCCGTGAAAAGCCTCATCGCACTATTCGCTGTACTGATCCTGGCCGGCTGCGCTGCAACGCCCTATGCCGAGTACGCTTCCATCCACAAAGCCTACGCCGACGCCCAAGCGGCGAAGTATCAGGCCATCGGAGCAATCGCAGTCAGCGGCGACACCACGGCCAAAGTATCCGCCATGTTCGCGCTGCAAGGCGCTGGACAGCAGGGTGCGCCCAATATCGCCGCGCCGAAATCCGCAGCAGATAACGTGAGGGAGTGGGCCGGCATCTTGATCCCAAGTTTGACGCAGGGCTACGGGATTTTCGCCAATACCCGGCTTGGCATGAGGCAATCGGATAACGCTACCGCGCTCGGAATCAGCACCAACGAGGCCTTCGTCGGCATTGCAGGGCAGATCCAGGCCCCCGCCGCCAACATGACCATCGGCGAATCCGGCGTAATCGGAGCGGGCAGCTACAGCACCGACACCCACGCGATTACGGATAGTTACAACCCTGTGGACAACAGCCAGCAGCCTATCGACAACAGCAACCAGGGCAACCCGGTTTATACGCCCGAACCGATCCCGGAATAACCAATGGCGACACTGGCTGAAAAGATCAAGGCCATCATCCGCCGACTGTTCCAGCGCATCGCAGCCTTGTTCCAAAGGCACCCAAACAAAGGACGCATCTTGATTAGTTTCGGCGAATGGTTGAATAAGGTAAAATGATTGTGTCGGGACAGCGGTTGCAACCGTTTTCAGCACTCTAACTGCTGGATTACCGATACCATTCAATCACCGTTAGAGGGTGTCAAGATGAAAACCTGCAAGAAATGCGGCGAGACCAAGCCGACAACTGATTTTTACAAAAACGCAAAAATGCGTGATGGCCTGTACTCTTTGTGCATCCCGTGTGAAAAAAAGCGATCTTCAGAGCGGTACGCCGCCAATTCTGAAAATCGCAAAGAATACTTTAAAAAACGCCGAGTAGACAACCCTGAAAAAATCAAAGCGATAGAAGCAAAGTCACGCGCAGCCAACAAAGAAAAGGTTATGGCACGCCGCGCGAAGTGGAGCAAAGCAAACCGTAGTAGGATAAGCGCGAAAAACGCCGAATGGCACGCGGCCAATGCAGAAAGGCGCAACGCAGACAACGCAAAGCGCCGTATTGAGAACCATTTGGCATATCGTATTTATAAACACGCTAGGCGCGCGAGGGAGGCGTCAGCCGAAGGCAGGCTGTCTCCTGGATTGCACGATAGGCTGATGAAGGCCCAGCGTGGAAAATGTGTGTGTTGCGGGAAACCGCTAGGCACCGACTACCACTTAGACCACATCATGCCGTTGGCACTTGGTGGGTCGAACACAGACGACAACATTCAGCTTTTGCGGGCTAAATGCAACCTACAAAAGAACGCAAAGCATCCTGTTGATTTCATGCGGCAGCGAGGGTTTTTGCTGTAAGACGCGCACTCAGAAACCTAGCCAGCCTAAACCGCTGGCTTTTTTTATGCCCAAAGGAAACGAATGATTGAGTTTGGCCCTTGGCTCCCTGACTTGCCGGCCTACGGCCAGCACGCGACCGTGGCAAAGAACACCATCCCCGGCCCGGCATCGTATCAGCCGTTCCCGTCGCTGTCGGTGTTCTCCGGCGCTTTGGGTGCGGCCTGCCAGGGTGCGACTGCGGTAAAAAGCGGTATTTCTGTGCTGAAATTTGCCGGCACCGGGGCCAAGCTGTATCTGCTATCGGACGCGACCTATACCGATGTCTCGCTGGCCGCGAACTACACCGGCACGGTGGAGGATCGTTGGAGCTGGGCGATGTACGGCAAGCGGGTTATTGCGACCAACTATGCCGACTATCCGCAATCCTACCTAGCCGGGACAAGTACGCTATTTGTCAACCTCACCACCACGCTCAAGGCGCGTTATGTGGGCGTGATCCGTGAGTTCGTCGTGATGGCGAACACCTACGACACAACGGACGGCGCATTGCCGAACCAAGTATGGTGGAGCGCGATCAACAACCCCACGGATTACACCGTTTCCGTATCGACCCAGTCCGACAAGCAGCAAATGTACGGCGAGGGGGATGTCGGGAAAATCACCGGATTTATCGGCGGCGAGGCGGGGACGATCTTCATGGAAGGCGGCATTTTCCGCATGACGTATGTGGGCGGCCCGACCATCTTCAACTTCGACCAGATCGTGTTCGGTGCCGGCTGTTTGATCCCCGGCTCCATCGCGGCTTACGGATCGATGATTTATTACCTGGGGCCAGACGGCTTCTATTTGTTGAACGGCACCTCCGTAATGCCCATCGGCAAGGGCAAGGTGGACGAATGGCTGTACGCCGACATGGACCCGGCACTCGCGCACCTGTGCAGTTCGGTGATCGATCCGGACAAGGCGCTGTATTTGATGGCCTATCCAGGAGCCGACAACACCGGAACCTGTAATCGGGTAATCGCGTACAACTGGGAATCTGGACGATGGGCGTATGCCGAACCCGGCAACGTGGAAATGCTGGTGAACTCCATCACGCAAACATCGGACATGGATTCTGCCACGGCTGAAACGCTGTACGGGAATATCGACACGGGCGATTTTGCGAGCGTGTCGGTTGATGACCGGATGTTCGCCTCGGCATTCCTGCAAAAGCCAATCCTGAGCGCGATCAACGGTGACCACAAACTCGCGTATTTCAACTCTGAACCATTGACCGCTGTTGTGGAAACCGCAGAAGCGCAGATCCACCCAGGCAGGAAGTCTCTCATCAATAACGTGCGCACGATGATCGAAGGGGCTGGCACGGTAACGGTAGAAGCCGGCACCCGAGACACCACAGGAGCAACCGTGAGCTATTCCAGCCCTGCGACCGTGAACAGCTACGGGGAAGCCAATCTATTCGCATCGGGTCGATACCACCGGGCGCGGGTGACGATTGAGGGCGGCTTCCAACATGCCTACGGCCTTGACTTCGATTCCGTTCCTCAGGGCAAGTACTGATGAACCTGAGAACCGTATACCGCAGTTGGGAAGAAGGCATCCGGGCGATTGTCACGCAGTTGATTGCTTTCGAGGAATCAAACACTTTGGCGCTGGCGGGCAAAGCGGCTATCGGAACTTTCCCGTTCTATCGTGCGGACGGCACATTTGACTCAATTAGCATCGTCTCGGGAACGCTGCCGTTTTATGACGCTGCCGGCGCATCGAAACCTATAACTTTGGTGCTGTGACATGGCGGATAAAACCCCTTTAAAAGCAAACTTCACCGGGACTGACGTAACCAGCTTGGGCGAGTTCGCTGCGGGCGATACGGTGCCGGTGGCAAGCGGCGGAACTGGGGCGACGACTGCGGCGGACGCACGCACAAACCTTGGTGCTGCCGCATTGGCCGGCAGCGCATCGCAATCGTTTTCCATGCTGAATGGCGCGGTGGCTGGGACGCTCTCCCTCACAGGCGCATCAAGCACACTCGGCTACGGAACTGGTGCGGGCGGTACGGTTACGCAGGCGACGAGTAAATCAACAGCGGTAACGCTGAACAAGCCGAGCGGGCAGATCACGATGAATGCGGAAGCATTGGCTGCTGGTGCGAGTGCTTATTTTTTGTTGGCCAACACATCTATAACGAACACCGATGCAATTGCGCACAACTTGGTCTCGGGCCTAGGCGTTAATAACTACAGGGTCGAGACAGTCTACGTCATTCCGGGGCAGGTGAAGTTCAGGGTTACAAACATTTCGGGAGGCTCATTGTCGGATGCACTGATTATCCAGTTCATAGTCTTAAAAGGAGCGACATCTTGAACATACTTAAAGAAGTAATCCATTACCCAGACACCAACAGCGTAGAAGCCACTTGGGTAGACGCAGAAGGCGTTCAGGTCAAGTGCCACAGCTACGCCGATGTGCAGATGGGCATGTTCCGCGATGATGTGCTGGCGCTTGGTGGAAACATTGCCGATCATGAGGCTATGATCGCTGCGGTGGAAGCGGCCATCGTGCCACCTTCGCCGCCCACCGTCGATCAAATTGTCGCGGACATCACCAGCGCCACACAAGCGCGGCTCGACACTTTCGCCCGTACCCGCAACTACGACGGCATCCTGTCTGCTTGTACCTACGCGACCAGCACGAATCCTCGGTTCGCCGCTGAGGGGCAGTATTGCGTGACGGCCCGCGATGCAACATGGTCGGCGCTCTACGTTGTCATGGCAGAGGTGGAAGCGGGCACACGTCCGATGCCCACGGGGTACCAGGATATTGAGCCTGATTTGCCGGCGCTGGTGTGGCCTGCGTGATGGATGCATTGACCACGATTGATGCTGCGCTTGCTTACGACATCAACACGGGATGGCCTGCGTGAGATGCGATTTTAGATGGATTCCCCCCGCCGAGATAGGCGACTACTGGCAGACCATAAAGCCCGGATTGATCTACACCGCAGAGAAAGCGCCCGGAGGATGGACGCCAGGCGATGTATTTTTGCAACTGGCGAACGGGCAGGCCACCTTGCATCTTGCCTTGGTCGAACAGCATTACCGGGGTTTCATCGTCAGCAAGATCCGGCATGAACCTGAAGGCGACAAGCTGCTGATATGGATCGCGCACGGCGATGGTTCCGGCAACCTGATGCGGGACAACATGGAACAACTCAAGGCGTGGGCGAAGAACATCGGGGCGGTGAAAGTCCAGATGCAAAGCAATAGGGCGGGATGGGCGAAGGTGGCACCCACGCTTGGGCTTGTTCCAACAATGACGATCTACGAAACGGCAGTCTGAAAGGAAAAATTATGGGCGGCGACAACAAATCATCTTCGGTAGCGGAACCACCAGCAGAGGCGAAACCGTACATCCAGCCATACATGGATGCGGCATGGGGGCTTGCAAACAAGCCCTACGAATCCTACGGCGGGCAGACCGTTGCCGGGATGAATCAGAACCAGGTCGATGCTTTCGGCATGACCCGCGACCGGGCAACGGCAGGCAGTCCGCAGCAGGGGATGGCGAACACGAACAGCTACAAGACGCTGCGGGGCGATTATCTCGACCCCGCAAGCAATCCATACCTGTCAGCCACCTATGATTCAGCAGCTAGCGACTTGACGCGCAATTATCGTAATTCCGTGATGCCTTCGGTCAACTCGACCTTTTCGCTGGCCGGGCGCTATGGCAGCAATGCGCACCAGACCGCGGTGAGCGATGCCGGCAATACATTGGGCAGTTCGTTGGGCAGTTTGGGAAACCAGATATACGGCCAGAACTACCAGAATGAACGCGGAAACATGATGAACGCCATGGCCGGCGCTCCCGCTCTGGCGCAGGCTGATTACAACGACGCCTCTATGCTGATGGGCGCAGGAGACGCGCAGCGGGCTTATGAGCAAGCCAACCTGACCGATGCGCAGAACCGCTGGAATCAGCAGATGCAAGCGCCTTATTCGAGTCTAGATGTGGCAGGAAACTCGCTCATGACCGTGATGGGAACGGGCGGCAAAAATACCATGTATGGCGGCGGCTCAAATGCGGGGCAGATCGCTGGCGCTGGCCTCGCCGGCCTTGGATTGCTGGGTTAAGGGGATAGGTATGTCACTTACTTTCGAGGAATGGGCCCCCATCCAGCCCGGCGGCGGCTCGTATGCCGAATATGAGGCTTATGTGAATGCCTCTGGCGGTGGAAGCAGCGTATCCGGTGAAAGTGGCGGAGCCGCTGGATCAAAAGTCCTTAACCTTAACAGCGGCACGCCATATCAGCGCCCTGCCGGCATCCCGGCTTATAACGGCTACCAAGCACCCGACTACGCTGCCACCACGCCCAACACAACGCATTGGCTGAACACCATGAACGCCTTTGCTCCGACAGCGCGGACGGATATGGAAAGACTGCTGGGGCAGGGTGGCGGATTACTTGGCAGTCCGACGCAGCCCGCACCGTCCACGACGCAACAGCCAGCGCCGTCTGATTATTCGCTGACTGGCGTTCCACTGAGGTCTGTCGGCCCGAATAGTAATGGCACGGTTGGAATCGACCCCACCGGGCAGCTCCGGTTCGATACGGATTATTACGGATCGACAGGGCTGCTTGGCAGTCCGACGCAGCCCGCACCGTCCACGACGCAACAGCCAGCACCGACCACCCCATTCCCGACCGAGTGGACTCGAAACAGCGCCCCCGGATACATGGATGCATTCTGGAATGTTCCAGGATCGGCCTATGCGCCGCCCGGTACGCCGACCAAGCAGCAGACCGCATACAGCCAGCCAGCCAGCACTCAGCAATCGAGTTGGTCGAACGGCACAGTTGGAATTAACCCGGCGACTGGTTCGCTCACCTTCCTATGACCGGCGTCGAGTTGTTGGCGGCGGCAGGTGCGCTTGGCTCTGGCGGCGCGGCTGCTGCTGGAACGGGTGCGGCGCTGGGGGCAGGTGCGGCAGGTGCGGCAGGTGCTGCCGGGGCTGGTACTGGGGCCGCGCTGGGTGCTGCCGGGGCCGCTGGTGCGGGTGCTGCTGGAACTGCTGCCGGTTTGACCGCTGCGGAGGCCGGATTGCTTGGTATTGCCCCGGAGGCGATGGCGGGTGCGGCGGGTGCCGTGCCAGCAGCGGAAGCCGGACTTCTGGCAGGCGGCGAACAGGCCGCAATGCTGGCCGCGCAAAACGTCGGCATGGAAGGCGCAGCGGCTGCTACCAATGCTGGACTGTCCGGGCAACAGGCATCCATGTTGGCAGCGCAGAATCAAGGCTTGCTTGGTGCGACTGAAGCCACCAACGCCGCCGCCAATCCGGCCTTGACGCAGGGAATGCGACAGCCTTGGTATCAGCAGGCGCAGGGCTGGCTATCCGAAAAGCCGTATGGAGAAGGCAAGCTGTCCCCTTCACGCGGGCAGATGATGAAACAGGGTATGAACATGGCCCAACCGGAACAGCAGCAGCAAGCGCCGGCCCCGAGACCGGCAGGCGGGCAATATCAGCCGGTGGCGCAATCCAGCCC
>CAYVPI010000051.1:0-3315 GCA_964453495.1 uncultured Pseudomonas sp. | reverse complement strand
CAGGGGCTTGGCTCGGGCGTCAACACCTACGCCAGCCAGCGCGAGGTTTACAAACAGGAAGCGGAGAGGGCGCGGCAACGCCAGGCGCAGCAATCCGCGATTAACGCGGCGATGATTCCCGGACGGCCTGCCATGCCGCAGAAGTTCAACGTGGGCGGCAATCCCTACGCTACCCGCGATGCTGCGCAAGCTGCCGCGATGCCGAACCAGAATACGCAGCTTATGGCCGGAGCGATGGGGTCGCAGGCGCAGCCGCAGGCCATCGAGGAAGTGCCGGGGCAGGCTGAACAGGCGGGCGGGTTTGACGCGGAACGGTATTACACCGAAGTCCTGATGAACCCGGACAACCCGGAGCGGGATACGGCGCTGCGATATTTTGCCAGCAAGAAAGACCCTGCGGCAGAGGCAAAAACTGCCGAGGTTCGTAACTGGGAGTTCGCTCAGAGCTTGCCGGAAGATCAGCGCGCACAGTTCATGGCAAAGTCTAGCGGAGGGGCTGGGCCTTCATCCGTGCAGGAGTGGGAGTTCTTCAATCAGCTTCCGGCGCAGGATCAGGCGCGGTTCCTTGAGATGAAGCGTAACCCGCAGATCATGAACCTGGGCGGATCGCAGGCTGTTCGTGCACCGGGTGGCGGGATTGGCGAGAGTTATGCCGTCACGCCCAAGCCTACCGATATGCCAGCGTTTCAGGCAGAGCAGGAAACGGCGAAGATCACGGCACGCGAAACCGCGCAGCGCGGAGCGGAAGCAACCAGCAATCTGCCGAAAGTCCGCGCCAGCGCAGCGAACGCCCGCAACATGGTACAAGGCGTACTCGACCACCCCGGCTTTTCCTCCACTGTCGGCGTGACCGCATTGCCCGGCGCGCGGTTTATTCCTGGCACGAAAGAGGCAGACTTTCAATCGCGGATGGATCAACTCAAAGGTTCGGCATTCCTGCAAGCGTTTGAAACACTCAAGGGCGGCGGACAGATTACCGAAGTCGAAGGCAAGAAAGCGACGGACGCGATTAACCGCATGTCCATTTCCACCAGCGAGAAAGAGTTCAGGGCCGCAGCGGGGGACTTCCTCTCGGTTGTTGACCGTGCCGAACAGAACGCGGCAGGCGCAGCAAAACCAAGCCGGCCCACGACAGGAAAGCGCGGCGGCGTTCTGAGCCAGGGCGAGATTCTGAATGTCGAGCTTAAGGACGCGATTGATCGAGGCGACACGCAGAACGCCAATCTGATCCGCGAGGAAATGCGCAGGATGGGAGTCAAAGGCGATGCGCCAGCGAAAACAAAACCCATCGCCACCTTTGACCTTCCGCCGAACGCCAAGCAATACGAAGGAAAGACGCTGCGTGATACCAAGTCAGGAAAGCGGTTCAAGGCTGTTGGCGGCAAATGGCAGGAGGTGAAATAATGGGCCGCTATGTGATTGAGGAAGACGAACCGGCTGAAGTGGCGACTAAACGCTATGTCATCGAGGATTCGCCGGATGAGCCGCCCAAAAAGAGCGCCAGCCCGCAACCAGCACCAAAGGGAACCTATGCCGGCGAGGGCGTGCTGCGCGGCGTCTATGACCCGTTCACCGGCTTGGCGCAGGGCGCTTACAACATGCTGCCGAAAGGCGTGCAGAATGCAGGCGACCGGCTGAATGACTTCCTGGCCGACAAAACAGGGATGCTGCCTAAAATCGGCCCCGGAGGCTTTAATCAGGCCATTGCCACGGATGAGGCGGATTATCAGAAGCGGCAGGGTGGGGGCATTGATCCGCAGCGCATCGCCGGCAACGTGATTAGCCCGATCAATGCCGCGCTTGCGATGAAAGCCCCGCAGGCTGTCGGCATTGCGCAGCGGATCGTGCAGGGCGCAGGCGTCGGCGCTGGCCAGTCCATGACCCAGCCTGTAACGCAAGGCGACTATTGGAGCGAGAAGGCCAAGCAAGGATATACGGGCGCGGCTGTTGGTGGCGCTTTGCCGGTTCTTGCTGGTGGCGTGGCTAGAGTGGTAAGCCCGCGAGCGTCGGTCAATCCTGACGTTGCCTTGCTGAAGTCAAAAGGTGTAGATCCGACCATTGGGCAAACGCTTGGCGGCTGGGCGAACACCACCGAGCAGAAGGCGACCAGCATGTTTGGCGTTGGCGACTCGATCAGGAACGCCCGCGAGGGGGCGCGCAATCAGTTCAACAAAGCCGTGCTGAATGATGCGATTGAGTCGGTAGGCGGCAAGGTTGACGACATCGGTACTGCAGGCGTCAAGCGTGCCGGGGATATTGTCTCTGGTGCCTATGACGACGCATTGAAGGGGCTGAAAGGCGTTACGCTCGACCAGACCGGGAAATCGCAACTGGCGAACCTTCAGGCCATGTCTGCCAACATGCCAGACACCACGCGCAACCAGTTCAATCGCGTCCTGAACAATGTAGTGATGAAGCGCATGTCTCCAAATCAAGGGATGACGGCTGAGACATTCAAGCTGGTCGAGTCCGAACTTGGCTCAAAGGCGGCCATCTACGGCAAGTCCATGCAGGCCAGCGAACGCGAGCTAGGCGATGCCTTGCTTGAGGCGCAGAACATTCTCAGGCAACAAGCGGCCCGGCAGAACCCGGTTTATGCTGAAGGTTTGCAGAAGGCGAATCAGGCATGGGCGAAGCTGGTACGGGTCGAAGGTGCGGCCAAAGGATCAGCCGTCAACGATGGCGTATTCACCCCCGGCCAATATCTAGGGGCGATCAAGTCGGCTTCCAAATCCGTTCGTGGGCGCGACTTCTCACGCGGGACGGCATTGGGGCAGGATCTCGGGGCGGCGGGGCAACGTGTCTTAGGGAACACCTACCCGGACTCCGGGACGGCTGGCCGCATGATTCCGATGCTTCAGGGCGCAGGAGCCTTGGCTAATCCTGCATTGACGCTAGGCGGAACCGCTGCGGGAATGGCCGCGTACACGCCAGCCGTACAAAAGGCATTGGTTGCAGCAGCCAGCAAGCGCGGAGCGTCAGCCCCGTTTACGGCGGAAGAAATCAGGAAACTTGCACCCTTGCTCAACCCACTTGGTATAGGCCTCCTTAATAGCGGGAACTAGATATCCATAGAACAAAGCCGACAAGACAACAACGTAAATAATCCGCACGAACTGTTCGTCATTCATAACCACCTCCAAGCCCGCCTAAGCGGGTTTTTTCGTTTAAGGAAACCAAATGTCACTAAATAACCACTACACCTTGAAAGCATCTGAAGGGTCTAATCCTTGAATTTTAATTCTTGAATATAGCGTTGCATATTTTATCCCGGACAATTTCGACACCTCAGGAAGACGCAACATCTTACCGTTG
>CAYVPI010000050.1:0-32472 GCA_964453495.1 uncultured Pseudomonas sp. | reverse complement strand
GCGACCTGCTGCTGCAACTCGGTCCGGGGCGCCAGGTAGCCATGCTGCAGCTGGCTGGCGTCGGCCTTGGGCAGGGCCTTGCGGTCGAGCTTGCCGTTGGGGCTCAGGGGCATGTGATCGAGGAACAATAGGTAGGCCGGGATCATGTAGTCCGGCAGGGTGTCGCGCAGCTGGCCCTTGATGGCCTCGCGCAGCAGTGCCTGTTCATCCGGGCCGGCGTTGGCCATGCTTTGATCGCCGGGGACCACGTAGGCCACCAGTTGCAGGCCGTTGCTGCCTGGCTGGGCCACCACCAGGGCGTCGCGCACGACATCCTGGGCCAGCAGGCGCGCTTCGATTTCGCCCAGTTCGATGCGGAAGCCGCGAATCTTCACCTGATGGTCGATGCGCCCGACGTACTCGATCACGCCGTCAGCGTTGTAGCGCGCCAGGTCACCGGTACGGTACAGGCGCCCGCCAGTGCTGCTGAACGGGTCCGGCAGGAAACGTTCGGCCGTAAGGCTCGGGCGGTTGAAGTAACCGCGCGCCAGCAGCTCGCCGCCGATCACCAGCTCGCCGACCACGCCGATCGGTGTCGGCGCACCGCTGTCGTCCAGTAGGTAGATGCTGCGCCCGGGCAGCACGCTGCCGATGGGCATGGTCGACGGGGTTGGCCTGGCACCGGTGACGTAGTCGGTGCAATCCAGCGTCGTCACAGTGACTGTGGCTTCGGTCGGGCCGTAGGTGTTGAGCAGGCGCACATGGCCCAGGCCCGCTTGTTGCCACGCGGCCAGACCCTCCGGTGGCATGGCTTCACCGCCGGCATGCACCTGTTTCAACACGCCGTAATCACGCGGGCCGGCTGCGGCAAAATCGCGGGCCAACAGGTTCCAGTAGGCGGTGGTCAGGTCGACCACGCTGATCTGCTTGCCGGTCAGCTCGCGGTAGAAGGTTTCGCTGTCCCAGATCTCGGTACCGCGCAGCACCACCGAGGCGCCGCAGATCAGTGCCGGGTACAGTTGCTCGACGAAGCCGTCGAAGTTGAAGGTGGAGAACTGCAGGATACGGTCGTGGGGTTCAAGGTTGAAGAAGCCCAGCGAGACATAGGCATGCTTGGTCAGCGCCGCCTGGCTGATACCGACGCCCTTGGGACGGCCGGTGGAGCCGGAGGTGAACATTACATAGGCGAGGTTCTCGGCTTCGCTGCGCTTAGGCAGGTTGCCGGAGTCCAGCTCAGCCCACTCGAATGTTTGATCCAGGCACAGGTGGCCGACCGACTCCGGGATGGCCAGGCGCTCGCGCAGGTGGCTGTGGGTCAGAATCAGTTGCGTGCCGCTGTCTTCGATCATGCACAGCAGGCGGTCCTGCGGGTATTCGGGGTCGAGCGGTACGTAGCCACTGCCGGCCTTGAGCACGGCCAGCAGGCCGATGATCATGTCCAGGCCGCGCTCCACGGCAATGCCCACGAGCACATCGGGGCCGGCGCCCAGATGTACCAAATGCCGAGCCAAGCGGTTGGCCTGCTCGTTGAGCTGGGCATAGCTCAGCTGCACGTCGTCAAACAGCAAGGCCGGCGCCTGCGGCTGGCGCGCAGCCTGGGCTTCAAACAGCAGGTGCACCGGTTGCTGGCTCGGGTATTGGATCGAGGCACTGGCGCGGTCGTCGACCCATTGCCGGTCACCCGCATCGAGCATCGACAGTTCACTGATGCGTTGCTCCGGCGTCTCCACCAGGGCTTGCAGCAGGTTGCACCAATGTCGGCCGAGGCGCTCGACGGTCGCCGGGTTGAACAGGGCTGCGCTGTACTCGATGTTGGCCTGGATCGCGTGGCGGGAGTAATCGACGTCCAGCGACAGGTCAAACTTGGCTTCCTGCAGGCTGACCGGCAACAGGTCCAGCGGCAGTTCGCCCAATTGCAGGGGGGCTTGTTCCGACTCACTGACGTGCCAGTCGAACAAGGTCTGGAACAGCGGGTTGCCCTGGGCGCTGCGTTGCAGCGACAGGTTTTCCATGATCAGTTCGGTCGGGTAGTCACCGTGTTCGAACGCCGCCAGGCTTTGTTGCCGCAGGCGCCGCAGGAAAGTGGAGGCGGGCAGGTCCGGGTCCAGTTGCGCCCGATAGATCAGGCTGCTGACGAAATAGCCCACCAGTTCCTGGGTTTCGCCCTGGCTGCGCATGGCGCTGGGCACGCCGACGGTGAAGTCACGCTGGCCACTGTAGCGGCCCAGCAGCAATTGCCAGGCCCCGAGCAAGACCACGAACGGGGTCAGGCCACGGGCCTGGCACAAGGTATGAATCTGTTCGGTCAGCGGCGCGGGCAGCTGCACGGGGTGGTTGCCTGCCGTATGCAATTGCGCGGTACTGCGCGGATGATCGGTCGGCAACTCCAGCGGCAGGATCTCGGCGCCCAGGTAGCCTTGCCAGTAGTCGGCCGAGCGCTGGTGGTTGGCGCTGTCGAGGTAGGTCTGGCGCTGCCAGTGGGCATAGTCGCCGTACTGGATGGCCGGGCGCGGCAGGGGGGTGGCATCGTTGCGCAGCGCGCTTTGGTAGGCACGGCTCAGGTCGCCCAGCAGAATCGGGTTAGACCAGGCATCGGAAACAATGTGGTGCATGTTCAGCAGCAACACATGCTCTTGCGCAGCGAGGCTGACCAGGGTGGCACGCATCAATGGCGCCTGGGTCAGGTCGAACGGACGACCGGCTTCAGCGCTCATCATCTGTTGCAGCGCATCGAACCGAGGCTGCGCGTCCAGGGTGCTGAGGTCTTCGCGTTGCAGGCGCAGGCGCGCTGCGCGGTCGACGCTCTGGCAGGCCACACCCGCTTCTTCGGTAAAGGCGGTACGCAGAATGTCGTGGCGCTCAATGACTTTCTGCAGTGCTCGCTCCAGTGCAGCCCCATCAAGGGCGCCGTCGATGCGCAAAGCGCTGGGCAGGTTGTACGCCGAGCTTAGGGTCGAAAATTGCTGCAGCAACCAGAGCCGTTGCTGGGCAAAGGACAGCACCGTCGGCCCACGATCGACGACACACCGGATGCCACTCCCGGCGTCGCGCTCGTCAGCCATCAACAAGGCCAGCAGGTCGTCGTCAAGGGTTTGATTCAATGGGGTCATGATCGATCTCGTCGCCGTGAGCGAAGTAAATAAGCGGTGTCAGAAAGACGAAGAATCAGCGCACGGATTTAGCGCCATCGATGGGGCCAGGCGCATTGGCACAGGCCCCACAGGTCATCAGGCAACGGCCTTTTCGGTAACGACCCGGCCGGCATTCATGCGGATCAGTTGGTCGGCCACATCGAAATAGCGGTCGTCGTGTGAGATGACAATGATGGTCTTGCCCAGGCGTTTGAGGTCTGGCAGCAGTTCGGTGTAGAACACGCGGCGGAAGGTCGGGTCCTGGTCGGCGGCCCATTCGTCGAACACCAGCACAGGACGCTCGTCCAGCCAGGCATTGATCAGCGCCAGGCGCTTGCGCTGGCCGGTGGAGAGGTCGGTGGTGGTGAAGGCGCCATCCTTGACGCTGACCTTGTGCGACAGCTCCATGCGCTCCAGGTATTGGCCGACATCGGCAGGCAGGGCCTTGTCGCTTTCCGGCAGGTCGTCGAACAGGTAGTAGTCGGCAAAAATGGTGGTGAACATCTGCCGGTAGTCATCCAGGCTGCACGCATCCACCAGTGTGCCATTGAGGCGGATCTGACCTTCCTGCGGCGTGTAGAGGCCCAGCAGCAGCTTGATCAGGGTGGTTTTGCCGCAGCCGTTTTCACCGACGATGAACAGGATTTCACCCGCATTGATATCAAGGTTCACCGGGCCCAACTTGAAGGGCTCGCTGCCTGGTACGTGGGGAAAGGCGTATTGCACATCACGCAGTTCCAGGCGCTGCATGGCTGGTACCCGCAGTTGCCCGTCATCGAGCAGCAGGTGCGGCTCGGGCGAGGAGAAGCGTTCGGAAAGGTCGGCGATGCGGCGGAAGGCGATCTGTGCGCGGCTGATGATCGGCAGATTGCCCAGCAGGTTTTCCAGCGGCCCTTTCATGTAAAGCAACACCAGCACGAAACCGCTCATGACCGCCGGGTTCTGGCTGGGCCAGAACGTTTGCAGGGCCAACGCCAGGCCGATCACCACGAAAAACAGCATGGAGCCGAAGCTCTTGGCCACCACGAAGATCGTGATCGAGCGCACATGGGTGTCGCAGATGTGGTCGGCCGTGCCCTGGATATTGCGCGTGAGCATGGTGTGGCGACGCGGGCGATGAATGCGCAGTTCCTTGGCGCCTTCGGCGATGGCCTGGTAGTGCTTCTGCAGGTTGTCTTCGGCGTCACGGGCGGCGTAGAAGCCCTTGATGCCCTTGCCTTGGGCGACATACTGCACGGCCGAGCCGATGCCGATGGCCAACAACGTCATGGCGAAGATCGGCAGCGACAACGTGGCCAGGTAGCCGAGGCAGCCAAGAATCACTGTCACCGAGATCGCCAGGGGCGCGAAGGCAAAGGCGAAGTCGCTGATGGTGTCGACGTCGTGGGTCAGTACCGGGATCAAGCGGTGGGTGCGGTAGCGTTCGATCTGCTCGATCGGCGCACCGAGCACCTTGGCGCCCAGGTCCTTGCGCAGGCCGGCGATGACCTTCTGACCAACAAAATTGCTGCCGATATCGGCGGCGATGCTGCTCAAAAGCGCCAACAGGCAGAGCCCGGTGAAGGCCAGGACCACGGCACTGCTCATGCCACTTTCGCTGTGCAGCCCACGGTTGACCGTGGCCAGCAGCGCGGTGACGCTCAGGCCACCGACAATACCGAACACAATGGACGCGCTGACGATGTAGCGATAGGGCTTGAGCAAGCTGAGGATTTCGCGAAGGGCGCTACGCGGTTTTGCGGTCATGAAACTACCTCCGTCGCGGCCTGGAGTAGCGGGCGACGTGCTGATGGCGAGTGGCGATTGCAAGCCCGCTCCGGTGGTTCGGAGCGGGACGTTGCTAAAGGGAACGAGTCGAGGGGCGAGAGATTTAGGTTTTGTCCGGCTCAGACCAGTGATTGGCTCACTGATCTTTAGATTCATATTGTGGGAGCGACCCTGGTCGCGAAGGGCTGCAGAGCAGCCCCGGTTCCCGATCTGTCGCCTGGCGATTGGGGCCGGCTATTGCAGGGACCGCTGTGCGGTCCTTCGCGGCCAGGGCCGCTCCTACAAAGGCTGCGCAGCGCTAGTGGCCTGTGTGGTCAATTCGTTTACTCGAATTAACCGTACAGGCCACTAGAGGTCGCGCACCACCCGAAATCCCAGCCAATCCCCCCGGTCGGTGGCGAAGATGGTGTTGCGGTTGCCCGAGCGCGACCAGATCGGGGCTTCGGTGTAGTCGTTGCCGCGCATGCGCATCAATTCGCAGTTGGGCTCGGTCCAGGCGCTGCCGTCGGTGGGCGCGCCCTTGTAATTGTCATGGGCGCAGTCGGCGACAAATTCGGCGACATTGCCGTGCATGTCATAGACGCCAAAGGCATTGGGCGCGAAGGCGCCGGCGGGCGAGGTGTAGTTGTAACCGTCCTCGGCGCCATAAGTGTTGGCATGCTTGGCAATGCTGTAAGGCTTGCCCTCATCGAACGGAAAGGGGAAAGGGCCAGTGCTGCCGGCGCGGGCGGCGTATTCACGCACCGATTCGCTGACCAACCGGTACACCTTGCCGGTTTTCTTCGACAACCAGGCGATGTAGGCCTGGGCTTCGGGCAAATCCATGCACACCGCAGGCTGGGTCGGGCCTTGCGGATAGCGCGGCTTGCCGGCCTTGCATTCACGCCCCGGGCGCGTGTCGCCGTCGGGCATCTGGTAGCCGGTGTCTTTGAGGAAGGCATTCCATTGCTTGACCAGCACGAAGTGCCGACTGATGGCAAAGGGGTTGTGGAAGGTGACCTGGTGCATCGGGCCTTCATCGGGCTGACGGCCGACTTCATCCTCGGGAGTGCCCATGGTGAAGCTGCCGGCGGGCAGCACCACCATTTCCGGGCAGTCATTGCAGTCCTTGAACACGGTGCCGGGCGTTTTTGCACTGGCGTTCGCCACACCCGGCAGAGCGTTGATCAGCAGTCCCAACGCCAGGGCAGTAAAACCAATACGCGGGTATTTCATGGTTCCCTCCACAGTAGAGAAGCAGTATCAGACAGCTTTTTTGAGCAAGGCCATGAAGCGGTCGACCTCGTCTTCAGTATTCAGCAAGCCGGGCGCGGTACGGATCACCGGGCCAACGTCGCGGTCCACGGCATCGATCAGCACCTTGTTCTTCATCATCGCGGCGGCAACTTCGTCACTGTCACGGTCCTTGACCCGGAAGAAGGTGAACCCCGCAGAAAACTCCGGGCTCAACGGTGTCACCAACTCGACGTGGCGCTGCTCCTGAAGGCGCGCCTTGAAATAGCTGTTGAGTTCATGGATACGTGTCTGCACATCGGCCTTGCCCAGTTGCAAGTGCAACTTGAAAGCTTCGTTCAAGGCCCAGCGGTGTTCGAAGGCGTGATAGCCGCCCGGCGACATGGCGGTGGCGAAGTTGGTGTCTTCAGAAAAGGTTGGCATGCTCGGGGTGATGTCCTTCACCTGCTCCGAGCGTGCGCAGACGATGCCGGTGCCGCGCGGGCCGAACAGCCATTTGTGGGTGCCGGCGATGAAGTAGTCGCAGTTGAAGTCGGCGAAGTTGAAGTCTTCCACGCCAAAACCGTGAACGCCGTCGATGACGTAGAGGATGCGGTCCTTGTCCTCGCGATTGCGGTTGTGCTCGGCTACCAGCTTGCCGATTTCTGCCACCGGCAGTTTTACGCCGCTGCCCGACTGCACCCAGGTCATGCCAAGCACGCGGGTGTTGGGGCGGATATTGCGGGCGATGTTGCCGACCACTTGGTCCACCGAAACGTTTTGCGGGGTCTCGAACAGACGAATCTTGCGCACCTGAGTACCTTGCTTGAGCGTGCGGTATTGGAGGATGGTGCTGGCGGAAAAATGCTCGTGCTCGGTGGTGAGGATTTCCTGGTCCGGGCGCACATGAACGCCACCGTAGACCAGCTCCAGGCCCTGGGTGGTGCTGCCGGTGAGGGCAATCTGCTCGGGTTTGGCCTGCAGGTAACGCCCGGCCTGGTTGCGTACTTCGGATTCATACTTCCACGCTTCTTCCCGGTCCCAGTCCATCGCCAGCCCCGGGTTGCTGTCGAGCCGGGCGCGGTATCGGGTGATGGCTTCACGCACCGACGCCGGGTGGGGGGTGATCAGGAAGTTGGAGAAATGGATGTAATCGGGGTCGAGCAAAAACTGTTGGCGCAGCTGTACGAACTTGTCACCAGAGGCGGGCACGGCCGGGCTTGCACCGGGCGCCGCAGCCAGTGGCGATGCATCAAGGCCGGCGCTCAGGGGCAGGGCGGCCGCCAGCAGGCCGGCCTGCTTGAGAAAGGTTCTGCGGTCAGTCATGTGAGCGTTCATCCGAAGAAAAAATAATGGTTAGCGGCTTGCGACCGGTTTGGCGGCCTGTTGCACCTGGTCCCAGACCCGCAAGAAGTTGCCACCCCAAAGCTTGGCGATATCGGCTTGGGAATAGCCGCGCTGGATCAGCTCGGCGGTGACGTTGCGCGCCTCGCTGACATCCTTCCAGCCCTTGAGCCCGCCGCCTTCGTTGAAGTCCGAACTGATGCCCACGTGATCGATGCCGATCTTGCGCACCGTGTAGTCGATGGCGTCACCCAGGTCCTTGAGGGTAGCCTTGGGCTCTTCCTCGAGAATGGCGTAGAGCTCACCGGCGTATTCACCGAATTTTTGCTCCGGCCACGCGGCGATGATCGGGTCGCCAGGCATCAGGGCCATGGCCAGGTTAGGCAGGGGCGGCAGGTCGAAGCGCGCCCGCAGGTCATTGAGCTTGTTCTGGGTCTTCTGGCTCAGGGGCTTGAGGTAGGCGCTGAAGCCGACGATCTGCACCACACCGCCACTGTTCTTGATCAGCTGCAAGTCCTTGTCGCTGAGGTTGCGCGGGATGTCGACCATGGCTCGTGGTGCCGAATGGGACGCCACCAGCGGCGTGCGGCTGAGCTGGGCGACCTGTTCGAGGGCCTTGGCCGACATCTGCGAGACATCGATGATCACACCCAGGTCGTTAAGGCGATGCACGGCCTGCTTGCCGATCTCGGAAAGGCCGTCGAGGGCGTCGGGCGTATCGTTGAAGAACGGTAGCGGGCGGGATGAATCGGCCCAGGCGTTGTTGCCGATGTAGCTGAAACCGAACATACGCATTCCGCGTGCGGTCCAGGTGTCGAGCAGGTTCAGGTCGTTGCCCAGGGGGTAGGCGTTGAGCATGCTGATGAAAATAGCGAACTTGCCTTCGCCGTGCAAGCGGCGCATATCATCGGGGGTGTAGGCAATCGCCACCTGGTTGGGAAAGTCGCGCACCAGCCCGGAAATGATTTTGTAGCGCACTTCTTGCTGGTTGCGCGCTTCTTCGACGAAGCCGGCAGTGGGTTTGTGCGGTGCGTTCGGGCCGTTCCAGATTTCCGGCCAGCCGAACACCGTCAGCGCTGCGGCGGAAAGCCGGCCACGGCCGGTCTTGACCAGGTCGAACTGGCCTTCGCCGTCCTTGTCGGCTTCGTTACCGGCCGTGCCGAAATCCAGTGGCAAGGTGATATGGCTATCGAAGGAAATGATCCTGTCCTGCATGTCGTCAGCCTGTTGCATGACGCTGTGCGGGTAACCGGGGTTGTCGTTGAACACCAGGTCCCAGGTCAGGAAGGCGGCACTGGCGCCAATGGCCAGGGCCAGCGGCAGGCCGATGCACAGAGCTTTTTTCGAGCGCAGATTGATCATTGCCATCTTTAGTGAGTTCGCCGTTCAAGTGGGGCCGCCAAGGGCCTTTGCTATCTGGGAGGAACGAGCGGGCAGGGGGCAAATTTAACCGGGTGGCGCTAACCCGTGACTAAAGCCTGCGACCGGCCAACGGTAAATTTGCCGCCGCAGCGAACGTTCTAGCTGGGATAAGCCTGCTCCCATGGCTGACACAGGTAGAGCAATGACGATTTCTCGACGAGGGTTCATAGCCGGTCTGGCGCTCACGAGCGCTGCAGTGCCGGCGGCCTATTTCGCACACCGTGAATTGACCCGCAGCACCGAGCCGGTGACCCCCGAAGAAGCCTCGGTGGAACTGCCGGACACCGCCGGGCGGCGCGTGGCGGACACCTTGCGCGGGATCTGGGATGTTCGTTTCGAGGGGACCGATGGTGGTCTTGAAGGTGTGCCATCGGTGGGGCTGGAGCTGTTTCTCGACATCGCCCAGCGCGGGCGTGGTGTGCGCGGCTACCTCGACAGCGGGCAGCGGCTACGTGGCGATGAGCCGCCGCGTTACGCGGTGATCGGTGATCTGGCCCAGCCGGGTTCGGCGCAGATGCATTGGCGCGTGATCGCTGCCGACGCTCCGGGAGGTGCACCTGCCTATGAATTGAATCTGACCCTGGACGAAGTCTGGGCTGAGTTCGGCAATGCCGGCAGTGCCACCCTCAGTGGCTGGGTCCAACGCCTGGACCGGCCGACCGGCATGCTGCTCAGTGACAACCGCTTTATCGCGCTCAAGCGGCTGTTCCCCGAAGCCCGTGAACGTATCGGCTTGAACCCACCGCTGATGGCCTGGGTCAACGCCCCCGAACATCGGCTGTTCCATCAGCTGTGGCATGCCTCGCGGGACAAGTGGCACAAGCTAGCCAGCGAAAAACAGAACGCCCTGCGTGGGCTCGGCTGGCAGCCCGGTCCTCGGGAGCAAGAGCGAGATGCCCGCGGGTCGCGCAAGGACCGCAACGGTTCGGGCGTGGATTTTTTCTTCATGCACCGCAACATGCTCAAGGCCGCGCGCGGGCTGCAGGACCTGCCGTCCTGGCAACGCTTCCCGATGCCGCAACCGGAGCTTGAGCGCGATCGCCAGGGTTTCGCCCGGTATTTCGATAACCACGACGGCTACTCGATTCCGCCGACCTGGCTGGCTGAGGACGATGACGAGTACAGCCAGTGGGTCAGCGATATCAAGGGGGCGGAGGCCTACCACAGCAATTTCCAGGTGTGGGAATCGCGCTACCGCGACCCACGCTACCTGTCACGCCTGACCCTCGGCCAGTTCGGCTCGGAGATCGAGCTGGGCCTGCACGATTGGCTGCACATGCGCTGGGCCTCAGTACCGCGCGACCCTTCCAATGGCGGCGCGGTGCCCATGGCCCGCGACCCGGGGGATTTTGCTGCGCGCTGGTTCGACCAGGAGAACGACTTTCTCGGCGATCCATTTTCCTCCCACGTCAACCCAGTGTTCTGGCACTTCCATGGCTGGATCGACGATCGCCTGGAGGACTGGTACCGCGCACATGAACGCTTCCACCCCGGTGAACTCAAGCGGCAGGTACTCAATGACGTGCCCTGGTTCGCGCCGGGACGCTGGGTCGAGGTGGCCGACCCTTGGTTGGGGCCCACGACTCACGGTTGTGACAACACGCCGGGGCTGCTGCCCGGCAAATCCGTGGAAATGGACCCGGAGGTCATGAAGCTGGCATTGCGTATCACCTTCGGCGAAGACAAGTCGGTTGCCGACTTGTTCAAGCGTGTGCCACGCCGGCCCTGGTATGCCCGCAACCTGGTCAATGCAACGCCCTGGAGCTGATTGCTGGCTTTGCCGTAGCTGAGATAACGCCCATCGACAGTGGTTTTGAAAATTTTTTAACACAAATGCTTATGGTTTTTATTTGTGATTCGTCTCACTAACCAGAGGCGCGAAAAGATGCCGCCAACCCTTGCCAACCATTAGGAAGAAAGTCGATGTCCCACCTATGCTTTTCCACTCCGAGGGCTTTTGCATTGCAGGCCTTGCCGCGGGCGATTCGCTCGATTGCGCTGGGTGCGGCGCTGGTACCTGGCCTGGCATTTGCCCAGGGTGAAACGGCAAATCCCTCTGAGAAGCCTGCCGCTGTAGCGCTCGATGCCACAAACATCAACAGCGATGCCTTGGGTGAGACCACCGAGAATACCGGCTCCTACACCACTGGCGCCACGGCGACCGCGACCAAACTGCCGCTGTCGCTGCGTGAAACGCCGCAGTCGGTGAGCGTGGTCACGCGCCAGTTGATGGAAGACCAGAACCTGACCGACATCAATGATGTGCTCATGATGACCCCGGGTATCAGCAGCAACCATCGCGACAGTGAGCGATACACGTTTTACTCGCGTGGTTTCGAAATCCAGAACTTCATGTACGACGGCATTCCTTCCCAGGTGGCCAATGGATCGCAGCAATTCACCACCACGCTGCTGGACATGGCGATCTACGACCACGTCGAAGTGGTGCGTGGTGCGACCGGCCTGATGAGCGGCGCGGGCACGCCGTCGGCCACCATCAACCTGGTGCGCAAGCGCCCGACCAAGGAATTCCAGAGCTACATTTCCGGCGAAGCCGGCAGCTGGGATACCTACCGTACCGAAGCCGACGTGTCCGGTTCACTGACCGAAAGCGGCAACGTCCGTGGTCGCCTGGTGGGTGCCTACCAGAAAGCCAACTCGTTCGCCGACTGGTACAAGCCAGAAAAAAGCGTTCTGTACGGTGCCCTGGACTTCGACCTGACCGACAGCACCTTGCTGCGCATGAGCCTGGACTACCAGAACAACGACTCTGAAGGTGTGAGCTTCGGTCACATCCCGCTGTTCTACAACGACGGCTCGCAAACCGATTTCTCGCGCTCCTTCAACCCGGCCACGCGCTGGAGTTCGCTGACCCAGTCGCACTACAACCTGACCACAATGTTGGAGCAGAGGCTGGCGTACGACTGGACCCTGAAGGCCTCCTACAGCCACCAGTACTCCTACCGCCATGGCACCATCGGTTCGGCCAGTGGTGGCCGTCCGGACCCGGTAGACGGCTCGGGCACTTTTATGTTCGTCAACCGCCTGGACAGCTTCCAGACCCAGGACACCCTCGACATCTACGCGTCGGGTCCCTTCACGCTGGGCGGGCGCCAGCATGAGTTGGTAGTGGGCGGCAACACCAGCTACACCCACCTGAATTACCCGACCTACGACCGTGCGAATCCGCAAGTGCCGAACATCTTCGAATGGGACGGTCGGCAGATTGACAAGCCGCACCTGGAGAAGCTCGAGGAAAACCTGACCCGCCTGCGTCAGTCCGGTGTCTACACCGCCGTGCGCTTCAAACCGTACGATCCGTTGTCGATCATTCTCGGCACCCGCGTTAGCTGGTGGAACCAGGAAGATGACAGCAAGGATGATTTCACCGGTGAGGAAATCGGCCAGGATCGTACCAAGAAGAGTGGGGTGGTCACGCCGTACGCCGGTATCGTCTATGACCTCAACGATACGTACTCGGTCTACGCCAGCTACACGGATATCTTCCTGCCGCAGACCTTCTTCAAGGATGCCAACAACCAATCGCTGGATCCGCTTGAAGGCGACAACTACGAAATCGGCCTGAAGGGCGCATGGTTCGATGGCGCATTGAACGCCAGCGTTGCCGTGTTTGACGTCGAGCAGGAAAACACCCCGCAATTCGTCGGCGAAGATCCAGAGACCGGCCGTGAGGTCTACCGTGCCATCAGCGGCACCAGCACCCGCGGCTTCGAGACCGAAATTTCCGGTGAAGTGGCCACTGGCTGGAACGTGTTCGGCGGTTACACCTACCGCGAATCCCATGATAAGGATGGCAACCGCGTAGAAACCAACCAGCCGATGAATCTGTTCAAGCTCGGTACCAGCTACCGCCTGCCGGGTGCGTGGAACAAGCTGACTATCGGCGGTAACGTGATCTGGCAAAGTGAGATCTACGCCAGTGGCGAGTTTGATGACGGCATCCATAAGGCTGTTCAGGATGACTACGCCGTGGTCGGCCTGCTGGCCAACTATAAGGTTGACGAGCACCTGAGCTTCGGCGTGAACGTGAACAACGTGTTCGACGAGAAGTACTACGACGGCATGGGCACCTTCAACTCCGGTTCGTACGGTGAGCCGCGCAATGCGACGGTCAATGCCAAGTGGGCGTTTTGATTGCATAGGTAGACAGCTACATCGAAAAGCCCGCCTTGGATGACCAGGCGGGCTTTTTTTTGAGGCAAAGAACAAAAACGTCGAACGACCTTGAAGTTTTGTGCCCGCTTTGCGTGCGGACAGCCTTTGGCACCTGAAAATTTGATCGCAATTCCCACCATTGGGTTCGATACATGGCTTTCAATCGAATAGGCCCAACCAAGCACGTCCATGCTTGCTTCCCAATCACTCCTCAATGGAATTTTGCTTCCCGCAGGAAAGACCTGCGATCTTCATTCTGCTCAGCCTTCAACATCAACTCCGCGCCCACGAGTTTGCCAGGTTGCCTGCGCCCCAACACAATCATCGGATCCTCGAACCCGTAGATGTAGCCCAGGCCGAACGCTCCGCACTGATAGCCCATAAGACGCAGCAAATCGTCCGGCAGCGTACGGGCAATTTCCAGCGGACAGGACAGAAACTGGTTCTCCTCTTGCCGAAGCCAGCCGAGCGCATAAGTCAGGTTGATGGCTGATCGTACTCGGTCGGAGTGATTGGCTCCGCCGCCGTGGTAAACCTTTCCGTCGTAAACGAGCACCGATCCCTTTTCCATCTCTGCAGGAAAGCTGGCCTCAATCTCAAACTCGACACTGCGTCCCGCTCGGTGGCTGCCAGGTACGATGCGCGTAGCGCCCATCTTCTCGGAATGCCATGGCCTTCACGCCGGTCAGCAGCAGCAGGTCGGGCATATCGGTCAAGGGGCGGAGCAGGGCGTTGACCACATCGCGCTTGGCGCCGCGTGTGCACTGTACCGTGATACATAAGGAGCAGTGGTCGCACCGGCTGCGATCTATCGCTACAGGAGTTGGGCGGGGGGACAGACCGAGTCGGAGCGCCCCTTCCCAAAGATGCTCCGCGGGCAGGCTCAAGGTATTAGGTGCCTGTCTTCGACTGCACTCGAACCCAGCCTGGTCGATGGAAAGAATCGACTCTATCTCGTTGTAAAAAGGAACGAGATCGGAAGCGCCGATTGGCCATTTAACCGGTAATCCCTCGACACGAATGCGCTCGCTGGGGTCGAAATCGAATTCGGTATACCTAAACGAGGCTCCGCCGTAGAACACCGTGCCGCCACCCAGATTGCGTGTGCTCCACGGCCATCCCTGCGAACTCCATCCTTGCGCGGCGTTGCCAGCCAATGCGTGCTCGGCCTGTGCGTCAACATCAGAATTTATTGCACTGGTCTTGAGTCTCGCTCCTTCCTCCACCAAGAGGGTGCGGAGCCCGGCTCGAACAAAGGTGTCTGCAGCAACCGCACCAGCTGCTCCACTACCAATGATGACCACGTCGAAAGGATCATCCAACAGGGTGTTTGAGCGCAGCCCATGCACATGGGACTTACCGAGCGGGCGGTCTTCGACATGCTGCTCTAAGGAAGAAGTCATTGTCATATGTCATCCTCTGACGTGGTTACACGGAGGCGTGCAATGAAGTTATCTCGTTTTTCTATTGAGTAAATAATCCGCGCTTTACATCAAATCTACCGTAGTCGCGTAGTTGCCCACCCATGGGAGTAGTACGGTCCTGGCAAGTATTGCACTTGGCTGATTGCTGATGAACAATCAATTGCCATTGATAAGAGCTGCGTCAGTTCGCTCAAGTTGAATTACCGTAGCAGAGAAACTGAGCTCTGAAAATTAAAAATTTCAAAATTTATTTATGTAAGAGTTGGGTGTAGTACGCTTCCTAGGACTCTGTAGTGCTATTCAGATATTGCATATTGCATAAAAAAATTGTTGACGGAGCGGCAGCCTTGGTCGCATCTATATTCGCAGTGCTCACGCCCTGTTTCGGTACGACGCACAAGGGAGAGCACAGTATCCCGTAGCCGTGTTGAATGGGGGAGTATCGATAAGCGTCATCTTGCTAGCAACGCTAATGCATACCTTGAGAGGCCCTTATGCGTAACTTGCAACTGCAGTTCGAAGATGAATACTATCCGGTTTTGATTGGTGTTCGATGCCTGGATGAAATCATTTCTAATTTGTGTGAGATGAGGGCCTCAAGCTATCACTTGATAAGCGATAGAACAGTCAGTCAATTGCATACGCGCGTATTGTACGAGCAGCTTTCGACTCAAGCTCCTGCCAACCTATGGGTTGTCGGCAACGGCGAATCGTTCAAATCCTTGGAGACTGTCGAGCATCTTGCACAACAAATGGTAGAAGCTGGCATCGACCGGGGTAGTGTGATTGTCGCCGTGGGTGGCGGCGTAGTAGGGAATCTCGCAGGATTAACAGCAGCATTATTGTTTCGCGGCATTCGTCTTGTACATGTGCCTACGACGTTGATTGCGGCGGCGGATTCAGTTGCCTCACTCAAACAGGCAGTGAATCTTTCTGTAGGCAAAAATCTGATGGGTTGTTTTCACAAGCCCACAGCTGTTCTGATTGATCTCAACTTCCTGCGAACATTGCCGGCGGCGCAAATTCGGTCCGGTATGTACGAGATCATCAAGAACGCATTGACCGTGGCCACCGAAAACATTCCGCTGCTCGAAAGTGGGTTGAAGTCGGACGCAAATTATTCCGATACGGAACTCATGGTCATTGTCGAGGCAGGTTTGCTTGCAAAGCAAAAGGTGATGAGTGCCGATAAATGCGAACGCAAAGAAGCCCTGATATTCGAGTATGGCCATACGGTCGGCCACGCAATCGAACTGGCAGCGGAGGGTCGTGTACCGCATGGTGAAGCTGTCGGCCTCGGAATGATCGTGGCGGCGGAAGTTGCCAGACGCATAGGGCAGCTGAGTGAGGCAGATCAGAGACTTCATCATCGGCTGCTTAGACGTAATGGACTGACAGTTAAGTTGCCGGCTGGAGTTACTGTTACCGCAGTAATGTAGCTGCTGCGCACGGACAACAAGCGAGGTTATGTCTGCGCTCGTCCTGACCAGGTTGCCATGATCCTTCTTGATAGTTTGGGGGTTCCGTGCGGACCGGTCGGCAAACCCTTGATACTGGTCGACGCTTCGCTAGTTCAGTCTTGCATTGAGGATTGCTTAATAGGGATCAAGGATGTTGCCGTCGAGGAAAGTCCTCAATGACAAGTGCGCTTTTTATGCCCTGGCCTATGGCGGGCCAACCGATGTTTAACTATGTCGAGGTTTCTCGATCGACGCGCCTATGGATCTCGATACGTACGATGACTATGAACGATACTCTTGTTGACCAGTCTGCCCACGCGGTACCTATTGGACTGATGCGCATCGATATTGGGCGAGTACTGAGTCACCTACGTGCCGCAGCCGCCCCAGGAACCCTGGATCGATATCTGGTGACCTGCGCCAGCGTGCAATTCTGGGCCGACTTGCTTGCTGTGGCAAAACTGAACGGCGTGCTCGACGATACAACGACGGAAGGACTCGAAGAGCAGCTTCGGCACGCCGAACTCGAAGCCGATTGCGCTGCACAAGTGATGCTGGGGCGGATTGTGGCCGCATCCGAAAGCATCGATCAGCTCGCCTCTGTGAGTGTCGGCCTCCATGTAAATTCATCGCCCGATTCCCTCGCAAAGGTGCTCCACCTGCCGATGCCGGAGTGTTGCGGCTACGACATTGCTGATCTGGCATTGATTGCTGGCGACGCTGATCGACTGACCGCGCAGGTGCACCTTGATCGGGCCTTCCTGATTGTCGGGATCCGCACCGGTGGAGCATATCTTGCTCCGCTATGGAACGCAGTGCTGACAGGATTGGGCGTTGCCGATGTGCACTGGTGTACGGTGCGACCGCAAGAAGGAAGCGCAACGTCTGATGGCTTGGAAACAGCTCGGGCCTGGTTGGAGCACCGAATCTCCCCTGTGATCGTGGTGGTGGACGATCGTCCGGATACCGGGGCCACCATGGAACGCCTAGCGGCACGGTTGCGCGAGCCCGGTGTCGATCTATGGTTCTCGAGCGTCGGAAAGCTTTGGCGTGGTCCCGCGGGTCATCCGAAGCCGACACACCCACCGGCGCACATGATGCGCAACTCACGTGCACCACGGCTTTGGGAATGCTTGCTACCTGGTGAACAACCTGAATTTATCGCACGACTGCGGGATACAGCAGGCATACCTTCACTCCCGACCCAGGCGCGACTGCACTTCCGGTGCCCACAAGGTGAGGTGCGTTACGGGTTCAGTCGGGCCTGGCTTCCGTGGAACGACCCGCAGGTCTTGACCGGGCATCGGCCTTTGGTAAACCCACGCAAAACGCCGATCGAAATTCTTGGGCCGGATGGTGATGCACTATTACATCTGCGCTTTATTGGTGAAGGTGTGTTCGGTCGTGCGGAGTTCGAGCGCGTGCGAGAGATGAGATCTACGGGTACCGCCTGGTTAGTTGACGGTTATGCAATTACGGTCGACGTCGGGGCTACGCGAACCTTCCAGGAGCAGTTTCATGCCTCGAACCAGCCGAGGCGAGCCGACTTACTGCATCAAGCGGCGACATGGCTGGACGTCCCTGCATGGCAAACCATTGCGCATAGTTATCACAGCCCCGTGGTAATGGCACTTGATCCGCGCTGGTCGGCAATGGCAGATACCATGCGGGTGTGCTGCGATTGCGATCCGCTGCAGGAGATATCTGAGCCACTGCGCGCGTTTCTAGCGGAGCCAGTCCCGTGGCCGGGGCGGGCGGGCAGGGCGTTCCGTTCGTCACTGCGCTATGCCTGCGGTGGTTGGCATTGGCAGGTTGACCGACACGGAAGGCTTCATCGTTTTCAATTGGAAGCGAACTGGGGCGATATCAGCTTTCCCGAGCTGGAGGTGGCAGCTTTCATTCTCGAAAATCGCTTGGCGATCGAAGACGCTGGGCAGCTCACATCATTGTGCGGTCTCGCTTGGTCGAGCGTCCGGGAGGGCTTGTCACTAGCTGCGCTGATGATCGCCGAATCCAGGCTGCGCAGCGTGAGAATAACCAGCGACAGTGGTCGCATCACCCTCTGCGAAGATTTTCATCAATTGATCAGGACAACTTCCGAGTTGGCCGAGATCGACACACCTTCATGGAGGTGACATGGACAGACCTCACCATATCGTTACCGACATCTACACCGCTCAGCCTAGGCTGCGCGCCGTCAGTTCCAGTGGCGCCACGGTTACGCTCTCGGACGGTAAGCAGTATATCGATCTGATGAATGGCAAAGGCAGCGTCACGCTCGGGCACCACCATCCCGCAGTCAATTCGGCGATTACGCGCCATTTATACCGCGGGCTGGCATCGGGAACCTGCTGGAGCAACCTGCATGAGGAGCTCACAAACCGGATTATCGACGACGTCGGAATGGACGAAGCACGGCTTGCCCTGTTCAGCACGGGAACGGAAGCCTGTCGGGCTGCCGTTCAGGTCGCGCGGCAATTCACGGGCCGGCACGTCATCGCGAGTGCGGGTTATCACGGCTGGGGCGACTACTGGGCCAGCAGCGATTACCTGCTGGAAGCCAATGCGAGTGGAGTCATTGACTTCTACTTCGTGCCGGAACTGCTGGAAGAGGTGCTCAAGCGGCATCGCGGACAAATAGCCTTGGTGATTTTGTCTCCCGACTACGTCCACCTGCAACCGGACACACTTCGTCGACTGGCGCAGATCGCTGTGCGTGAGGGGGTGCTGCTGTGCTGCGATGACGTCAAGCAAGGCTACCGCTCGGTACCCGCCTCCCAATTTCCAAGGACGGTCGGCTTCCACGCAGATCTGTACACCTTCGCTAAAGGATTGGCGAATGGCCATCGAATATCGTGCCTGGTAGGCCGTTCAGATGTAATGGCCGCGGCGAAGGAATTTACCTATACCGCCTATTTTGACACGATCCCGATAGTGGCGGCGTTGGCCACACTGGACTACATGGACAGCCACGACGGTTACCAGCGATTGGTCCAGTGCGGAGCGACCCTAGCTGCCGAAATGCGTAACATCGTGCAACGCAGGGAATTGCCGATAGAGATATACGGCGATGGTCCATTGCTGCAAATCGTGAGTGCCACCGAGGCTTTGGATCAGGCCCTGTACGCGAATTGCGCCATGGCGGGCCTACTTCTGTACGAAGGTGACAATCAAGCTGTCTCGCTCGCGACCGGCGACGTGCTTGACGAATTACTCGAACGTTTCGAGAAAGGGCTCACTGTCACTTCGCTATGGTTCGGACGAGGCGACCCCGCGTCGATCAGCCGGCAGCGGCGCTTCCAGGCTGCCTTTCGCATGATAGACGGAGCCAACGATGTCGGTCCTGTCGAGGAAGCGATTCGTTGGATCAAGGAGGAGCGATGATCCCGCCATCCCTGGAGTCAATGATGGGCCAGCGAATCCTGCTGCTTTCACCGCACGCGGATGATGTTGCCTACTCCATACACCATCGCTGAGATGTTGCTACATGCCGGCCGTGTCGGGACCGGCACCGCACGATATGCGGAGCGCCTGTGGCGCCGCACGAGTTGAATCCGTTTAAGCGAAAGAAGTGATCCGAAACAACCGCTGGCCTGATCCCGTGGCTGTCATGGGCGGACCGAATTAACCCTGATTGACGGAGGCATCCATGTTGGAAAAACTAGCAATTTAAGGAGGGGCTACGGTCCACGACGGGAATTGGCCCAATTGGCCCCAGAGCACTGACAACACTCGACGTAATGTTGATGTCGTGCTGGGTAGCCACCGATGGTCCATCAGTGGTCAATACCGTGGGCGGCCGTCTTGGGAAGAGCGCTTCGCACAGGCATTTGCCGTTTACACTGGCGCCGGGTATTGCGTGCCGTCCTCGACGGGCACCGCCAGCTTGAGCATGGCCTTGGAGGCCTGCGAGGTCGGGGCGTACGACGAGGTGATCGTGCCGGGCGTGAGCTGGGTCGCATCAGCGTCCGCGGTACTCGGGATCAATGCTATTCCCGTCCTGACCGACGTGGAGTCCGAGACCGGTTGCCTTGATCCAGTGGCACTTGAACGCGCAATCACGTCGCGTACCCGAGCCATCACTGTGGTCCACCTTGGATCGGCGGTCGCCGACATGGATCGCTTGGTGGCGATCGCTCAAGCGCACTCCATTCCATTAATCGAAGATTGCGCCCAGGCACATGGCGCCCGCTACGCCGGTCGGCATGTTGGTTGCTTCGGCGCGGCAGGTACCTTTTCGATGCAGCATAGCAAGCTGCTGACGAGCGGCGAAGGTGGGGCGGTGATTACCAACAACGCGAGCCTCGCACGCCGCCTGGCGCATCTGCGGGCCGACGGCCGAACGCTCTCCGCGCAGCCGCCTGTAATAGACGAGATGGCGCTGGTTGAGACTGCGGAGATCATGGGTAACAACCATTGTCTCTCGGAATTTCATGCCGCCATCTTGGTGGCGCAACTAGAGGTGTTGGACGAGCAGCTGGCACATCGGCGTCGTAATGCCGCCGCTCTGGATAGCTTTCTGGTTCCTCTTGGTTTCTTGCCACAGGCTACCTCCTCTCGCACCACAGAGAGGGCGCACTACACCTAGGTGGTGCGGTTGCCGCAGTCGATTGTGGAGACGCAGGGCGCTGAATGGTTCGCTGCGGCGCTGTCTGCGGAAATCCAGTTGCCCTGCAAGACGATGTACAGCGCGCTTAACCAGAATCCTCTCTACAAGCCGTTCTCGCGAAACCGGTTCGAGTTGGGCAAGGTATTTACCGATGCGATTGATCCATCCCGTTATCAATTGCCCGGAGCGCAAGAGTTTTCCAGGTCCTGCATCGCTTTGCCTCACCGCATGCTGTTGGCCGATACGAGCGCAATGGAGCGTGTGGCCGCCGCCTTCGAAAAGTTAGCCAGGTTGATCGACAACCAGCGAGCTTAAGCGGACGCGCAAACGGCGTATTTATCGCATTGTCTTGGTACGTCGAAGCATTGCCCGACATCTGGTTGGGCGGTTACATCAGTCGTGTACTGTCAGTGAGGCTACATTTTGCTCGGCTTCTTTGAAAAACTGCTCTACCCGTTCCCTGCCTCCGAGCCATCGCCGCCGCCCCGGGGATTCTTCGCCTTTCTTTGGGCTTGCACGCAGGGCGTACGTGGCAAGATCGCAGCCATGGCGGTACTCACAATGATAATGTCGGCGTTAGATGTGATGCTAATAGCCATGCTCGGACACATCGTCGACTGGCTCAGCGTCCAAGTGCCGTCGCGCCTGTGGGCGGAGCGCGGCGAGATACTACTATGGCTGGTCGCCGTGATGGTGGCCAGCATCGCAGTAGTGGCCCTGCAGACCGTCGTAAAGCATCAGACACTCACCGTGAACTTGCCCATGCGGCTGCGGTGGAACTTCCACAGGCTGATGCTAGGACAAAGCATGGCCTTCTATCAGGACGAGTTCGCGGGTCGCATCACGGCCAAGGTGATGCAAACCTCACTTGCAGTGCGCGAAACCATTTTCGTGCTGGCCGACGTCATGGTCGCTATGAGTATCTACGTGACGTCCATGATCATCCTGGTTGGCGTACTTGATACGCAATTGGTATGGCCCTTTGTAGGCTGGTTCGTCCTCTACGTCACCGCGTTGTTTTATTTTGTGCCTCGCCTTGGCAAGTTCGGCAAGGCGCAGGCTGACGCGCGTGCGCTGTTGACTGGACGTGTGACCGACGCCTATACCAACATCGCCACCGTCAAACTGTTCTCGCATTCGCAGCGCGAGGCAGGGTTCGCGCGCGAGGCCATGCGCGAATTCATGCGCACCGGTTACGGCGAGATGCGGCTAGTGAGCGCCTTTGAGATCGTCAACCATCTCTTGAGCATTGGGCTCACGATTGGCACGACGGGTACTGCGTTGTGGCTGTGGTCTCAAGGTGCAGTGGGAGTGGGCGCCGTTGCCGCCGGCACCGCTATGGCGTTGCGGCTGCAGGGCATTTCGCAATGGCTCATGTGGGAGATGACCAGTCTATTTGTGAATGTCGGCATAGTGCAGGACGGCATGAAGACGCTGTCGATCCGACCTACCGTTCTCGATGCGCCTGACGCTGTCGATCTCGCAGCAACCCGTGGCGAGGTTTGCTTCGAACGAGTGAGCTTCCGCTACGCCGAAAGCGGTCTCCGCGTAATCGACGATCTGGACCTCACGGTCAGGTCTGGTGAAAAAATTGGTCTGGTCGGCCGCTTGGGCGCCGGCAAGTCGACGCTATTGAACTTGCTGCTGCGCTTTCATGATCTGGAAAGCGGTCGCATCCTGATCGACGGGCAGAACATCGCACACGCTACGCAGGATTCGTTGCGCAGCCAAATCGGCATGGTCACGCAAGATGTTTCGCTGCTGCATCGATCAGTAGCCGACAACATTTCCTACGGCAGACCCAATGCGACGTTGGTGGAGATCGAGGCGGCGGCCCGGCGCGCAGAGGCACACACTTTTATCCGGAATCTCAGCGATGCGGGCAAGCGCTGCGGTTACGAGGTGCATGTGGGCGAGCGCGGCGTCAAGCTCTCGGGCGGACAGCGTCAGCGTATCGCCATTGCGCGCGCGATGCTGAAGGACGCACCGATCCTGCTGCTCGACGAGGCGACCAGTGCACTTGATTCCGAAGTCGAAGCCGTAATCCAGCGAAGCCTTTACCGATTAATGGAGGGCAAGACTGTGATTGCGATCGCACACCGGCTGTCCACCATCGCGGCGATGGACCGTTTGATCGTGCTTGATGAGGGACGTGTTGTCGAAGAGGGCGATCACACAACGCTGCTTGCGCAAGGGGGGCTTTACGCGAGGTTGTGGGCTCACCAGAGCGGCGGATACCTGGGCGACCCTAAATGAAAATGCGCGGCCCTTTGAAGACGCGCCTGCGCCGAAAGTCAGCGAGGTTGATATATGCCTATTGCTGGCCCAGCAGCATGCCGCACCACCACAATCATCGGATCTTGCGTGCTAAACCATGACTACAGACGAAGAACAACTCTACGGACCCAAGGCGGATCGGCTCCTGCGCATCCGGAAGATCGAATCCCTGGGGAATCTTGTCCTGCCTATCTTTCCGATTGCCCCATTGCCAACCGCAGTGGCGGGCGGCCTGGCACAGGCGGATGAAGCGGTATCGATCTACGCAGCCGCTTTGGAGGAGGCTTTTCCGCTGCTGACGCGAAGCGTGGAGGACGTTTGTGGTTCAGCGCCCTGGATCGTGCGTAGTGCAGGTAACGAGGACCTGACGGATCACGTCAATGCCGGCGGCTACGAAAGCCTGATATGTCCCGAGCCACAAGCGCTGATACGGTGCATTGCCACTGTGGCCATGAGTGGATCGACCGAGCATGCACGACGCCAACTTGCGCTCTCGGGGCGTTACGATCATGTCGAGGCAATTCCATGCTTTGTGCAGCAGCTACTGAAGATCGATGTCTGTGGCGATGTCGGTCACGATCATTCGCCGTATCTGGACACAGCCGTTCTTGATCACATGGAGGCGGTATGTAATGAGCTGATGCAGACGTTCGACTTCATTGCGATCGATTGCGAATGGGGCCTGGAGACGACACTTGGCTTCGTGTCCGTGACCACCGTCATGCCGCGAAACCCACAACTGATGAACGTCGCGCATACGATCGGTTTCGGTTTCGCCAGCGCTCAGAATACCGGCTCGCTGGCGACGGCCTTGGTGCTGCGTCCTGCTTGCTCAGACCTTAGGTTATGGCGCGGACGCCATCTGCGCGTGACGACGGTGCAGCGGTTGCATCTGCTGCAGGCGCGGCCGGCGTATTCTGATGATGCCTTTCGCGATCGTGATGTGTTGACCGATGCATGCCGTGAAACATTGATCGGTCGCTACGATGTCGTGGAAGCCGGCTTGTTGATGCTGGGTGCACAATCCTCGGGCCGCGCATTGGTGGCACCTGATCTCATGAGCGCCTGGCGCCGATATCTTGCGCTCAACGCGCGCGAGCAGGCCGACGTGGCGGTGGTATTAGTGGACGAAGGCAGTGCGGAGGAACACGCGGGTATCATGTTCCGCCAGCAGAAAACTACATGCGTCAGGATGGACACTCGACGCATGCCAGCCGGAGCAGACTGCGTTGTATTTGACCGCGGCACCTGCATTTTCGGTGACTCGACGCTGCTGCGATCAATTCAGAGTGAGCGTCGCCGAGAGTTGGTGTTGCCCGACGACTGCGCTCTTGTTTTCACCGATGAGGTGCTGGCACCTGGCGGCGAGCTGGCGCGAGACTGCGTCGAAGTCCTTTCCCAGCTGCGTCGTTTGCCGGTCGCGCGCGAAGTCAAGGAGCGGCTGTTCGCACGTAGCGAGCAGCCGATGTCGGCGAGGTGGATGCAACGCGACGACGGAGTAGTGGAGTCACCCTCACTGCTCGCGGCACTCTGGCGGTCAAAGAATCCAGGGTATGCCGGCGAGTGCTGCGCGCTCACTGAATTTGCGAGGGACTACGAACGTGCGTTCCAGGTGTCACAGAATGATCTGCAGCGCGAACTGCGCACACTGTTCGCGCTGTCGTCCGTGACACGCACGTTGGTCGCGAGTGGTGACCTTCGAATTGTCCTGGCACTGCTCGACTGTGAAGCGGCGACGTCCTGGTTACCATCGCAAACGTTGCGGCGCCTGGTCGATTCGGCTGCCGTGCAATTGAAGGCGCTTCAGCGCGACAACGCCGTGTTGATTCTTGAAAGCGTGGCCTTCGTCAGGACGGAATGTGCGCGACTGCCGGTTTATGAGCCGGACGACGCCGTCTCCTACCTCGATGCATTGGCACACGATCTTGAAGATGGCTTGTTTGTCGAGTCGATGGTATCCATCCGTTCTTTGGAGTTGCCGATCGCAAGTGGGATCCTGCTTGCGCGGCAGGCTCTCGATAATCCCGCCGTCCTCGAACCGGTGGATGCATTCCGACAGTCAGTAGCGTCGTTTAGAGGTATGGTGTCGGGTGGCAGCACGACCGCGCGGCTTCCTCTGCAACTCAACAATACTTATTTGACACTCCGGGGTGCGCTGTACGAAGCCGGTCTGGAAAACGTCGCTGAGCAGATCAGAGGATCGCTGGTCGAAACGTATGACGCCTTATTGAAAGGGCTGCTATGGCGCGCAGTGGAGGAGGGCGACGCTGGCAGCTACCGCCGCTACCTCATAGTGATGCAATGGTGGATCGAATTCCTGAACATCGGATCGCTGTCTGAGCGCGATGCCGCAGTGCTTCAGCGCTTTCAAATTTGGCTGCGTCAATGGACTGATGACGAGATGCCCGAGTCATTCGAGATACAGGACCGCAATTGGCGATTCGAGTTTGACGCCATTGTGGTTTCCCATGGAACACCGCAGCGGTACGAGAATCCGCACGTTCTCCACAATCTCCTTCATCAATATTCCCTGGCGGGGCTGCGGCTTGACGCTCTGGGGCTACCACGGCGCGTACAAGCGCTAGAACACTTCTGTTCGACGTTCAGCAGTCGCTCGACGAAGGTTCTGCGTTTCGAGCGAGAATTGCTCGAGATTCAGATTCCGATGGGAACGCACAAGGCGAGCTACGTGTTCACGCCGCGGCAGATCTCGGTAGAGTGGACGGAGCCGCCTGATTGCCCCGGGGGCGAAATCGCGCGGATCCTGGCGTTTGAGGTGTTTCTAGATCGATTCCAAATTTGGATGTTCCCAGCACTGACGGTCCGGCGCGAGCAAGTGCTGGGTACCTGGACACTGTTCATCCGCCTCAACGCGCAAGGATCAGATCCCTGGGATTACGAGCATCTCTGGCACTTTGTGGTCGCCACGCGCTTGCTATTCGACGCCTCTTACGATTTCTCGTATGTCGCCAACGAAGCCGTGGACGGTTTCGCCGAACGTTTCGACGGATTGGAATGGAAGGAGATACTTACCACACTGATACGGTATCGAGCGGTGATCGAGGACAGGGCGCAGTACGTCGCCTTGCACGCCCTGCCAATGTCGTCGACGGTCGCCGCGATGGCGTGCAGCCGAATCGTTCGCGGTCTGCTGTTACGTTGTCTGCGCAGGGGATTCGATTATTGTCGGGCCTTGATTGACGGGTATGCGCACTGGCTGAATGAGGAGGCCGAGGACAATGGACTGTGGTCCGATCGCTATGAGTCACTCCGGCAGGCCAGCCTTTTCCTGGCAGCCAAGTGGCCAAAGGAGGCGCTTTCGGAACTCGCCGGGCGGGGCGTCTTCAATGTCGGCGATGACCTGATCGCAGCCTGCCTATTCAAACGCTCGGACCTGGCGGATGACTTGCGGCAAGTCGCGGCGGCGGGGTCAATGCTATCGGGAATGCCGGGGATGATCGTGCGGCATGCCCCCGAAATTGCTATAGCGGCCCATGGCGCATCGCTCTTGGCTGCGCAACTGGTCGGCACCGGAATGCGATTTCGCCGCGCGAAACATTTTTTAGTCGCTCGATTCGGCGATCGCCTCGATCAGGACATATTGGCGGATCTATTACGGGACTTGGACACGGTTCCATGGGGACATACTGCCGACGTTGAGCAGGCCATCCAGATGCAGATATCGTTGCGCGGGCCTGCCTGTCGATTTGAACTGGAAAAAGGCATTGATTGGACGACGTTGGATTCTTGGCCGACTCTTGTGCAGAGGCGTCCCGCCTCTTTGGGGCCGACCGAGTGTTGATTTATCGTGCAGACTTGAAACCCTGTGCCGGAATTCGTCTTGGACTGAAATTCGGATTTCCAGCTGAATTGAGATGCACTGCCTGGCGGCCCCTGCCGCCGGCAGCGTCAGGGGCTGACCTGCCAGCCTCCACCCACGGCTTTGTACAACGCCACACTGGCTTGCAACCGCGCCAGACGAAGCTGCACGCTGAGGTCTTGTGCCGCATAGAGGGTGCGCTGGGTTTCCAGTACAGTCAGCAGGTCCTCGGCGCCTGCGTCGTAGCGGCTCTGGGCGATGTTGAACGCGGTGGTGGCCTGTTCGCGCTCTTCTTCCTGCCACTGGCGTTGTTCGTTGATGCCACGGATGCCATTGAGGGCCTTTTCCACATCGGCGAAAGCATTGATGATGGCACCGCGATAGTTCTCCAACAGCTCTTCCTGACGGGCGCTGGCCTGGTCGCGTTGGGCACCCAGACGACCGTTATTGAAGATTGGTGTAATCAACCCGGCACTGAGGTTATAGAAAGGGCTGCGCAGCACATCACCGACCTGATCGGCACCCGACCCCAGAGTGGCGCTCAGCGTCAGGCTCGGCAGCATTGCCGCTCGGGCGACCGTGACATCGGCCTGGGCGGCGGCCAATTGCGCTTCGGCGGTGGCGATGTCCGGGCGGCGGCTGAGCAATTCGCTGGGCAGGCCGGCGTCGATGGTTGGCCAGTTCAACCGCTCGAAGCCTGTGTCGTTGATGCGCACATTCTGAACCGGTTGCCCCAGCAACACGGCCAGGCTGATCAAGGCGTCCTCGGCTTGCTGGTGAACCAGTGGCAGTTGCCGTTGCTGGCTTGCCACCAGGCTTTTTTGTTGCGCCAGTTCCAGCGCCGTGGCGGAACCCGCTTCATAGCGGGTTTGCACCAGTGCCAGGACGTTCAGGGCATTTTTCAGGTTCAACTCGGCGATGTTGCCCTGCTCGCGCAAGGCCAGCACCTGCAGGTAGGTCGAGGCGACCGCGCTCAAGAGGGTCAGCCTCACTGTCGCTTGATCGAACTCGGAGGCACGCAGGCTCTCCCGGGCGCTGTCATAGGCGGCGGCTTTGCCACCCCAGAAATCCACCTCGTAGCTGGCGGTCAGGGAGGCGTCGAAAAAATCCACGGCCTTATTGTCGTCGTCGGCATCGAGCTGGGTGTAGCCATTGCCACGCAGCAACTTTTCACGGTTGGCGTTGGCGGTGCCGATAACCTCCGGCAACAGCGGACCACCGGCGACCGTCACCCCGGCCCTGGCCTGGCGCACACGCGCCATGGCCGCGGCCAGATCGTAGCTGTCACGTTGGGCTTGTTCGATCAATGCATCCAGTTGCGGGTCGCCAAAATGCTGCCACCAGGTCTGGTTGGTTTGCTGTGCCTGTGTTGCTATGGCCGAACGCCAGGCGGGCGGTGCCGAAATGCCGCTATCAATCCGGGGGGCTTGGCTGCCGCAAGCGCTGAGCAGCAGACACGCGCCCAACAACGTAAGAGTTGGCTTCATTGAAAAATCATTCACTGGTAAGGGCCGTGACCGGGTCGAGGCGGGCGGCTTTGCGAGCCGGCATGAAGCCGAACACAACACCGGTCAACAAAGCGCAAGCAAAGGCACCGACGACGGCGGCCAGAGAGAAGGCAACGGCTACCTGGCCGAGCAGCAGGGCGCCGCCGACCAACATGGCCAGGACCACGCCGGCGATACCGCCGACCACCGACAACATCACGGCCTCGGTGAGGAACTGGCGCAGGATGTCACGCTGACGGGCGCCCGTGGCCATGCGGATACCGATTTCACGGGTGCGTTCGCGTACCGTCATGAGCATGATGTTCATGACACCGATGCCGCCCACCAGTAGCGAGATGGCGGCGATGGCTCCGAGCATCAGCGAGAGGGTGTTCTGGGTACGGGCTTCGGCCTGGATCATTGCGGCGTTGTTAGTCAGCTCATAGTCACGTTTGCCGTGGTGCAGCTTGAGCATCAACTCATCGATCGCCTGTTCGGTTTCCTCGACATTGCGCGAGTCGTTTGCCGCAATCACCACGTATTCCGGATGCGGCGTGCCGAACAGACGGATGCTGGCCGAGGCATAGGGGATCATGACGCGCACGTCGCTGTCCTTTTCACCGGAACTGGCGCCCTTGGCGGACAGCACGCCGATGACCTGGAACGGCACGTTCTCGATCAGGATGTACTGGCCAATCGGGTTGATGCCGCTGAAAAACTTTTCCCGCACCTTATCGCCGATTACCGCTACCGCTGCGCCTGTGGCTTCATCGGCCGGGGTGAAGAAGCTGCCTTGGGACACCGGCCAGTTGAAGATGTCGGGGAACATCACGTTGGCACCGCCCACATACACGCTGTAGTCGTTGTTGCCATAACGGATGCCCAGTTCATCGCCAATCAGGGGCATGATCCGCGTGACCTGGGGCAGGGTGCCCAGGGCCGCCACATCGTCCAGCGTGACAATCCCCTGGGGCGCCCTAGGGTTGGGCGCCGTGCCATTGAGGAAGATGATGTTGGAGCCGAAGGCCCCCATCTGAGCCATGACCTGGCGCTTGCTGCCTTCGCCCACCGCCAGCATGACCACTACCGACGCCACACCGATGATAATGCCCAGCAGGGTCAGCGCCGTGCGAAAGCGGTTGATCCACATGACCCGCCAGGCGGCCTTGACGGCATCCACCAGTTCGCCTTTCCAGGCACCGCTGTGGGTGCTGCCTTCGTTGAGGCGTCGGCGCAGGTCTTCGGCGTTCAAGGCATCGGGGTTGGTCGAGGCAGCAAGCGGTTTCTCGCTGTTGGCGCTGTCGCTGACAATCAACCCGTCGCGCACTTCAATGATGCGATTGGCCCGGGCCGCCACGTCCCGGTCGTGGGTGATGAGGATCACCACATGGCCCTGGCTGGCCAGCTCGTCGAGCAAGGCCATGACTTCGGCGCCGCTGTGGCTGTCCAGCGCACCGGTGGGTTCATCGGCCAGGATGATATGCCCGCCGTTCATCAACGCCCGGGCGATTGACACCCGTTGTTGCTGGCCGCCGGACAGTTGATGCGGACGGTTGCCGGTACGTTGGCCCAGGCCCAGGCGTTCGAGCAGGGCGGCAGCGCGGGCGTGGCGCTCGGCCGCTGGCGTGCCGGCATAAATGGCCGGCATTTCCACGTTTTCCTGGGCCGAGCCCGAGGGAATCAGGTGATAGCCCTGGAACACGAAGCCAAAGGCTTCCCGGCGCAACCAGGCCAGTTCGTCGCGGCCCAGTTGGGCAACATCTTCGCCAGCAAAGAAATAGTTGCCGCTGGTGGGGCGGTCCAGGCAACCGAGGATGTTCATCAGTGTCGACTTGCCTGAACCCGAGGCGCCGACGATGGCGACGAACTCTCCGGCATGGATCGACAGGCTGATGCCCCTGAGCACGTCCACTTGCGGGCTATCGCCGCCGCCGTATGACTTGCGGATGTCCTGAAGATCAATCAATGGGGTTTGCATTCAACCCCCGGTGCCGGTTGCGGGGCCGATCAGCAGGTAGTCGCCTTCGTTCAGCCCGTCGAGAATCTGGATGTGTTGGCGATCGCTGATGCCAGTACGTACCTTACGAGACTCGACATCACCGTTTTTTGCCACCACCCGGGCACTCTGCAGGCCGCTCTCGCCATCACTGTGCAAGGCGGCGATAGGTGCGGTCAGGGTGTCCTTGGCCTGCTGGGCGACGAAAAATACCTGGGTGGTCATTTCGGCCATCAGGCTGTTGTCGCTGTTGTCGACATCCAGCAGCACGGTATACAACACCACGCGGCCGCTGCCGCTCTTGCTGGTGCTGGCGGGGCTGCCGCCGCCCTGGCTGGACTGGTCCAGCGGTTTGGGCGGTACCGGCAGCACCTGGCGTACGGTGCTGCTCCAGCGCCGGTTACCCCCGCTCAGGGTGGTGAAGTAAGCGTGCATACCAGGTTTGACGTGGCCGATATCGGCTTCCGAGACTTCCGCCCACACGGTCATCGGCGAAAGTTTGGCGATACGCAGAATCAGCGGCGTTTGCTGTTGGGCATTGAGGGTCTGGCCTTCGCGGGCATCCAGGGCTACCACGGTGCCGCTCATGGGGGCGTAGATGCGGGTGTAGCCCAGCTCGGCTTCGTCACTGCGCAGGCTGGCCTGGGCCTGGCGGATCTGCGCCTGGTACATATCGATGCGGGCCTGGGTGGTGCGCAGTTCGGCTTCGGCGCTCTGCACATCTTCTTCCCGGGTCGCGCCACCGCTGGCGAGCTTTTGCTGGCGCTGTAATTTCTGCCGGGCCAGATCATGCAGGGCACGTTGCTCTTGCAACTGGGCCTTGAGGGTCTCGATGGAATAGCGCCCGGCATCGAGCTTGGCCTTTTGCGTGGAAGGGTCGATTTCCACCAGCAACTGGCCTTCTTTCACTTCGTCGCCGACCTCCACGTGAATCTTGTGGATCTGCCCGGACGCCTGGGCACCCACATCCACATAGCGCCTGGGTTGCAGGGTGCCCAGCGCGGTGACGCTGCTTTCGATGTTGCCGCGTGTGACTTGCACCGTGGCGAATTTGTCGCGCCCAGGCGGCAAAAGTTGCCAGGCGCAAACCGAGACAACGGGAATCAGACAAAGCAGGACAAGCAGGGCGCGTTTGGATTTGCGGGGGCGTTTCATGCGGGGTTCCGGCCAGTGAAAATCGACCCGGACTGTCGGCGACGCGACAATCGAGGGTAGCTGCCAGATAAACGAAGCTTCTGCGCGCTAATTTAAGCCTTTCGATGGGCAAGTTTGTCCGGATATTTCAGGCTGCGGACGGTGCATTTCTTTTAATATGGATGATAATTACTTAAATTAGCATCCATGATCTGCCATCATTGTGATGTCATTTCTTTTTACCTGGCCGGAAGGCTCAAGGACAGGCGCAGTATTGGCGGCCGGGAGTCATTTTGGAAAACTACTATCGCGAACTGGTGAGCTTTCTCAGTGCCAGGCTGGGCAACCGTCACGTGGCCGAAGACGTTGTACATGACGCCTATGTCCGGGTGCTGGAGCGCTCCGGCGAAAAGCCTGTCGAACAACCTCGTGCGTATCTGTACCGCACAGCGTTGAACCTGGTCATCGATGGCCATCGCCGCAACCTGGTCCGCCAGGCCGAGCCACTGGAAGTCCTCGACACTGAAGAAAAGGTGTTCATCCCCTCGCCGCAAACCTCCCTTGATCATGGTCAGCGCCTGGAAATGATGCAGCGCGCCCTGGCTGAGTTGCCACAACCTTGCCGTGACTGCTTTCTGCTGCGCAAGCTCGAGGGCTTGTCCCACTCGCAGATCGCCGCACGCCTGGGGATCTCCCGGGCCATGGTGGAAAAACATATTGTCAACGCCATGAAGCATTGCCGATTGCGCGTGCGGCAGTGGGAACAGGGCTGAAGCAGAGCCACCAAACCGCTTCCTGCTGATCGATGCATTGCTAAATTTTGTTTGTCCGTCCTCGTCCCTACTCAACAGACAGACCCGTCCTACATGTTTATAGGATCAGGTCACCCAAGGCTTTCCCTCCCCACTGTTGAGGGGCTTATCCAGAGGACACTGGAAATGACACAGGCAATCGCTTCGGCCGTCGTTCACGATCTGATCGGCGTTGGTTTCGGCCCCTCCAACCTGGCCTTGGCCATCGCGCTGCAGGAACACGGCCAGCGACATGGCAAAATGGATGCCCTGTTCCTCGACAAACAGGTGGATTACCGCTGGCACGGCAATACACTGGTGACCCAGAGCGAATTGCAGATTTCCTTCCTCAAGGACCTGGTGACGCTGCGCAACCCCACCAGCCCGTATTCGTTCGTCAATTACCTGAAAACCCACGGCAGGCTGGTAGATTTCATCAACCT
>CAYVPI010000049.1:0-32775 GCA_964453495.1 uncultured Pseudomonas sp. | reverse complement strand
TGTCGTTGGACGCCTGGGCATCCTTGTTCCAGTCCGGGTAGGTGCTCATCATGTCCGGCACCTGGGCCGGCCACCAGCAAGGGTCGGAGCAGCCATACAGGTCCGATTCCATCGGCTGGCACAGCGACGACACACCACCGAAGGCGTCGATTTCCCAACCCGGGTCGGTGGTCGAGGCGCAACCGGCAACGGAGTTCATGGCCACCACTTCTTCGATGCGGTTTTCATCGGCGGCCTGTTCGAGCTTGAGGGCTTTGTTATTGATCGGCTTGAGATGTTTCATGTCAGTGGGCCTTGCGTGGAGTGATGTAGCTGCTGATGAACGCGGGGTTGTGCGCCATGATCCGGCTGTAGACTTCGATGCCGAAGTCCACCCAGTCACGCATCAGCTCGCAGTAGTGGTAGGTCGGGTGAGCCGGGTCGCCGTACCGCGCATAGCTCTCGTGGTAGCAGCCACCGGAGCACAGGTTGCGGATACGGCAGCTGTCGCAGCCGGTGTTGGTGCGGTCCAGGCGTTGGGACAGGAAGTCGTTGAGCTCGACCTGTTTGACCCCGCTGTGCACGTTGCCAAAGGTCGGCAACGATGAGCCAGTGAAGCGGTGGCAGAGGTTCAGCTCACCCTTGTGGTCCACCGCCAGCATCTTCAACCCCGCACCACAGGGCAGCGCCTTCTTGTGCCCCTCATGGATGTCGGTGATCAGCTGATGCAGGTTGGAGAAACCGATGTTGCGGTGCTCCAGGGCCGCTTGCAGGTAGCGCCGGCCGAGCTTCTTCATATTGGCGAAGACTTCGATCAACTCTTCACTGGTGAGGTTGAAGCTGCTGACGTCGCCAGAAGTCACCGGGGCGAAGCCGACTTCGGCAAAACCCAGCTCGTTGAACAGGTGGTCCCAGATCGTCTCGACGTCGGTGACGCCAGTGGTCAGGGTCACCCGCGCGCCCACCGGACGGCTGTTGTAGCGTGACAGCAGCATCTGGGCCTTGCGCCGCACCACGTCATAGGTACCCTGCCCGCCCACGGTGATGCGGTTGCGGTCGTGCACGGTCTTGGGCCCGTCGATGCTCACCGACAAACCGAAGCGGTGGGCGTTGAGATAGTCGACAACCTCTTCAGTGAGCAGCGTCGCGTTGGTGGTCATGACGAACTCGACACGCTTGCCCGCCTCAAAGAAACGCTTCTCGCAGTAATCGACCATGTGCTCGATCAGCTTGCGGTTGCTCAGCGGCTCGCCGCCAAAAAACACCACGGTGTAGCTGGGCTCGTCGGGAGATTCCTTGAGCAACATCTCCACCGAGGCCTCGGCGGTCTCGGCCCCCATCTTCTTGCCGGCCGATGGCTTGTCCAGGTCTTCCTTGTAGCAGTAGGTGCAGCTCAGGTTACAGCCAGTATTGACGTTCAGCACCACGGTGTTGAGCGCCGTGCGTTCGACCCGTTTTACGCCGATTTCGGCGGTCAGCGGCGAACCGTCGCTGACCAGTTCCAGCGCGATCAGTTCGCGCAGGGTTTCGTTGATTTCCTCGCCATTGAAACGCCCGCCCAGGCGCTCGACCAGGGTTTGTGAAGAACAGCCCTGGCCACGCAGGGTGTCGATGATTTCGCCGGTCAGCTCATCGCTGGCGAACAGCGAACTGCTGGGGATGTGAAACAACATGCGCGCTGCATCGACGCTGACTTCATGCAGGTTACGCTCTACCAGATTCAAGATGACGCCCATCGCAACCTCCTCGAGAAAGGCTGGCCATTGCCAACCCTCTCCCTCGTTACTGACTCAATGCCAACCTCGGGGCCCGCAAGGGCGATACTCAAGGGATGGGCGGATTGTTCCAGCGTTGTACGGTGACGATCATCTGGCCTTCACCAGTGTGGGATTTGCCGGCGTCATCCACCACGGCAATGACTTTCAGGTTGCCGGCGTTGTTGGTCGACATCTTGCGTTGCGGGTTGGGGCCGGCGTCGCCTGGGGTGAACACCCCGGTATCGGCCTGCATGGTGCCGGCGTATTTGACGTCCTCGTCTTCCTTGGCACGTTCGTCGAAGGCATCGACTTTCCACTGCGCCGGGAATACACCAATGCGGTATGGCTTGCCGTCGGCCCCCTTGCCCCAGGCTTCGGCATCGAAGCGGCCTTGTACTTTCGGCGTTGAACCACCACCGTCGCCAATACGCGCCACCGAGAAGGCCGGCACTACCTTGACCTCGGCGATATCGCGATAGACCGCAAGGCTTGCGCCCTTGAGCGTACCAACGCTCACCTCGTGCATGCCTGGCGCCGCATCGGCGCTGGCCTTGAGCTTGACCCGCAGGCGTTGCGGACTCTGCTCGATCACTTCAAGCACTTCCACGCCCTTGCCGAACGCTGGCTTGCCGTCCAGGCCGCTGCCGATCAGGGTCACTTCACTTTCACTGCCGGCTTTGAGATAACCCGGCTGCACCGCCAGCAAGCGTGCGGTGCCTTGCTTGGCGGCGACGAAATCCAGGCCGCGCTCGTCATGGGCCTTTTCAAACATCCGGCCCTTGAGTTCACCGCCATTGGCGGCAAACACCTGACGCATGGCCACGCCATCGACCACGACATTGCCGCGCCATTCGTAACCGCTGTAGAGAATCGCGCTGCCTTCGCCCTTGAACGGGCTGCCATCGGCATACTGGCCGTCGACCGCCACCTTGAACTGATCGGCGCCATTGGCGCTGACCGTCATGACGCCGCCCAACTCACCCTTGCCCGGCAAGTGACCGCTAAAACTCCACTGCCCGACCATGGCCTCGGCCTTGGGCATGTTCTTTTGCCAATCTTTCCAGGCCTGGCTGTCCAGCGGGTAACGCTTGGCCAGCAACGGCACCATTTCCTTGCGGGCCAGGTCGAACCAGTCGCGGTCACGCGACAGTGCCTGATACTCCAGCGACGGCCATTGGCCCAGGTGGAAGTTGACCAGGCGTTCCCACTCCTGCGCCGGGCGTCGCTGCAGGGCAACTCGCGCACCGGAGTGGCAGCGGCCACACATCTGCTTGGTCTGGTCGTCGATGGTTTCAACCGTGTTGAGCCGGCGCTCCAGGGCATAGCGCACGCCATCGGTTTCGCTCGGTGCAAGGCCTTGTGTATCAGCCAGGTACTTGACCACCGTGCGGCGGTCTTCGTCGCTGATCTGCAGGTTGTGCATGGTCTGCATGCGCGCAATGCTCATCAGCCAGCCTTCCGGAGTCTTGCGCTGGTGGCTGATGCGGCTCAAGGCGTTCTCGCCCTCGGGCGTATGGCAGCCCTGGCAAGTCTGCTTGAGGATGGTTTGCGCATCACGGGCCTCGGCCTGGCTTTGCGCAGGATGCAAGACCAGGGCTGCGGCAACTGCCAACAGGCCACTGGTCATGCTCAAGCGGAGTGTTCTCTTCATCAACGTCTGACCTCCCACGGGACTTATTCTTATCGTTTTCACGTCACTGCTTTTTTTATCGATTACGCGGGCCGGCTGAGGTTGGATCAGGCAAGGCTCAGGTCCGCAAATCACTTATAGAGGTGCAATACAACTAGTGTGCCAAATCAGCCAGCCCCTTGGTTTTCAAGGCTTGCGGACAGTTTAGGCGGTGAAACGCCATGAGCACGGCCACCCCTGAGCGTTTAATTTCGCGACAGCTGTTCCACTCTGAGACAAGGCTGGGCCACGGCCGTATCACAGTGCGCGGGAGGCGTCTCAAGCTTGTCGCAGAATGAGACAGCCTGGTGCGTAGGTTCGCTCTGATCAACTGCTATAATTTCTTATAAAACAATAGGTTGGGCGAATAATCCGGCATTGGCACAGCGGTTGCGAAAGGGCTTGGCATCTTCCGAACAACAAGAGGCCACTGCCATGTCCGCAACACCTGCCCTGCACCCCGCCACCCAGGCATTCCTGCAACGCAAGCCCAACATGTTGATTGGGGCCGAATGGATCGGTGCCACCGATGGCGCCCTGATGGACCTGCGCAACCCCGCCACCGGCGAAGTGCTGTGCCAGGTGCCGTCGGCCTCGCCCGCCGATGTCGACCGCGCCGTGCTCGCCGCCCGCCAGGCCTTCGATGATTCGGCCTGGACCCGTACCCGCCCACGCGAACGGCAAAACCTGTTGTGGCGCCTGGCCGACCTGCTGGAGCGCGACGCCGACATCCTTGCCCAGCTCGAATGCCTGAACAACGGCAAGAGTGCGGCGGTGGCGCGGGTGATGGACGTGCAACTGGCCATCGATTTTCTGCGCTATATGGCCGGCTGGGCGACCAAGATCGAAGGGGCCACCCTGGACGTATCGCTGCCACTGATGCCCGACGATCAGTTCCACGGTTTTATCCGCCGCGAGGCGATCGGCGTGGTCGGTGCCATCGTGGCCTGGAACTTCCCCTTGCTGCTGGCCTGCTGGAAACTCGGCCCAGCCCTGGCCACCGGTTGCACCGTGGTACTCAAGCCTGCCGACGAAACCCCACTGACCGCACTGAAACTGGCCGAGCTTGTGCTGGAAGCCGGCTACCCCAGCGGTGTGTTTAACGTGGTCACCGGCACCGGCATCACCGCGGGCTCGGCGCTGACCCACAACCCGCTGGTAGACAAGCTCACCTTCACCGGCTCCACCGAAGTGGGCAAGCAGATCGGCAAGGCCGCCATGGATTCCATGACCCGGGTCACCCTGGAACTGGGCGGCAAATCACCGACCATCGTCATGGCCGACGCCGACCTGGCCAGCGCTGCAGCCGGTGCCGCCAGCGCGATCTTCTTCAACCAGGGCCAGGTCTGCTGCGCGGGCTCCAGGCTGTATGTGCAGCGCAAGCACTTCGACAATGTAGTGGCCGATATCGCCGGCATCGCCAATGCCATGAAACTCGGCAACGGCATGGACCCCAGTGTGCAAATGGGCCCGCTGATCTCGGCCCGGCAGCAACAACGGGTGTACAACTACATCGAAATGGGCCGAGACAGCGGCGCCACCATCGCCTGCGGCGGCGAACAGTTCGGCCCGGGGTATTTCGTCAAGCCGACGGTGATCGTCGATGTCGACCAGAACAACCGCCTGGTGCAGGAAGAGATCTTCGGCCCGGTGCTGGTGGCCATTCCGTTCGACGATGAAGCCGACGCCCTACGCATGGCCAACGACAGCCCATACGGCCTGGGCGCGAGCATCTGGTCCAACGACCTGGCGGCCGTGCACCGGATGATCCCACGCATCAAGTCCGGCTCGGTCTGGGTCAACTGCCACAGCGCACTGGACCCGGCGCTGCCGTTTGGCGGCTACAAGATGTCGGGTGTTGGACGGGAGATGGGCGCGGCGGCGATCGAGCATTACACCGAGTTGAAGTCGGTGTTGATCAAGCTCTGAACGAGGGTTTTATATAAAACGTGCGCGGTGATCAGGAAAGGCAAAACAACGCGATGGTTGCACTCGACTTTTTGCAGGTTCCTGATTCACCGCTGACAAATAACGGCCCAAAAAGCTCGCCATCTTTCGAATGGCGAGCCTGGTACAAAACTCATTGCGCGGCCTTTTTTAAATACGGAATTAGATCATTCCGATCAGCTTCTTTTTGGAAACCTGCGAAGCCATCTTTTGTGCCAGGGACGATTTTTTTTGGATTTCCGATGTACTCATAAAGTGTATATTCATCCCAAGTTATACCTTTATTTCTCATCGCAGCAGTATAATTGAAACCTGATGCTGTACCGCTTTTCCTTCCAAATACCCCATTCAAATTGGGTCCAAATTTATGCTCCCCTCCAACGTCAACAGAATGGCACTGAGAGCATTTCTGCGTGAATAACTGCTCGCCGCGTACTGGATCTCCCTCCTGATACACCCCGTAAGCAGACGTACCGAATATTGGAAACGCGCAAACACCAATTAACAAACAGCGAAAAAGCTTCATACTAAGCCTCCATTCTCACACCAACATCCCAAACGCCTTAATTGTGCAAATTACCGCGCACTTGCGCACCTGACAGAACTATCAGGTTTCAAGAACATTTTTTTACTAAGGAGTTAACGATTTAGCCGTTTCCGGAATTTAGGGAAATTCAGGCAGAGTGATCAATGAATACAATTTTTACATTTAGCTACTCAGGCCGATACCCCTGGCTCAATAGCCAACCCCGAATGCTCCGCGCCTGCTCCTCGGATAATCCGGCCAGCACTTGCTGTGCCGGTTCGTGTTGCAGGCGGCTGACCAGGGGCGCCAGCTCGACACCCTGAATGTGCCAGATGCCCAGGGGCTGATCCGGGGTGACGACTACCTGCGCCGCCTCCACCAGGCCATCGCGCAGCACTGGCGCGGACTGTATTTTCAACGCAGTAAAATCCACGGCTTTATGTGCAGGCTCGGCATCCGGCCAGCCGCTGCGCGCCTGCCAGAACGGGCTGTTTGGCCATTGTTGCTCCTGGGCATAGAAGTCGCGGCCGGTGCGGGCAAAGCGCCAGAACAATTGCTCGACACGCTGCTGGTGGAATTGTTGGGCCAACGCAGCTCGCTGCGGCTGGTGCAGCAGGGTGTTGATCACCGCAGGCGCCTGCAGTGCCGAAGACAAGGACTGGAAGATACCGTTGCCAGACAGCGGGTCGACCGCCATGGCGGCATCGCCGACGCGAATCCAGTTATCGCCGCAGGCCTGCTGGCTGAGAATTGCGGTACTGCTGCGGGCATGCAACTGCAGGTCGGTTTCGCCACGCTGCTCAAAGAACGCCTGTGCCAGCGCCGATTGAAACCGGCGCTCGCAGCAATAGTCGAGCAGTTGTGCCTTGCCGGGTAACTGGGCACTGGCGACATCCACGGTCAGTTGCCAATAGCAGCGGCCATCGGCCTGGCGGGCCATCCACACCCAGCCATCTTCAAGGCTTTGCACGGCGCTGGCGGTCTTGCCCGACAGGCCTTGCCAGCGATTGAGCAGGCTCAGAGTTTCCGGGCCGCGCACTGCTCTCCCTGTTGCACTGACCTGCGGCGCCTGGCGGCCGCGGGCTTCGACGAGGAAGTCAGCTTGCAGGGTTTGGCCGCCCTCGAGCGCGATGAGATGCCCGAAATCGGTTGAGGTGACCGTTAGTGCCCGCCCCTCGATCAGTGTGACACCTGCTGCATGCAGGTCCTCGCGCAGCCCCTGGTCGAAACGCGGGCGGTCGAGCAAAAATTCGATATTGCGTGCGTGCTGTTCACCGTTCCACGCCACCTGTCGTTGCGACGGTTCGGCAGCGTTGGCCAATGCGCGCTGCAATCCCGCGCTGCGCAAGCCTTCGAGTACGCGTAGAGATACGCCTTCCAGTGCCGCGAAGCGCCGCCATTCGCTGACGACACAAACCGGCAGGCCCAAGCGCCGTAAGCCTAGCGCCACTGCTGCACCGGCGGGCCCGGCACCAAGAATGACGATGCCGGTCATGGCGCGCGCCGCCGTTCCGGGCCCCGGTAGCTGGCGTGTTCACGTAGCCAGGCGAGCACTTGCTGAGTGCTTGCTTGCGGGTGTTGCAGCCAATACGCCGCGGCATGCCCGCTCAAGGCCGCACAACCCAGGCTCGCGCCTGACTGACGCGGATCGTCGCCATGCACGCAAGCGCCGAAATCGGCCTGGGCGCTATCGAGCCATGACCATTGTTCGGCCAGGCAACGGGCATCGCCAGTGACCCGCACCACGCCCGGGTAGCTGGCTGGATAGACCGCTGCTCCCTGAGCCGGGCTTGAGGCACACAGCAATATGCCCGCCTCCTGCGCCGCCCCGCAGGCATGGCGCAGCAGTTCGCGATCCTGGCGCAGGCCAAGGCTCAAGTTGATCAGGCGTACCTTGCAGGCGATCAGCCAGTCGATGGCAGTGGCTATCTGCAAGGCGCTGGTCACCCCTCGCCCATCGAACACCTGGGCCACGCAAAACTGCGCAGCCGGGGCGCGCTGGGAAATGGCTGCCAGCATTGCGCTGCCGTGGCCGAGGCTGTCGGCTTGCAATGGGCCTTCGTCGAGGCCGTCGTCACTGAGTTGAAAACGCCGACCGGCAATCACTGCGCTCTGGTTCGGGCCATGGCCACTGTCAACGATACCGATGCGCAGCTCAGGCTTCATGGGCACGCTCGCGGGGTGCACCCAGCAGGCCATCGGCCAGTTCGAAGCGCAGGTCGGCGTCGGCCAGGGTCGAGGGGCGGTGGCTGATGAGGATGCGCGTGCGCCCGGCAAACAACTGGTCGATGGCGCTGATGACTTCGCGCTCGGTGGCTTCATCTACCGCCGAGGTGGCTTCGTCCAGTACCAGTATCAAAGGGTCCTGGAGCAGCGCCCGGGCAATGGCGATACGTTGCCTCTGCCCGCCGGAAAGTTGCTGGCCGCGCTCGCCCAACGGGCTGTCGAGCCCTTCGGGCAGTGACTCGATCAGGCTGTCCAGCTGTGCCAGGCGCGCGACTTCAACGATCGCCTCGCGGCTGGCATCGGGCATGCTGTAGGCCAGGTTGTCGGCCAGGCTGCCACGAAACAGCACGATATCCTGGCTGACCACGGCAATGCGCCGGCGCAATTGATAGAGGTCGAGTTCGCGCAGGTCGCAGCCATCGAGCAGGATTCGCCCCTGCTGCGGGTCGTAGAACCGTTGCAGCAGGTCGATCAGCGTCGACTTTCCGACCCCCGAAGCGCCACACAGGGCGATCTTGCGGCCATAGGGCATGTGTGCCTCAACTCCGCGCAGGATGGCCGGGCGGTCGGGATGGCTGAAGTGCACGTTCTCGAAACTCAACTCACCAGCGCTGGGCATCGGCAGGACTTGCGCGGGGCTGCTCACGCCCGGCTGTTCGCCGCGCAGTTCCATGACCCGGCCGAGGCTGACGGTCATGCGTTGCAATGCCACATACAGGCCCAGCAAGCTTTGCACGGGGCCGACCGCCATGCCCAGGTAAGTCGAAAAAGCGATCAGCGCGCCCAGTTGCCAGGTGCCCTGCACTACCCAATAGCCACCGATCAGAAAGGCACTGGCGCGCGACAGCGACGTCAGGGTGCCGGGCACCGCCTGGGTGAAAAACTCGGTCACTTGCAGGCGAAGCAACTGGCTCATGTAGCCCTGGCCCAGGCCTTCGAGGCGCCGTGCCTCACGCTGCTGCTGGCCGGCCGACTGGATGAATTTCATCACCGGCAGGGTCTCGACCAGAAACGAGGAAACATCGGCCGAACGCTCACGTAATTGGCGCACCTCGCGCTCGACCTTGCGCCGCATCCAGCGCAGCCACAACACATCCAGTGGTATCAGTACCAACGCCAGCAACGAAAGTTTCCATGACAGGGTCAGCAACATGGCCACGGCGCACACCAGGCCAATGACACTGGAGACGGCCGAGAACAAGGAATCAACGGCAAAGCGTTGGATTTCCGCAACGTCGCCGTCCAAGCGCGACATCAGATCGCCAATCCGTCGTTTGCCATAAAAGGTCGGCGACAGTGTCTGCAAATGCCGGTACAGCTCATCGCGCAAGGCAAACAGAATGCGCCCGCTCAAACGTGTGTGCAGGTAACGATTCACCCCGGACAGCAGCGTGCCGAGCAAGCCGGCGGCAATCATCAGGCCGGCGATCAGCACCAGCTTGGGAAAATCCCGCGCCAGCAGGCCATCGTCGATCAACAGCTTGGTCAGCCACGGCTGCACCAGCACCAGCAATGAAGCGCACATGGACAACCCGAGCAAGCCGGCAATAGCCAGACGGTGCGGGCGTACGAAACCGTACAACCAGTGCAAGGCTTGCTGCAGGCTCTCGGGGTCTTTGGTGTCGATGAGCCGGGTAATCAATCGTTGCATCAGGCGTCCAACTGCTTGAGCTTGCGGTACAGGGTCGCGCGACTGATACCCAAGGCACTGGCCGCGGCGGAGACATTACCCTGATGCTGCTCCAGGGACTGGCGAATCCACTCCAGCTCGTTGTCGCGGATACGCCCGCTCTGGGGCCGCTCCACTGCCGTCAACTCGTCGAGCATGCTGTCAGGCAGGTGTTCGAGCCCAAGCTCGGTTTCGCCGCCTTCGCGCATGGCCAGCAGCGTGCGCAGGACCGTCTCCAACTGGCGGATGTTGCCCGGCCAGTGGTAGTCGGCGAACAGCGCGGACAACTCGCTCGACAACTTCACCGAACCGGCACCGAGCCGGGTCAGCAGGCTGGTGATCAATGTGCCCAGGTCATCGCGTTCGCGCAGGGCCGGCAACTGCACGCTGATGCCGTTGACGCGGTAGTAGAGGTCTTCACGAAACTGCTTGTCTTCGACCTGACGCTTGAGGTCTCGGTGGGTCGCACAGATGAGCGCCACATCCAGGTCCTGCTCTTCGGCAGCGCCCAGCGGGGCGACCTTGCGTTCCTGCAATACGCGCAGCAAACGGGCCTGCATGGCCAGGGGCATGTCACCAATTTCATCGAGGAACAGCGTACCGCCATGGGCCTGCTGCAAGCGGCCGACCATGCCGCCACGGCGCGAACCGGTGAAGGCGCCTTCGCGATAGCCGAACAATTCCGATTCGATCAACCCTTCGGGGATGGCTGCGCAATTGACCGCGACGAAGGGTTTTTCACTGCGGCTGCCGGCCATGTGCAGCGCACGGGCGACTACTTCCTTGCCGCTGCCGGTCTCGCCCAGCAACAGCACCGGCAAGTCATTGGCCAGGCCTTGGCGCGCCATGCGCAGGGCGCGGCTGTAGCGGCTGTTGCCTTGCCCCAGGGTGTCCAGGTCCGGCTGGCCGGGCACGACCTTGGCCGGCCGTTTGAGGGTACCGGCCACCGCGACGGGCCGCAGTGGCAACTGCAAGGCTTTGTAGAAAAATGTCCCTTTGGCGGTCTCGACGGTGTTGATACCGCCCTGGGCAATGCGCGCCATCCACTGGTCCAGGCGCATGCCGAGAAAATTATCGCAACGCTGGCCGACCAAGTTGCCGCGCGAGTCCTTGAGCAATTGGCAGGCCTGGTTGCTGAGCGCCAGGATGCGGCCATCCAGGTCCAGGGCAAGCAACCCCTGCCAGGGCGAATCGAGGTATTGCCGACGGCTGTGAAACGCCAGCACGATCTGGTCCGGATAGCTGGCGTTGAACAGGCGCCCCTCGATCTGGCTGACGGCCAGCGAGAGCAGCGCCGTGCTGTCCTGAACACGCCCCAGTGGCCCTTGCCGGGTGAGGTCGAGCACTCCGAGCAGATCACCTTGCGGGCAATGGATCGGCACCGAAGTGCAGGAAAAATCACTGAGACGATCCAGATAGTGTTCGCCGCAATCAATCTGTACTGTGCGCGCCTCCACCAGTGCCGTGCCCAGCGCATTGGTGCCGCGTGCCGCTTCGCTCCAGCAGGTGCCCAGGGCGATATCATTGAGCCCGCTGCGCTTGAGTTCATCGGCACGGCCTTCGACGGCGAGGATGGTGGCATCGGCGTTGGCCAGGATGATCAGGCCTTCCTTGCCCTGGCGCGCCTTGAGGTAGTCGACTTCAGCTGTCGCCGCATCGAGCAATAGGCGATTGCTGGCCAGCAGCACGTCGAGGCTCGATGCCGATTCGACATCCAGTTCAGTGCGGCCATTGCAGTGCACCCCATGGCCCAGGCTGCGTCGCCATGAAGCATCGATTTCCGCGCGCAGTATGCCGTCGGGCAATTGCCCATCGACGTTCAGCTTTTCACGGGCCAGCCGGGCATCCTGGGGAAGGTTGCCGCTTATTGTTTTTATAACGCTCATGTGTCGCTCCGGATCGGTACGCACAGCCCACAAGCAACTCCTGCGCCATCGAACACGGCGTGAGCCTGCCTATATTTACGTTAACGTAAAGGATATGGCAACCACCGGATGTCGCAACTACGTCAGCAAACCCAGTGCCTTGGCCCTGGCCACGGCCTGGGTGCGGCGTTCCACCCCCAGTTTACTGTTGATATGGCTGGCGTGGGTCTTGACCGTGTGCAGGGAAATGAACAACTGGTTGCTGATCTCCTGGTTCGAATAACCCTGGGCAATCAGTTGCAGCACCGACAGTTCACGGGCGCTGAGTTGGTCATTGCCGCCGCCGTGCTCTTCATGATGAGGTTCGCTGGCCGGCAGTAGCGCCAGCAGTGCAATGGCGACCGGGCAATTGGGGGCATGCTGCAGTTGCTCGCGCAGCCAGGCCGGGTGTTCGGCCAGCAAACGCTGGAAAGGTTGCAGGGCGCCGCCCTTGGCTGCCTCGACACTTTGTTGCAAACATTGCCGCGCCTCGCTGTGACGGCCGCTGGTCAGTAGCAGGGCGATCAACTGGTTCAAGGCATTGACGCACAACAACAGCCCACCACTGGTCCTGCCGCGCTCGACCAGAGCCCGCAGGCGCTGCTCGGCCTGGGGCACGCGCTGCTGGGTGCAATCCAGGGCGGCTTGCAACAGTTCGATGTGCAAAGGCAACTGCGGGTGAAACTCCGGTGCGGGGGCCGCATGTTCACCGCCATAGGTTTGGGCCAGGCGCAACAGCCAGGCCTCGGCCAGGTCGGTGCGGCCCTGGCTCAGCCATAGCTCGCATTTGACCTGAGTGATCATGGCCAGATAGAACACGGGCGGCACATCCCAGATGTGCATCAGGCGCTCGGCCTCGGCGAGTTCGGCAAAGGCTTCGGCAAAACGCCCCTCACGACCATCAAGCCAGGCGATCACGCAGTGGCCGATCAACACGCTGACATCCCGACACGCCCGCGCCTCCATCAGCCCCGCCTGCAATCGGCTGCGGCCGACGCGGGTCTCCAGGCGCACAGTCAGCAGATACCCTTCGTACAAAGTCAGCCGCGCCCTCACCGCATACAGCCGCTGTGACGACAACCCTTGCAAGCGCTGCAGGCCCTGGCGAACAGTATCGAGGGCGCGCACCACTTCACCACGGGCATGCAGGACACGGGCCCGATCGTAATGGGCCAGGGCTTCGAACAAGGGGTTGCCGACACGCTGGGCCAGCTCCAGGGCTTCGCGGTTCCACCCCCGCGCTCGCCAGAAGTCGCTGTCGACAATCGCCAGGTTCGAGAGGGTCGACAAGCACATGAGCCGTTGCCCATACCGCTTGCGTGGCAGGCTGTGCAGGGCTTCGCTGCAATAGGCCAGGGTCAGTTCGCGGTTGCCACGCCCCCGGGCGATGATGCCGCTCAAGGCCAGCCATTGGGCCAGCATCGATTGCTGCGCGGTGGCCGAGGGCGCCGGGAGAAAGTTGCTCAACTGGCTCGCCAACTCTTCGGCAGCGTCCAGCTGGCAGGCCAGGCCCAGGGCCCAGCTGTACAGCACGATCAGGCGCGGGGTGCTGCTGAGCAGGCTGTCGGGCAAGTCCATCTTCCAGCGCAACAGCATGCCGACATTCTGCTCGGCCAACAGTTGTTCTTCGGAAAGGTTTTGTACCAGGTTGGCCGCCACATCCAGGTGGCCTGCGCGCAGCGCCTGCTCTACCGCTTCGTCGAGCAGGCCCTGGCTGTTGAACCAGCGGCACGCCCGCAAGTGCAAGCTGGGGGCCGAAACGCTGGCCGGGCGCGTACGCAACAAATCAGAAAACAGGTGATGGTAGCGGTACCAGTTGCCGTGCTCGTCCAGAGGCACCAGAAATACCTGGTGGGCCTGCAAGTAATGCAGGATTGTGCCGCTGTCGTGGGTCTCGCGCATGGCATCGCACAGTTCGCTGCAAAAGCGTTCCTGGCAAGCCGTGTCGAACAGAAAGGCCTGGACTTCCTGGGGCAGGCGCTCGATCACCTCTTCGAGCAGGTAGTCGCGGATCAGCCCTTCGCCACCATGCAAGGCCTGGGGCAGGAATGTTTCGCTACCGGCTTCGGCGGCTGCCAATAACCAGAAACGCAGCCCGGCCACCCAGCCTTCGCTGCGCTGGATCAGGCTTTCCAGGGAGTGCCCCTGCAATTGCTGACGATGCTCGCCCAGCACCGCCATGGACTCTTCAAAGGTCAGGCGCAAGTCTTGTTCGTTGAGCTCGACCAGTTGCCGCGACAAACGCAGGCGTGCCAGGTGCCACTCGGGCCGCTGGCGGCTGGTCACCAACACCACCAGGCCGGCAGGCAGGTGATTGAGCAAGAATTGCAGGCAGCGGTCCAGCACCGGCCCCTGGGCCAGGTGATAGTCGTCCAGCACCAGCAACAATGGCTGGTTGGGAGATAATTGTGCGGACAACTCGTCGAGCAGGCTGTCGAGCCACTCCTCGAAGGCAAAGGGCTGATGGCGCTGGCGCATTTTCAGCAGCCCCAGGGCCTGATTGCCCAACTCGGGAATGTACTGCTGCAAACCTTCGAGCAACCGCTCGAGAAAGCGCCCCGGGTCGTTGTCGCGTCGGTTCAAGCCCAACCACAGGCTTTGCCAGCTATCAGGCAGCCCTTGGCAAAACTCGATCGCCAGCGAACTCTTGCCGAAACCGGCCGGTGCGCAGACCAACAGCAAGCGACCGCCCAGGCCAGCACTCAAGCGCTCGCACAAACGCGGGCGCGCGATATGGCCATCCGGCAACGGCGGGCGATAGAACCGCCCGTCCAGGCCAGGTGCCGTGCGGCTGGTAAACCCTTGCATCGGGGACAGATCAGTCATGGCCCGCTCTTGTTGTAGTGCTGGGGTCGGCGTTGCAGATGTCCGCAGACTAGCGTTTAAACCGCTACAACTGAAGGCTTTTTGTAACAACCTGAAGCGAAAAGACTTCGACAAAAAGCTACAACCCGGCGCAATCAGGCCGCACCAATACAAACGCCCCGGCAAGCCGGGGCGTTCTGGGGATCAAACGGAGTTGCAGCCGAGATTAACGCACGCCTGCCTGGCGCAGGGCTGCCGGGGTGAAATCGGCAGTGGTGGCGGTGAAGCCGAAGTCATAAGCCTGTTTCTCTTCGTTCTTCATACCCAGGGCCAGGTAACGACCGGACTGCAGGTCGTTGATGGTTTCCAGGGTGTACCACGGCACTTGCACGTTGTAGTAGTCCTGGGAGTAGGCCTCGGAGACACGCCACAGCTGACCACGACCGTCATACTGGTCGACCACCGCTGCCTGCCAGGTGTCTTCGTCGATGTAGAAGTCACGCTTGGCGTAGATATGACGCTGGCCTTCCTTCAGGGTGGCGACCACATGCCAGACACGGCGCAGCTCATACCGGCTCAGGTCCTGGTTGATGTGCCCGGCCTTGATGATGTCGGCGTACTTGAGGGTCGGCGAATCGAGCTTGTAGTTGTTGGAGGCGATGTACATCTCCTTCTTGCCTTCAAGCTTCCAGTTGTAGCGGTCCGGCGCACCGTTGTACATGTCCAGGTTGTCGGACGTACGCAGGCCATCGGCAGCGGTACCCGGGCCGTCATAGGACACTTGCGGGGCGCGGCGCACACGACGCTGACCAGCGTTGTAGACCCACGCCAGGCGTGGTTCCTTGACCTGGTCGAGGGTTTCGTGAACCAGCAGCACGCCACCGGCCAGTCGAGACGGCGCCGTCACTTCCTGCTTGAAGTAGAAAAGAATGTTACCGGGGTTGGCCGGGTTGAAGTCTTTCATCTTGTCGCGGAAGACGAACTGGTCCTGGAAGTACACCAGGCTGTAGGAGCCGTTCGGCTGTGGCGTGGCCTGGGTCACCAGGCGTTTCACGCTACCGCCGCGGTAACGGGTGATGTGGTTCCAGATGACTTCCACGCCGCTCTGGGGAATCGGGAACGGGATGGCCGTCGAGAAGTTTTCCAGGCCGTTGCCGCCGCCGACCAGCTTGGTACTGGTAGCGTTCTGCTTGATGGCGGCGAACACTTCATCCGGCACGGTGGAACCGCGGTGAGTTGGATACACCGGCATTTTGTAAGAGTCCGGGTAACGCTTGAACATCGCGTACTGGCCCGGGGCGAGCTTGTCCTTGTACTGGTCGACGTTCTTCGCCGTGATGGTGAACAGTGGCTTGTCGTTGGCGTAAGGATCAGACAGGAAACCCTTGGCATCGACCTTGCCGGCCGTTTTCGACAAAGGCGCCCAGGCCGGAATCGAACCGTCGGCATTGCCGGCTTTTTCCGCACCCATCGGCGTGAGGCTGGTGCCCAGCTTGGCCGCTTCACTGGCAGACACCGCTGCCATCACGCTCGTTGCCAGCAACGACACTCCCAGCACACCGACTTGCAACAGACTTTTGGTTATTTTCATATTCATGGTCGTCCGAAATCCGAATGCTTAGAAGTTCACGCCGAAGCTGAGCGCGACGAAGTCACGGTCATCCACGGTGCTGTAATCACCATCGAAGAAGTTGGTGTAGGACAGGCTGGTGGTGTAGGTATTCTGGTATTCGGCATCCAGGCCGAGGCTGACGGCCTTGCGGCCTTCCTCGAAGTTGCCGCCAGGGCCGGGCGAGTAACCGTCGACATCGTGGGACCAGGCCACGTTCGGCTTGAGGTTGACCCCGGCGAATACGTCGTTGTAATCCCAGATGGCGCGCATGCGGTAGCCCCACGAGGTCGCCGTGGTGAAGCCTTCATCGTTGCAGTTGCGGCTGCGGTTGGCGCCCGAGGTACCCGGGCCTGCACCGTTGATGGTGCTGGTGTTGAGGATTTGCGAGCAGGTGTTGAGCGGGCCTGTGGCTGGCAGCTCGCCTGGGCCGAAGACCGGGTCGCGGCCATAGCGCATTTTGGACGTGCTCTCCAGGCCACCGACCTGGGTGACGCCGACTTCACCGACCAGGGTCAGACGCTCGGCGCCCATCACTTGGTCGAAGAAATGCGTCAGGGTGGTCTGGAACTGGGTGATTTCCTTGCGGGTATAACCATGCAGGTCCTGGCCTGGAACACCATTGAGCAGCGAAGCGTTGGCCAGGGCGCCACCGATCGGGCGTACACCGGAGAACAGGATATCGGTGGAGTTCAGCTGCACCGGTGCGTTCGGACGGTAGCTGATCTCACCGCTCCACGCTGTACCGGTAGGCAAGGTGGTGGAGAAGCTCAGGCCATACAGGCGGATGTCTTCGGGGTATTCAACGAAGTAGCTGGAATTGCCCGCCACCAGCAGCGGCGCCAAGGCTTGCAGTGAAGGCGGCAGGTTGCGCAAGGCGGCGAACACCTGGGGTGAGGCACCGGTGGCACTGAAGATCGGGTTGCGGCTGTGGTAGTTCATGAAGTAGGCGCCGAACTCGGTGTCCAGCGGGTCGAACATGTAGCGCAAGGCCACACCGAACTGGCCGCTGTCACGGGCATCGCGGTCGGGGCCACGACGCACCAGTACGCCTTCACCGTTGATGTCCACGCCGTTGGCGGCCAGGAAAGGCAGTGCGGCGGAAGGTACCGTGGTGTTTTTGTTCAGTACGCGCAGATTGTTGTCGCAACCGTCGGCGATGATGTCCGGCTGGGAGAAGAAGGTGCCGCAGTTGTCGACGACCGTCTGGTCCCACTCGATCTGGTAGAAGGCTTCGGCCGAGAGGCTGTCGGTCAGGCTCTGGGACACGTAGAACATGTTGACCGGGATCAGGCCTTCCTTGACTTCGGAGCCTGGCCGGCGGAACGCTGAGACATCAACCGGGTTGATGACGTTGATACCACTCTGGATAAAGGTACTTTCGCCCCAGCTCACCACCTGCTTGCCCAGGCGCACGGAGCCCGGCAGGTCGGCAATGGAATAGTTGTGATAGATGAAGGCGTCGAGAATCTGCCCACCGGAGGATTTTGCACCTTCCTTGCGGCCTGAATCGCTGACGTTCTTGAAGTTCTGGTCTTCATCCTTCAATTCGAAGTCGTACCAGTACTTGCCCCGCACGAATACGCCGGTATCGCCGTATTTCAGCTCCAGGTCGTGGATGCCCTTGAAGATTTTCGAGAAGGTCTTGCCGCTTTCGAAGTTCAGGTGGCCGTCATCGGAGGTCTGGGACAGGCCGCTGCCACCGTTGTTGACGCCGATCAGGTTCTTGTTCGGACTTTCGGTGGACCAACTGGCCCCGACAGACAGCGAGGAGTCGAACTGCCCCTCGATTTCCCCGATGTTGAAGCTGACGCCGAACGCGGGACCTGCGAGCGTAGAAGCGAGACTGACTGCCAGGGGAAGTTTCGCCCGGCGCCAGAACTGGTTTACAGATGTCATCGACGCTACTCCATGTACTTTATTGTTATGGCTATGAGTCCTTTTAAAAACGCTTCGATCGACCGGTATTTCGATATGTTTCGACTACCCTGGTCAGCCGAAGTGGCAGTGCGCATTCATTTGCGCGAACCCCCGTTCCTAAAAATTCCCTGGCCCGACTATATCCAGCAGGTAGTACTGCTTGATCCCTCTAAAGTGTGATTTGCAGTGCGCGAGCGCACTGGCACGGCCATTACGGTGAACCGGCCAAAACGGCAGCTGCAATGATGGCTGAATTTTGCGGATTAACAAGCCAAGCGCTTGCTTGGTGGGCTTGCCGTGCCTTTTCGGGGCACGGCAAGAAGGGCTTCACAGCGTCGAAAGGAAGGCGCTGTTACTCGATTGCCACTCGCTGATATCCAGGCGGATTTGCTTCTTGTTGAGCTTGCCGACACTGGTCTTGGGAATTTCAGTAACAAGGGCGATTTGACTCGGTATCGCCCATTTATTGATATGCCCAAGCTCCACGAACGGCTTGAGATGCTCCTTGAGCTGCTTGGCATCTATCTCGTGCCCCTCGCGCACTACCAACAGCGCGAACGGCCGCTCCCCCCACTGCGGATCGGCGATGCCGACCACTGCTACCTCACGTATCGCCGGGTGCCGGCTGATCAGGTCTTCCAGGTCCAGGGAGGAAATCCATTCGCCGCCGGTCTTGATCACGTCCTTGATTCGGTCGCGAATATCGATCACGCCCATGCTGTCGAGGGTTGCCACGTCGCCTGTGTGCAGCCACCCACCTTCCCACAGTTCGGCGCCCTTCTGCGCTTCGCGGAAATAGCCCATGGTCAGCCAGGGCGCACGCAGCACCAGCTCGCCCTGGGACTCGCCATCGGCGGGCAGGAACTTGCCCTGCGCATCGACGATGGCCGCCTCGACCAACGGAGTGGGCACGCCGGCCTTGATCCGGTAGGTAATACGCTCATCCTCGCTACCGGCCAACAGCTCTTCGTTCAGGTGTGCGCAGGAAATCAGCGGGCAGGTTTCCGACATGCCGTAGGCTGCCGTCAGCTGGATGCCACGGGCCTTGGCCGCTTCGTACAAGGCATGGTTCAGGGCGCTGCCGCCAATGATGATTTTCCAGCCATTGAAGTCCACCCCCTTCCCGCCCTTGGCGTTGAGCAGCATTTGCAGGATGGTCGGCACGCAGTGGGAGAAGGTGACCTTTTCCTTGCGCCACAGCTCTACCAGCAGCTCCGGGTCGTAACGGCCGGGATAAACCTGCTTGATGCCAAGCATGGTCGCCACATATGGCATGCCCCAGGCATGTACGTGGAACATCGGCGTGATGGGCATATACACGTCATTGGTGCCCATCAGGCGGACGCTGTCGACGCTGCCGGTGATCACGGCCACGCCCAGGGTGTGCAACACCAGTTGACGGTGGGTGAAGTAGACGCCCTTGGGGTTGCCGGTGGTGCCCGTGGTGTAGAAGGTGGTCGCGACCGAGTTCTCGTCGAAATCCGGGAAGTCGTACACTGGGCTGGCAGCGGCCAGCAATTGTTCGTACTCGCCGACCAGGTTGGGCAATTCGGCGGTCTTTTCAGCGCCATCGGTGAGCAGCAAGGTTTTCTCGACCGTGGTCAATTGCCCGGCGATGGAATTGTAGAGCCCTGCAAACTCGCTGTTGACCAGCACAAAGCGGTCGTCGGCGTGGTTCATGGTGTAGAGGATCTGCTCGGGAGACAGGCGCACATTGATGGTGTGGATCACCGCACCGATCATCGGAATGGCGAACATGCATTCCAGGTACCGGTGACTGTCCCAATCCATCACGGCCACGGTGTCGCCCGCCTTGACCCCGGCCTCAGTCAATACGTTGGCCAGGCGCGCGATACGCTCGTTGAGGGTCAGATAGGAATAACGCAGTTGGTCCCGGTAAACGATCTCGCGAGTTTTTTCGTAACGGCTGCCCGACAGCAGCAGCCGTTTGATCAACAGCGGGTATTCATAGGCACCGTCGGCTGGCGCGATCACGCGAGTCTGCAACATAAGGATCCCTTTTCTGAGTGCGAAGGCTTGGCAACATGCTGAACACTCTAGATCCCCTGTGTGACAACCAAATCAGCCGAAGGAATGATTTGGTGGGCAGCAGGATTGAAAGCCATAAGCCATTACCGCTTCGGCTTTCAATCCTGGCGCAATCGATCAATGCATCTCGGTGAATGCGATCTTGATACCCAATGCCACCAGCACCGCGCCCATGGTGCGGTCGAACCAGTGGCCCATGCGGGCAAAACCTGCACGCACACGCTGCTGGCTGAACAGCATCGCCACCAGGCAGAACCACAGCCCCGTGGCTACGGCCAGGTAAACACCGTAGCCGGCCTGGATGGCAAGCGGCGTATGCGGGTTGATGACCACCGTGAACAGCGACAGGAAAAACAGCGTTGCCTTGGGGTTCAGGCCGTTGGTCATGAAGCCGGCTACGAAGGCTGCACGCGGGGTACGCTCAACCACTGTAGCGACCTCAGCCTCAGTGGTCAGGGCAGCCGGGGCGGCGCGCAGGGCCTTGAAGCCGATATAGATGAGATAGGCCGCCGCCAGCCATTTCAAGGCGTTGAACAGCACGATCGACTGGGACACGATCAGGCCGATGCCGAGCAGCGAATACCCCACGTGCAGGAAAATCGCGCTACCCACGCCCAGTGCCGTCCAGGTGCCCGCGCGGCGACCATGGGCCACGCTCTCGCGTACGACCACGGCGAAATCCGGGCCGGGGCTGGCAACGGCCAACAAGTGAATCAGGGCAACGGTAAGAAATTCCGTCCAGTACATGGGGCCTCCAAAGACGTCTGCGGGAACAGCTGTTCAGGCTGGTAACATTACCCCTTCACCCACCTGCACAAAAGGTACAGTTGATGAGTAACAATCGCCGCGCCGTCTTCCTCGATCACACCTCGCTGGACCTGGGTGACCTCGACCTCAGCGAGTTGCGCGGCTGTTTCGATGAACTGCAGCTGTACCCCAGTACCACGCCGCAACAGGTGCGTGAACGCCTGCAAGGCGCCAGCGCGGTGATCAGCAACAAAGTCATGCTCGATGCCGAAACCCTGGCCGCCAGCCCGGAGCTGAAGCTGATCCTGGTTGCCGCCACCGGCACCAACAATGTCGACCTTAACGCCGCACGCGCCCAAGGTATCTGCGTCAGCAACTGCCAGGGCTATGGCACCCCCTCGGTCGCCCAGCATACCTTGACCCTGCTGCTCGCCCTGGCCACGCGCCTGCCCGACTACCAAAAAGCCGTGGCCGAAGGCCGCTGGCAACAGGCCAAACAGTTCTGCCTGCTGGATTTCCCCATCGTCGAACTGGAAGGCAAGACCCTCGGTCTGCTCGGCCATGGCGAGCTGGGCAGTGCGGTCGGGCGCCTGGCCGAAGCCTTGGGCATGCGTGTGCTGCTCGGGCAATTGCCCGGCCGTCCGGATCGGGAGGATCGCCTGCCCCTGGACGAGTTGTTGCCGCAGGTCGATGCCCTGACCCTGCATTGCCCACTCAACGAGCACACCCGGCACATGATCGGCGCCGCGCAATTGAGCCAGCTCAAACCCGGGGCCTTCGTGGTCAATACTGCCCGAGGTGGCCTGATCGACGAACAGGCGCTGGCCGATGCCCTGCGCAGCGGCCACCTGGGCGGCGCGGCGACCGACGTGCTCAGCGTCGAACCTCCGGTCAATGGCAACCCCCTGTTGGCCGCCGACATCCCACGCCTGATCATCACGCCCCACAGCGCTTGGGGTGCTCGCGAAGCGCGGCAACGGATCGTCAGCCAACTCACGGAAAACGCCCAGGCGTTTTTTAGCGGCGCGCCGCGTCGGGTGGTCAGCTGAAGCAGTCCGCTCTGGTAGACTTCGCCAATTTTTCAGGAGCCTTCCATGGACCCGCGCAGTGAAGTGTTGCTTCGACAGGCAGAATTGTTTCAAGGCTCATTGCTATTGGCCGGCCTGCCTGCCGATGACCTGCTCGGGAAGTTGCCCAACGCCCTTGGCTGGTGCTGGCATGCCGGCGATCAGGCCGCGCTCGAAACCCGCTTTGCCGGCCGTAGCCAGTTCGGCGTAAGCACTTCGCAGCAACCCTTCGAAGCCGCCGTGCTGTTCCTGCCCAAATCCCGCGACCTGGCCAATTACCTGCTCAATGCCCTGGCTTCGCGTTTGGCCGGCCGCGCACTGTACCTGGTGGGCGAAAAACGCGGCGGCATCGAGGGGGCAGCCAAGCAACTGCACGCCTTTGGCAAGCCACGCAAACTCGATAGCGCCCGGCATTGCCAACTGTGGCAGGTGGTGGTGGAAACGCCGCCGGTGGCCGTCGAACTCGAAAGCCTTGCCGAGCGTTATAGCCTGCCCCTGGCCGAAGGCCCGCTGGAAATCGTCAGCTTGCCGGGGGTGTTCAGCCATGGCCGCCTGGATCGGGGTACGGCCCTGTTGCTTGAACACCTGGAACAACTCCCGGCCGGTCACGTGCTGGACTTCGGTTGCGGTGCCGGCGTACTCGGTGCAGCGATCAAGCGGCGTTACCCGCAAAGCCAGCTGACCCTGCTCGATGTCGACGCATTCGCGGCAGCCAGTAGTCGCCTGACCTTGGCCGCCAATGGCCTGGAAGGCGAGGTTATTTGCGGTGATGGTATCGATGCCGCGCCCAAGGAGCTCAACGCCATTCTCAGCAATCCGCCGTTCCATACCGGGGTGCACACCGATTACCAAGCCTCGGAAACCATGCTGCGAAAAGCAGCCGAACACCTGAAAAAAGGCGGCGAACTTCGGCTTGTCGCCAACAGCTTCCTGCGCTACCAGCCGCTGATCGAGGAGCGCTTCGGCGCGTGTCAGGTACGGGCCCAGGGGCAAGGCTTCAAGATCTACCAGGCAACGCGCGGTTAAAAACTTCGCTTGCCGAATCGGATTTGCCTAGGCAGAATCCGCTCCGTCCTAGGGGAGTAGTCTCCCACGAGCGCCATGCTCGTCCGGCATACGTCAACATACTTGGTCCTCAGACCATGGCGTATGCGACCCAAGCGTCCGCAACAGACGGATCGCAGGGTTTGACAAGACCTATGACACGCACACCTTACCCGGGGCGGGAAGGCTGTACGTGTCATAGCCGTGTCGACCCGCCCCCCGTAGGAAACCCCTGATGCTGGAATCCCTGCTTGTCCCCACCGCAATCGTGGCCTTGGCCGAGATTGGCGACAAGACTCAATTGCTCGCCCTGATCCTTGCCGCACGCTTTCGCAAACCCTGGCCCATCATCGCCGGGATCATCGCCGCCACCCTGGCCAACCATGCCGCCGCCGGTGCGGTGGGTGCCTGGTTCAGCAGTTTCTTCAGTGACGCAACCCTGCACTGGATCCTGGCCGCAAGCTTCGCCGCCACGGCCCTGTGGACCCTGGTGCCGGACAAGATGGACGATGACGAAGCCAGCACTGCGCGACGCTTCGGGCCGTTCCTGACCACCCTGATCGCCTTCTTCATCGCCGAAATCGGCGACAAGACACAGATCGCCACGGTCATGCTCGCCGCGCAATACCCTCATCTGTGGCTGGTAATCCTGGGCACGACCCTGGGCATGTTGATTGCCAACGTGCCGGTGGTGCTGGCGGGCAACTTCGCCGCCGAGAAACTGCCACTGACCCTGATCCGTCGCCTCGCGGCCACGGCTTTCCTGATTCTGGCATTGGTGGCCGTGTACACGGCGATGCAGGTCAGCGGCTGGGTGTCCTGAGCCGCGCCCTGCTTCGCACGGTGCTCGTAGCAGCAACCGCCTTGACCGGCTTATTGCGCCCGCTTCGCGGTCGGACGCAGCCTGGCGGCAGCTGCTACGAAGTTGCGGCGAGCTACGCACCTAGCAGCTGCCGCCAGGCTGCGTCAGGGGCCGAAACGGCCCCCAACCAAGCCAAGGCTCAAGACTTCTTGGCCTGTTCGTAAAGCGGCATGACCTTGGGTATTGCCGCCTCAAGCGAGGAAATTCGGCTGCTGGAAGCCGGGTGAGTACTCATGAACTCCGGCTGCGAGCCCCCGGAAACGGCAGTCATCTTGTTCCACAAGGTGATTGCCGCGTTCGGGTTGTAGCCTGCCCGCGCCGCCAGCTCCAGGCCAATCAGGTCAGCTTCGTTTTCGTTGCTGCGGCTATTGGGCAAGGTCATGCTGTACTGCACCACGGTATCGGCCAGCGCCATGCTGTCCTGCCCCAGGCCCAGCAAGGCTCCAGCCCCCGTCTTGGCCATTTCGATACCGTAAGCCTTGGACATGGCTTCACGGCCGTGTTCGCGCAAGGCGTGGGCAATTTCATGGCCCATGACCGCGGCGATTTCGTCGTCGGTCAACTTGAGCTTGTCGATCAGCCCGCTGTAGAAAATGATCTTGCCGCCAGGGCCGCAGTTGGCATTGAGCTCATCGCTCTGGATCAAGTTGACTTCCCAATTCCATTGCGCCGAATCGGGGCGAAATTTCGGTGCCTGGGCAATCAGCCGATCGGCGATGACCTGCACGCGCTTGGCATCGGCGCTGGTCTTGTCCAGCACGCCCTTGGTTGAGGCTTCACCGAGCGTCTGCTGATAAGACTGCGCATACATCTGGTTGACCTGTTCGGTCGACAGCATGCTGAACATGTACTGCTTACGCTCCACACCCACCGCACCACCGCTGGTGGTGTTGACAGCCTGGCAGCCACCGAGCAGCACGCTGGCACTCAAGACACCGACGACAAATGACTTATGCATGAAAAACCCCCTGGAAAACATGGCCGGTATCCTAGGCCTACAAAGGTCGTTGCGCCACCTTGTTCGAAGCCGGGCTCAGGCCGGCGTCAAACACTCCGGCGCATTGAGCTTGGGATCATTGACAAGATTACTCAGCGCTCGTTCACGCAGCGGCGCCTGCGGGCTGGCTAGCAGCGATTGCAAGGTGGGCAGCGGCGTTTCGGTATTCAGCCAAGCGGCTTGCCCTGCGGCGTCGAGTATCAAGGGGCGGCGTTGATTCACCGCCGCCTGGGTCACCACCGCAGTGCTCAGCCAGACCTGCCCTTGCACGGGGTAGGCCTCCCAGACGGCGGCAAAAAACAGCGAAGAACCCTCCCCCGGCGTCAGCCAGTAGGGCCGCTTGCGCACCGTGCCACGCCATTCGTAGAAACCGTTGGCCGGCAACAGACAACGGCGCAAACGAAAGGCTTCACGAAACATGGGTTGTTCCGCCAGGGTTTCGGCCCGGGCGTGGGCCGGCGTGCGCGAGAGGTCGGTCAACCAGGCCGGAGTCAGGCCCCAGCGTGCCCGAGCAAGGTCGAGCTGGCCCTCGGTATTGCGCTGGATAAGCACCGAATCGCCAGGCGAGATATTCCATTGCGCCCTTTGGTCGGCGGGAAAGCCCGGCAGCGAGGCGAATGCAGGGGTCCAACGAAACAGGGCATAACGTCCACACATGGGGCTTCGAGACTCTTGGGTAGCCGACAGCGGTCAACAGACCAACGTGCCGGGAAAACTGTCCGGTTCTTCACCCGGAAGCGGCAAGGCTGCATTGTACTCGGCGATCAGTTGGCGTGCGTAATCGGCCTGGTCATTCTCGACGCTCAGGCCAAGCAGGCCCAGTGGCGGCAACTCGCCTACACCCCCCACCAGGTCGCGACCGGCGAGCCAGGCCTCGACGCCTTCACTGGCCAGCATGCCCAGCAGCAACTCGGCTTCCAACAGGTTTTCCGGTTCATAGATTCGCTGCATCATTCATTCTCGCTGTGCACATCGAGCATCCATTCTTCGCCATCGGTCTGCAACGTGAAGCGGATTGGCTTACAGCAGACCGGGCAGTCCTCGATATACTCCTGGTCACCACCGGAGAGATCGAGCACTGCCTCACTCTCTTCACCACAATAAGGGCATTGATATCGCTCGGTTTCCAGCATCGCGGTCTCCCAGGTGACTTGTGCGTATAATCGCCGGTCTATTTGCAGGGCTATTTTTGTCTGGCTACTTTTTCAGACCGTGCCCCGCCGGTTTTCGATCAAAACCTTTACTTACCCTAGCCGTTTCTAACAAGAGAGCATGATGGGCGAATTCGATGCCATCCGACCGTACGACGACGCTGAAGTCCCTGCCGTTCTGGCCCGGCTGCTCAGTGATCCGGCGTTCCTCGATATCCTCACCCACTTCCGCTTCCCGCGCTTTGCCGGCACCTTCGGCTGGCTGCTCAAACCCCTTATAGCGCATCGCCTGCGCCGCGAGTTTGCTGGCGTCAAATGCGTCTCGACCTTGCAGGACAAGGTCGAAGTCTATGTCGACCACACAATCGACAGGGCTACTGATGGTGTGACCTACACCGGCGTCGAACAATTCAAGTCCGGTAGTGCCTACCTGTTTCTGGCCAACCACCGCGATATCGTCATGGACCCGGCCTTCGTCAACTATGCCGTTTACCACGCAGGCCTGCCGACACCGCGCATCGCCATTGGCGACAACCTGCTGCAAAAGCCCTTCGTCAGCGACCTGATGCGCTTGAACAAGAGCTTCATCGTGCACCGCTCGATCTCCGGGCGCCGGGAAAAGATGGCGGCTTATCAGTTGCTGTCCGCCTATATCAACCATTCGATCCGCAACGACTGCCAGTCGATCTGGATCGCCCAGGCCGAAGGCCGGGCCAAGGATGGGGACGATCGCACCGATTCGGCGATCCTCAAGATGTTCCACATGAGCCGCAAGGACGAACCGTTCGCCGAAGTCATCCGCTCGCTTAACCTGACACCCGTGTCGATCAGCTACGAATACGATCCCTGCGACCAAGCCAAGGCTCGCGAGCTGTATATACGCGCGACCACCGGCACCTACAACAAGGTGCCGGGCGAGGACGATGTCAGCATTGCCTTGGGCATCACCGGCTACAAAGGCCGGGTGCACGTGAACTTTGCCGCACCGGTGAGCGGGCTGTTCGAGGACACCAAGCAGTTGGCAATAGAAATTGATCGGCAGATTCTCGGCGGCTATCGCCTGTTCCCTGTGCACTACCTGGCGTATGCACAATGGGCCGATGCCGACCCTGCGTTACAGGTACCGAACGCCGACAAGGTGTTTGCCGCTGATGAGCTTGAGCGTGCGAAAGCCGAATGGCAGCGCCGCCTGGATGCCTGCCCGGCCGAGCATCGGCCGTATCTGGTGCTGCAGTATGCGACGCCGGTGCGTAATCAGTACCGGGTCAAGGCGGGCCTTGCGCTGTAATTGAAGGCCCTATCGCTGGCAAGCCAGCTCCTACAGGGATAGTGACTCCCCCATAGGAGCTGGCTTGCCAGCGATAAATCGTAAGGCAGATACCGTCAAAGCTGGGTACTGAGCCACGAAACCAGCAATGCCACCCCCAGGCAGCCAAACCCGAACCGATAGAAAAACCGGTTCATCTTCAACGTGCGCTCATCGACGCCGCGCTGCTCCCCCTGCACCACCACGCCCCCCACTGCCAATTGCTCGCGACGCCGCGTGGCATGCAACAACCAGGCGCCCGGGCAGGCGAACAGCAAGGCCAGCAGGTTGACCAGCTTGGCCGGGTGGGAAGCGAACAGCGACCAGATCATTTGCAGCGACATCGAAAACCTCGGATTAAAAGCCCATCAGAGCCGTTCAGGCGGCGCGAATTCTATCCAACCCGGCTGAAAAAACCCGCCCTTTACGACCAATGACGTACGCCGAAAACAAAAAAACCGATGTCACCCAAGGCTGACACCGGCTTTTTTTCTTGCAGCTTGAAGCTTCCCGCTTGCAGCTAGCCTTATTCCCCCAGCACCTGGCCCACGGTCGGGTCCTTGAACAGGCGGGTCAGGGCGTCGCTCAGCACATCGCTGACCAGCTTGGTGTTGGTTTCCTGGTTGGGCGCCATGCCGAAGCGCTGGTCCAGGGAGGCGCCATAGCGGCCGCTATAGCGGCGGTTGGCGTTGGCAACGTCGGCACGGAAGGTCGCGCTGATGGTCGCCTCGGTCACGTACAGACCTTCCTTGGGCGACTGATACTTAAGCTCGGCCAGGGTGACGGTCAACTGGGGTGCATTGTAGGCATTGGGGGTCGGGGTGAAACCCAGCAGGCGTACCGCTGCCTCGGCCTGGGCCTGCAGCTTGGGCAGGATGTCCTGGCCGGAGACGCTGATGGCGCTGGTTTCCGGGTACAGGCCACCGCGGGTGCCCAGTGTCGGCGAAGGACGACCGTCGACAACCCGGACCGAAACAGGCTGACCATGCCCTACCGGAGCCAGTTGAGTGGTGAGCTTGGGCTGCGGGCTGAGTTGTTGCGGGCTGTGGGCACATCCGGCCAAAGTCAGCGTGGTCACGGTGATCAAACCGAACAACAGGCGTTGCAACATGCTCATCTCTCCAGCAATTGGCACAAAAATAGGGCTTCAGTATAACGGGCCAGACAGGCGGCCCACCAGCGATCATCGGTACTGATACTGTCAGACAAGCCGGCGCAAAGCCGGTTCCTGTCATGCGCATGTCATTCTGGACGGGCATCCTCAAGGCAATTCAAACGAGGGTCTGTGCCATGAAGTCCATTTGGGCCTGGATGTTTCCACAACTCGCCAACCGCAGCTTCGCCAGGCTTGACGGCAACGGCCGCTGCCAGGCGTTCAAGCAGTGCAGGGAGCTGCCTGCCGGTGCCGGGTGGGTGGAAGTCAACGAGATACGCCTGCAGTGGTTGAACCAGTTTTTGCCCGTGAGCGCACGCGTTGTGCCACGGCGCACACCCGAACGGATGCACCCATCACTGACCGTCTGACCGGTACCTCAATAAAAGTCATTGAATAAAGATCATTTCTGCGCGTTTCATCGCTATAATCTCCCCCCGATTATAAGGACGTCTCCTGATCGGGCCTCGCAGCATCGCTGATGCACTGCATTGCGCTCCTTTGCACCGCCCACAGAGAGCCGCCCACACAGGTCATGTGAGCCGATGTGCACCCGCTGTTTTTTGGCGCCCATCTCGTCCTCTGGCCTGCCAGAGCTGCCCCGCGCAGCCCTTTTTGAGGTTCACGACTCCAAAAGAGCGTGAAAAAACGGGTTTTCACAACTTCACGAGAGTGTGGCGAGCAATGAATAGTTTGGCATGTGTAAAAGCACCAACTGTGTCCCGATCAGCCCTGATGAGCTACTCGGACTCCTCATTCACGATGAGAGCCTGACGCCTGCCCACTACGCAAAACGGATGCCTCGACCATAAGTCGAATTGCCGCTCGGGCCGCAACATGAGTTCATATGGACTCGATAGCCCCGAAGGCAGCGTCCGCGAAGTTGCAGGAATTGCGAAGAAACGGACATGGCGAACCTGGCAAAGGCCAGGGTCCTATGCTGTCAATTAGGTGCTGAAGATTTTGGAGACGCGTTAAATGGCGCAGAACGAAACAGTCGACGTGGTATTGGTAGGGGCTGGCATCATGAGTGCCACCCTGGCAGTACTGCTCAAGGAACTCGACCCGGCGATCAAGCTGGAAGTCGTCGAGTTGATGGACTCCGGTGCCGCGGAAAGTTCCAACCCGTGGAACAACGCAGGTACCGGCCACGCCGGGCTGTGTGAGCTGAACTACACGCCACAGGCTGCCGACGGCTCCGTCGACATCAAGAAAGCCGTGCACATCAATGCCCAATTCGAGGTGTCGAAGCAGTTCTGGTCCTACTTGACCAAGAAAGGCACATTCGGCTCGTCCAAGTCCTTCATCACGCCGGTGCCACACCTGAGCTACGTTGAAGGCGACAAGGGCGTGGACTTCCTCAAGAAGCGCTTCGAGCTGCTCAAGCAGCATCATGCCTTTGCGGACATGGAATACACCGAAGACAAGGCCACCATGAGCAAGTGGATGCCGCTGATGATGCCTGGGCGCCCTGCCGACCAGAAAATCGCCGCCACCCGCTGCATGAACGGTACCGACGTCAACTTCGGCGCCCTGACCAACAAATTGCTCAAGCACCTGGCCAGCGCACCCGATGCCCAGGTCAAGTACTGCAAGAAAGTCACCGGCCTCAAGCGCAAGGGCGAGGGCTGGACCGTCAGCATCAAAGACGTCAACAGCGGCTCTTCGCGCGAAGTCGACGCCCGCTTCGTCTTCCTCGGCGCCGGTGGTGCGGCCCTGCCGCTGCTGCAGCTGTCGGGCGTCGAAGAAGGCAAGGGCTTTGGTGGCTTCCCGGTCAGCGGCCAATGGCTGCGTTGCGACAACCCGGAAGTGGTCAAGCGGCACCAGGCCAAGGTCTACAGCCAGGCTGCGGTTGGCTCGCCACCCATGTCGGTACCTCACCTGGACACCCGCGTCGTCGACGGCAAGACTTCCCTGCTGTTCGGCCCATACGCCGGCTTCACCACCAAGTTCCTCAAGCACGGCTCGTTCCTTGACCTGCCGCTGTCGGTTCGTGCCGCCAACATCGGCCCGATGCTGGCCGTGGCTCGCGACAACATGGACTTGACCAAGTACCTGATGAGCGAAGTCATGCAGTCCATGGAACAACGCCTGGAGTCGCTGCGTCGCTTCTACCCCGAAGCCAAGGCCGAGGACTGGCGCCTGGAAGTGGCCGGCCAGCGTGTGCAGATCATCAAAAAAGACCCGAAAAAAGGCGGCGTGCTGCAATTCGGTACCGAACTGGTCGCCGCCAAGGATGGCTCCCTGGCCGCCCTGCTGGGCGCATCGCCTGGTGCTTCGGTCACCGTTTCGATCATGCTTGAGCTGATCGAACGCTGCTTCCCGGAAAAAACCCGCACCGTCTGGGCTGCCAAGCTCAAGGAAATCTTCCCGGCGCGCGAGAAAATCCTGGAAACCGATGCTGCGCTGTACCGCAAGGTCAGCACCCACAGCGACGAATGCCTGGGCCTGGTGGAAAACAGCAGCGAAGCGCAAAGCTACGCCTGATACCCACCCATAAAAAAACGCCCTTCGGGGCGTTTTTTTATGGCATCGCTTTTTGTGGCATCAGTAACTCAGCCACGGGCTTTGTTGATGATCTCGATGTACTCCGGAGCATTGCGCTGATCCTGGATCAGGGCGACGAAGTCCTTGCCATTCTCGTCCTTGCCATCGAGGTCGTAGCCGGCTTCCTTGAAGAAACCGACAAACCGCTCGAAATCGTCGATACGCAGGCCACGGTAGGCCTTGATCAGTTTGTGCAGCGACGGCGAGGTAGCGTCGGCCGGTTCGAAATCAAGGAACAACTTGACCTGCGCATCGCCGATCTCATCACCAATCACCTGCTTCTTGTCTTTACGCATTGCCGACTCCAACTGAACGATCACGGACATCTCACGGGCCGGCAGTTTAACCCTCGCCCGCCTCGGGGCTCAACGCGCGCGTATCGAACCGGTATGCAAATCTACCCAGATGTGGCCGTTTGCGTAGGTCAGGAACTGCACATAAACGGTGTCGTTGCGCAGCAGGTCGAGCATGACCCGGTATTGAGCCAATGGATAGTTAAGGGTCAAGGTGCGCGTTTTTTCGTCGAAGGCCGGTTTTTTCAGGCTTTTGCTTTCGGCATCGAAGCTGATCAGCACCTGGCTCAGTGTCGCGCCCTTGCTCAGGGGCTTGCCCTTGAGGCGCAGCAGCAATGGCGAGGTAACCGGGATCGGTTGCTGGTTGGATTGGCGCTGGTTGCCGACCACCACTGAATAGTCGGTGACTTGCAGCAATTGTTGTTGCTCGGGTGGCTCGGCGCGCAGGGACAGGTCGTCGGGCGGCAGGAATTGGCTGTGCAGGGGAGCGGGGGCGGCTGCCAGGGGCAGGCTCATAGACAACAAAAAGATGGCTGGAATGCGGGTCAAGAGGCGCATGGCGGGCTCCGTGATAGAGGCCTGGCACTCTATCACGGAGACGGCATGAAGGCCCTTCGGGCCTTATCTCGGGCAAGCCCGCTGCCACAGGCGCCCCTTGATCTATGGTGGGAGCTGGTGGTGCGGCATTCCGATTACAGCGATTAGGCCAGTGAGTTCAATCGAACTGCGCCCGCATCCACGCCTGGTACTGCGCCACCCCAGGCTCGCCCTCACGTGGTGCCCAGCTGGCCAACTCACCCTCACCGACCGGCCGGTATGGCCCGGCCTTGCACTCGAACATCACCGAATCGGTTTCGAGCACCACCAGGCCGTGGAAAATACCCGGGGGCAGATCGATCCCCAGGCAATCACCACCTGCCTGCAGCACACGCTTGGCCAGCACTTCACCGCTTTCGCTAAAAACCAGCAACCCCAACTTGCCCTTGAGCACGATCATGGTCTCGGCCTTGTCGGCACCCAAGTGTCGGTGAGGCGGTATATAGGTAGAAGGCTGCAGGCCCACGGCCATGCGATGGCACGGCTCTTCCATCTGATGGAAATTGTGATGCTGGCGGCCCCGCGGGTTAGCCGCGGCTTTCTGCGCCAGTTCGGCGAACAGCGACTGATCGAGAAAACCGGGTTGGCTCATGATTTACATCCCTTTGACGGCATAGATGCCGGCCGCATTGCGCCAGTAGCCCTTATAGTCCATGCCGTAGCCAAAGATGTAGCGATCGATGCATGGCAGGCCGACGTAGTTGGCCTTCAGGTCAGGACGGGCCTTGCGGTCGTGGTCCTTGTCGATCAATACGGCGGTATGCACGGCACGGGCACCGGCGTGCTTGCAGAAGTCGATGATGGCGCCCAGGGTGTGCCCTTCATCGAGAATGTCGTCGATGATCAGCACGTCCCGGTCAATAAACGAGACTTCAGGCTTGGCTTTCCAGAACAGGTCGCCGCCGCTGGTTTCGTTGCGATAGCGGGTGGCGTGCAGGTAGGACGCTTCCA
>CAYVPI010000048.1:0-33043 GCA_964453495.1 uncultured Pseudomonas sp. | reverse complement strand
CGGACCTGAACAAGTCATGGAGTTATGCCTTCATGTCGCTGGTCAGGCATTCGCCTGAGCATCAGGATCGCCAGGCATTAGCAGCGGCGTGCAACGAATGGTCGAGGAACATGGCAATCCTCAATCGACAGCTTGAATCCACGGGGGCCTACGTCAGCGGTGAGCAGTTTACTCTCGCAGATATACCGATCGGCCTGTCGGTTAATCGGTGGTTTGAAACGCCGCTCGCGCATCCGGGCTTACCTGCAGTGAACGACTATTACGAACGCTTGAGCCAGCGGCCAGGCTATCGCCTGCACGGAAGAAACGGGACACCCTGATCCAGTTTCCTACCCCCACCTCAAGCGCCTTCTGATGGATTGGGTGATGGCCGCTTACTGTCCAAGCGGCTTTTGTGCTTTGCTGAATTTATCGACCAGCCCAAATACAGTATCGATTTCTTCTCTGAATGCTTGTATCAATGGTTCTCTCGACCTGCCATTTTTGACGATCAGCGAAAATTCAGCATTGTAGCCAAAGCGTTCAGGAATGATTCGAAGCAGTCGCCCCTCATCCTCCCATCGTTTAGCGAGGTGGTCTGGCAAATAGCCAATGTAGTTTCCTGACAAGATCAATATCAGTTCGGCTTCCATACTATCAATGGTGGCAGAGTAACGAGTGAAACCGTGCCGCATCCCCTCAGCGTTAGACCAATAGCCACGCTTTATCAAGGCGTGCTCTGTGACTTTCTCCACCGAGCAATCTTTCAGTGCATAGAGAGGATGGCGATCACTGCAGTAAAGCCAGTGCTGCTCGATATAAAGCGGTACATATTTAAGCCCACTCATCTTCGTAGGCAGCGAACCAATAGCAAGGTCGACTTTGCCCTCGAGAACTTCCTTCTGAAGCTCAAAGGGACTTAAAATTTTCAGATTGACATGTATCTTATCGCTTCGTTGGCTAAAACGTCCAAGCAGATCAGGCACATTGAATTGCTCATCTGTGAGCATGGAGTCAAGAATGCCAAATGTGATAGTACCGCGCAACTCACCCTTCAGTTCCGCGACATAGTTTTCAAAATTATCTATCTGACCAATTAGTTTTTTGGCCTCTTCGTAAACGAGCAATCCTTTACTGGTCAAACCGAATCCAGCCCGCCCCCGACTGCATAACTGCATACCCAACTGAGCTTCCAGCTGGTTCATATAGGTACTGATGGCAGATGTCGACATATTTAAATCTTGTTGGGCGGCTGAGAACCCCTGATTGTCAACAACCGTAAGAAAAACCCTTAAGAGGCGGATATTGTACAGCGACTCTTTCATGAGATTGCCCGTCAATACGTTCCAGGAATGCTAGCGCGCCAGGTCCGGCTTTTGGGTGGCCGTAGATAAATCTCGATTCTATAGCAACACTGTGAAAAGCGGTGAAAAAAGACGCCGCATGGGCTCAAGACCGGGATAGTTCAAGGATCCTTGAACTATCGTATCGAAAAACAGGGATTTTAATTTCCGCAACGTCAGGATTGAATCTGCCCTCAACGGATCTTTATATTTATAAAAACCAGGGGGAAGCCATGCCTGAATCCAATATGAAAAACAACGTTATCGGCGGTGAACTATACGACCCCCAGAAACGACCTCGCTTCAATGAAATCGCCTCCTTTATGCGCGCTCCCATCGCACAGTCGCTAGATGATGTCGATATCGGTTTGATCGGCGTGCCCTTCGACGGTGGGACTTCGTTCAGACCCGGTGCCCGTCTTGGGCCACGTGGTGTACGGCAGCAGTCATGCTTGATGCGTACCAAAAGCCACTTTTCCGAGATTGCTCCTTTCGAGCTCTGCAACGTCAGAGACCTTGGCGATGTTTTTATTGATCGCATGTACAACATCGAAGACGCACACACCTGCATCGAACGTTACTATCAGGAGATATGTAAGCGAAACATCATGCCCCTGACCGTCGGTGGCGATCACTCCATTACCTATCCCATTTTCAAAGCACTGGCCAAAGACGGGCCCATCGGGATGGTGCACTTTGACGCTCATACCGACACGTGGGACAGCCTCTATGGTTCAAAATTTTTCCATGGTGCGCCATTTAGACGGGCCGTAGAAGATGGACTGCTGGATCCTCATCGCACCATCCAGATAGGCATCCGTGGTTCGGAACATTCGGGAACCCCTAATTTCAGTCTTGAATGCGGTATGCGAGTGATCTTCATCGACGAGTTCGATGAACTGGGTGTTGAAGGTGTATTGAAGGAAATCAAGCGCGTCGTGGGAACTGGCAAAACCTATATCTCATTTGATGTAGATGGTTTAGACCCAGCTTTTGCACCCGGTACCGGCACACCCGAGGCGGGCGGCATTTCGATGCGTGAAGCGCTTCGCCTGATCAGGGGGATGCGTGGCCTGAACTTGATTGGGGGCGATGTGGTTGAAGTAGCGCCCGACCTCGATCCGACAGGCATTACGGCACTCAATGCTGCAACGCTCATGTTTGAAATGCTGTGCATCCTCTCGGAAGCACGCACTAAATAGCTACGGGTGCATCTCTTTTAATGTCGATCGGCTAACAACCCTCAAGGCTAACAATAAATAACCGCTGTCAATCCTGCTATTAATCTGCCGACACCCACTATTCCAGAGGTAGACATGAATAATAAAGCGATCGGAGCGTTGCTCCTCACGGTTGTAGCCTCAACTGCCGTGGCCCGCGAAATTACCGTCATCTCTTTTGGTGGCGCGGGCAAGGATGTGCAGACGGAGGCTTTCTATAAGCCCTTTGAAAAAACCACAGGCAACAAGGTAGTGGCAGGGGAATACAACGGCGAGATGGGCCGCATAAAAGTCATGGTCGACACCCACAGCGTTAATTGGGATGTCGTTCAGGTCGGCGGGGCTGAACTGAAAACGGGTTGCGAAGAGGGGCTATTCGAACGCCTGGATCCTGCCAACATTGGCCAGCCGGTGAATTTTGTACCGGGCACTTTTTCTGAATGCGGTGCCGGTGTGCTGGTGTGGTCAACAGCAATGGCTTACAACGCTGACAAGCTGAAAGTCCCACCCACTGGCTGGGCGGATTTCTGGGACATGCAGACCTTTCCCGGCAAGCGCAGCTTGCACAAGGGCGCCAAGTACACGCTGGAAATCGCCTTGATGGCTGATGGTGTGCCCTATGCGGATATCTACAAAGTGCTCTCAAGCAAAGAGGGTGTAGACCGGGCGTTCCGCAAACTTGATCAGATCAAGAACAACATTCAATGGTGGGAAGCGGGTGCCCAGCCAATGCAGTTTCTGGCCAGCGGCGATGTCGCCATGACCAGCGCCTTCAATGGGCGGGTGTTTTCCGCCCAGGAATCAGGGGCAAACGTACGGATTATTTGGCAAGGAAGCATCTATGACATCGACTCGTGGGCGATCCCCAAAGGCAGCAAGAACAAAGCGGCGGCTGAACAGTTCATCGGTTTCTCCCTGCTACCGGAACACCAGAAGTTGCACACCGAAAAACTCGGTTACGGCTCGACCAACCTGCACACCGAAACCCTGCTCGATCCAGCCTTGGCGGACCGCTTGAACACCGCACCAAACAACCTGGCGCAGGCCATGCCTATCGATAACGGATTTTGGGTCGATCACGGGGAAGAGCTCGAGCAGCGCTTCAATGCCTGGGCGGCAAAATAAACACCACCGATGCAGGAACAACGCGATCCGCAGCAGCTGGGTCGCCCCGCCTGAAATACACACATTCACCTTAGGAAATGCTGATGACTACCTGCGGCGAATTCCTCGTCAAACAACTCCAGGCATGGAGCGTCGACACCGTTTTCGGCATCCCCGGCGTACACACCGTTGAGCTCTACCGAGGGCTGCCGCAAACGTGCATCCGACACATAACGCCACGCCATGAACAAGGTGCAGGCTTCATGGCTGATGGGTATGCCAGGGTCACCGGTAAACCTGGTGTATGTTTTATTATCACCGGGCCCGGGATCACCAACATCCTCACAGCCATGGCCCAGGCGTACGCAGACTCCATTCCCATGCTGGTCATTTCCAGCGTGAACGAGCGCTCTCGACTGGGGCAAGGTAATGGCTATCTGCATGAACTGCCTGACCAGCGAGCCATGACAGCGGGCGTTACTGCGTTCAGCCACACACTCCTGAACGTTGATGAGCTGCCGGCAGTGCTTGCACGCGCATTCGCCGTCTTCGACGGCGAGCGGCCGCGGCCTGTGCACATCGAGCTGCCGTTGGACATCATCACTGCGCCTGCCGGTCATCTCTGCGTGCGGCCCAGGGTGGTTGTAAACCGCCCTGCTCCCTCGCAGGCAGCCATTGAGCAGGCCGCAAAATTGCTGGCAAACGCAAAAGCCCCTCTACTCCTCTTAGGGGGAGGCTGCGTTAACGCTGAAGCCGAAGTCAGAGCCCTCGCCTGTGCCCTGGATGCACCGACGGCGCTTACGATCAACGCGAAAGGCCTGCTACCTCCCGACCACCCACTGTTGATCGGCAGCAACCATTCGCTCGAACCTGTGCGGCGAATTGCAAGGGAGGCTGACGTTGTACTGGCCATTGGTACGGAGCTCGGGGAAACCGACCATGACATCGTCTTCGATAATGATTTGCGCATCGCAGGGCAACTGATTCGCATCGATATCGACGCACAGCAGCTTGTTCGCAATCAAACACCCACGGTAGCCATTCAGGCCGATGCCAGTGCTGCGATAACGGCACTGCTCGACCGGCTGCCAGCACGCGAATGCAGTGCATCCAGCCCCGGCGCCCGACGCGCAGCAGAGGTGCGGGAGAGCTTGCTTGGCGAGCTCGGAGGCTGGAATCACTATCGTGAGTTCTTCAACGCCATACTGGAGACATTGCCCACGGCGCGCTTTGTAGGAGACTCCACGCAGCCCGTCTACACTGGCAACCACTTGGTTGATTTGGATGGCGCTCGTCGCTGGTTCAACTCTACAACAGGCTTCGGCACGCTGGGGTACGGCCTGCCCGCTGCAATTGGCGCTCGGCTCGGGGATCCCGGCAGGCCCGTCATATGCCTGATCGGGGACGGCGGCCTGCAATTTACACTACCCGAACTGGCAAGCGCCGTGGAAGCACAGGTAGGGATTATTGTTCTTCTATGGAATAACCAAGGATATGAAGAGATAAAGCGTCATATGGCGCGACGCGACATTACCCCCATAGGCGTAGACATCTTCACGCCGGACTTCCTGGCCATTGCACGTGGATTTGGCTGCCTCGCAGAATCCGCAGCTGATCACGAGCATCTGCAGGAACTGCTGAGAAACGCTCCCTGCGACAGACCTTTGCTCTTGGAGATCCAGCAGGCCGAGCCGTTCCATCCCTGACATGCGCATTGGGTCCAAAGCAGGCTCAAGGAAAGAGCCCTACCTTGAGCTGGTTCCAGATACGGGTACGCTGGCGCTCAAGGGGGAGCGGCAGCGGCTCCAGCGGAAAAAGGGTTTCAAGGACCTGTTTGGGCGGATAGACCATCGGGTTGTCGCGGATAGCCTGATCGACCAGGGCGGTCGCATCCCGGTTGGCATTGGGGTTGCGCTGGAAGTTGGTCGTCTGGGCAATCACCTCGGGGCGCAGCATGTAGTTGATAAACGCCAGCCCATGGTGTGGATGCGGCGCATCCTTGAGCAGCACCATGTTTTCCATCCAGACCGGGGCGCCTTCACGCGGGATGCTGTAATCGATCACCCTGCGGCTACTCGCCAATTGCGCTGCTTCCTGCGCCTTGTAGATTGCCCCCGACCAGCCCAGCGCAACACAAATGTTGCCGTTGGCCAGGTCGTCACGAAATCGCGAGGAGTCGAAATAGCGAACGTACGGCCGCAACTTCAGCAAAAACTCCCCGGCCTTGCGGTAGTCCGCCGGGTTCCTGCTATTGGGCGGCAGCCCCAGGTAGTGCAGCGCAATCGGCACCACTTCATCGGGGGCGTCCAGTATGGCGACACCGCAGTGGCTCAGTTTTGCCAGGTTTTCCTCTTTGAAAATCAGGTCCCAGGAATTGAACGGCGCATCCTCGCCCAGCAAGGCCTTAACCTTGTCGACGTCATAGCCGATGCCGGTCGTGCCCCACAGATAAGGCACCGCATAGCGATTGCCGGGATCGTTACCCTGTAACTTGGCGAGAATGTCTGGATCCAGGTGCTTCCAGTTGGGCAAGCGGGACCGGTCGAGCTCCTGGAGCACGCCAGCCTCCACCAGGTTCGGCAACAGGTGGCCAGTGACCACCACGACGTCATAGCCACTGTGGCCAACCAGCAACTTGCCTTGCATGACATCGCTGTTGTCGAACACGTCGTAGACAACGCCGATGCCGGTGTCCTGCTCAAAGCCTTTGAGGGCGCTGGGGGCGATATAGTCATACCAGTTGTAGATGTGCACGCTTTGTTCATCCGCCGCAGCGCAAACCAGGCTGACGCTCAACAGAGAGCCCATGGCGAAGCGCCGAAAACGGGAGAGATGCATTTGAATACTCCGAAGCGACAGTGTTGTGCTGAGGGCGAAAGAGATTGAATGAGAAAGACAGCGTCTGGCAATCACGACTTGCTGGCGATGAGGCCCTCACAGGCACCATAGAATCTCCCACAGGTATGGGACAGCAATATCGTCCAAGACTTGAGCTCTTGAACCCTCGATCCTGCGTATCTCTTTTAACCATCGATGTAGCCATCAATGCCAAGTCTCCCTTCACTGCCTCACGCTTTCCGCCAAGGCGCAATCGCAGTGCTTCCGCTTTCCTTTGCATGTGCCCCGTGGGGCCTACTAGTGGGGTCGCTGGCAATCGGTGCAAATATGACCCCGCTCGAGAGTCAGGGATTCTCTGCGATAGTGTTTGCAGGTGCGGCTCAACTCGTTGCGATCGGGATGATTAAAAGTGGCGCGAGCTTGCTGTCGATCCTGGTGACAACGCTTTTGCTGACATCACAGCATCTGTTGTACGCCATGCACATGCGCCCGGCGATTTCCAACTTGTCACCGCGCTGGCGCCTGGGCCTGGGGTTTCTGATGACGGATGAATTCTTCGCCTTGAACAGCCAACAAAACCCCAGCGCATTCGACCGCTGGTATGCGCTGGGTGTCGGGCTGACGTTCTACGTGGCATGGAACATCTTCACCTTGGCGGGGATCATCCTGGGTCAAAGTATTCCAAATCTCGAATCACTTGGGCTGGAGTTCTCCATCGCAGCGACATTTATTGCGTTGGTCACCCCATTGGTCAGATCCGTACCGGTGTTGCTGTGCGTAGCTGTATCTCTGTCGTGCTCTGTAGTGCTTACCCTCTTGGGCTGGCAGTCGGCGCTGGTTGTGTCTGGGCTGGCCGCAATGGTGGCTGGCTTTGCCGCTAAACGCATTGTGGAGCGCAAGCCATGATCATCGCTATCATCGCCGGGATGGGATTGCTCGTGTTCTGGAATCGCTACCTGTTCCTCGAACCCCGTCTCCCTTTGAAGTTGAGCCAGGGGACTCGGGACTTCCTGGCGTTCTCGGTACCGGGCATGTTGACCGCGATCTGCGGCCCTATTATTTTCATGCCAGGCCACACCCTGGACCTTAGCCTCACCAGTCCTTATGTTCTGGGAGGCATTAGCGCCATTGGCCTGATGCTTTGGACAAAACGGGTACTGCCCAGTGTGGTGCTCAGCATGGCCGTTTTTTACTTACTCCGCTGGATGGCTTGACGGCACTCGTGGCTAAAAATCTCGAAAACACAAAATTTTGGCAAGCCTCTGTACTGGGTGGGGTCGAGCTTTTGCGGGCCCGGTATGTCCAACAGAAGTTTACCCCTCACGTTCACGACAGCTTCGTTTTCACAGTCATCGAGTCAGGTGCTCAGCGCTTTCATCACCGGGGCGGCGAGCACATAGCCCCAACCGGAACCATGGTGCTCATCAACCCGGATGAGCTTCATACGGGGGCCACGGCACATGAGGAAGGTTGGCGCTACAGAGGTTTCTACCCAAAACTGGATCACCTTGCCGAAATCCTCAGAGAGGTGGAAATTCAGCTCAAAGGCTCCCCGAGGTTCAACGCGAGTGTTTTGATAGATCCGCAAGTAGCACTCGCATTCCAGCGCTTGCACTTGCTGGCCGAACTCGACGCAAGCCAATTGCAGCAGCAAACACTCTGGCGCGAAGCGACATTGCTGCTCTTCCAGCGACATGCTGGCGTTGGCAGTGCACCCATGCCAGGGAAAGAGCCGGTGGCCGTGCGCAGAGCCCAGGAATTGCTCCTGACCTGCCTGGCCAGCCCGCCGTCATTGGAGGAATTGGCCCGAGCCGTGAATCTATCACCCTTCCACTTCGCCCGAGTGTTTCGTGCCACAACTGGCCTCACCCCACTTGGCTGGGTAATGCAGAAAAGACTGGCGTTTGCCTTACAGCTACTCCGGGCGGGCCTATCACCGGCTCAAGTGGCCACTGACCTTGGTTTTTTTGACCAAAGCCACCTCACCCGACAATTCAAGCGAGCGTATGGCATTGGGCCTGGCGCTTTCAGAGACGCCGTCAAAAACTAACGATGCCGATGAGTCAATGAATCGCTTCGGGGAATTCCTCCCGCAAGGCGCGGCGCAACCAGTCGATGAACCAGATCACATCTGCCGAGGAGACCTCTGGCTGCGGCGTCAGCACCTGGTAACTCTCCAGCGCCACGGCAGCTTCGGTCCAGCGCACAAGGCTGCCTTCCCTGAGCTGGCGCTTGACCAGCACATCCGTTGCCAGCGCAACACCCTGGCCAAGTTGAGCCAGGGACAAGGCGATGTCATTGCTGACATGCGAGGTGTCGGCATCCACTCGCACGTTGACCTGCAGCGCTGCGAACCAGCTGTTCCACCATTGCCCGTTATCGACATGGATCAAACTGTACCTGGCCAGGTCTTCAGGGCTCGAGGCGCCTTGCATTTGCTTAAGGTAGCTGGGAGAACACACAGGAAAAACCAAGGGCTGGATCAACACCTCCTTCACGCCCGAAAATTCGCCAGGCAAGCCAAAGGCGATGCCGAGATCGGCCTGGCGGGCGTCCACGGCAGTGAACGAAGCATTGGGCTCAATGGCGATCTTCAGGTCCGGGCGCAAGTCACGCAACAAGGTGATCTGGGGCGTTAGCCAGCGCGAGGCGAAGGCCGGCCCGCAAAGAATTCTCAACCAGCGCTCGCTCGAAAGCTGGCCCAGTTTCAAGCTGGCATCGGTCAGTATCTGCAAGGCTTGCGATGTGGCCCGATAGTACGTATGCCCCGCGGGCGTCAGCGTCACGCCACGGGCATTGCGATCAAAGAGCTTTACACCCAACCAGTCCTCAAGAATTTTCACGTGTCGGCCAATGGCCGGCTGCGTGACATGCAGCGCTTGCGCGGCAGCAACGTAACTACCCAGGCGCGCAGCCGCCTCGAAAGCGCGGATGGCATTAAGCGGAGGAAGCCGTTCTTTGGGCATGGGGCTCCTGCGAGGTGTTAGTTTTTTTAATACTAGCCAGTAATTTATTATTCTTTTACATCCAAATCAAGCTGTTAATCTCGAGCTGCACCCAAGCGCTATGCCCAACACTTTTATCTTCCTTTGTCTTTGCCGGATAACGTGCAATTAACCAGACCGCCATGGTTTGCTTTTATGCATGCTGAGGACTATCTAATGATGCAGATTAAAACAACAAAACAGTCATTGAATAAACTTTACTGCGCCGCCCTTGTTTCCACTGCGATCGGTTTAAGCATGACGCACACAGCCATTGCCGCCGAGCAATTACCCGCGTGCGGGGTGCCGGGGTTGCTGGTATGCCCCCAGCCATTTGACCAGACGCTGCCAAATCCCAAGAACATGCTGACCTGGGACCAGGACACGCGGGTCATCGGGTTTCGCAACACCTATCGCCTGTATGAGGGCGATGTGTTCACCCCGCAAGGAGCAAAGCCGTTTCCGCTGCCGGACGCAGGCAAAAAGCTGCCCGCCATTCAGTACTCCATGAACGGTGTTAATTACAATATCGATAACTACCTGGCCAATCAAAGCGCCACAGGGCTGTTGATATTAAAAGATGGCAAAGTCGTGTATGAGTATTACGGCAAAGATAATACGCCGAGCACACTCTGGACGTCCCGCTCCGTGGCAAAGTCCGTGGTTAGCGTCCTGGTTGGTGTAGCGATCAAAGAAGGCAAGATCAAATCGGTCGATGATCAGGTCACCGCTTATATACCCGAACTCAAAGGTACCGCCTGGGACGGCGTGACGCTGCATCAATTGATTCAGCACACCTCGGGTGTCGTGTGGGATGAAAACTACGCCTCCAAGGATTCCGATTTCTCCCACATGACCCAATGCGAAGCAAAACCGTCGCCCTACGACTGTGTGCTGAACCTGGTGAAATCGGTCAAGCGCAAGCCTGGCGTGAAACCGGGTGAAGTCTGGTCATACAATACGGGCGGTGCATGGTTGGTGGGCCGGGTGCTGGAGAACGCCACCGGCATGACCATTGCGCAATACCTTGAGAACCGCGTCTGGAGCCGCTACGGCATGGAGCAGCCAGGTGTCTGGCATGCCCTGGTCAAAGACAAGGTGGACATGGGTGGGCACGGCTTCAACGCCTCGCTGCGGGACTGGGGACGCTTCGGTCAGTTCGTCATGAGCGGCGGCCAACTTCCCAATGGCGAGAAGCTCCTGCCGGATGACTGGATCGCACGCTCCACTCACTGGACCAAGGCCAAGGGCTCGGTCACCAATTACGCTCCCGAAGGGCAATACGGTTATCAGTGGTGGTTTAACGCGCCAGCCCCCGATACCAACGCTGAGCCGAAAAAAACCGCCACCAGCAACCAGACCTTCTGGGCCCTGGGCATTTTCGGCCAGACGATTGCAATCAACCCGGCCGAACATCTGGTGATGGTGCAATGGTCGACCTGGAAAAACGCCGAAACCCCGACCTCGCTCTACGACGAACAGGCGCTGTTTGTGAATGCAGTGTCCAATGCGCTGGATGCCAAGCTGTAAGATTTGCATGCCGATCTGAGGTTGGCATGCCGTAGGCCTCGACGCAGCCTGCGGCAGCTGCTACGGGACGATGCTTTGCCGTAGCAGCTGCCGCAAGGCTGCGTCCGCGATGGTGCAGACACCGCCTGACATATGCCAATTGCCGCTGATCCCATGCATTCAGGCCACTAGCTACAGGACCGGCTGGTGACTGGTCACACAATGGATGCCGCCACCACCAGCGGCGATTGCGTCGATGTTCAGCTGCACCACTTCCCGCTCAGGGTAGAGGTTGGACAACAGTTCCAAGGCGCTGGCATCTGCTGCCCTGTCCCCAAACTCTGGCGCAATGACCGCCCCATTGATCACGAAGTAGTTGATGTACCCAGCCGCAAAATCCGGGTTGCTTTTGCTGAACCGGCTCTTGCGCGGCTTGAGCGGCGGCGACAGGGTATGCACCTGCAGCTTGCGACCATCGGCATCCGTGGCATTTTTGAGTATCTCCAGGTGCGCCAGCGTCACCTTGTGGTCGTAGGACTCGGGGTCGTTGTCGAGGTTGGCGATGACGACGCCGGGTTTGACGAAGCGGGCGTAGAAGTCCACGTGAGCATCGGTGATGTCTTTGCCTTTGATGCCCGGCAGCCAGATGATTTTGCGCAGGCCCAGGCAAGCCTTGAGTTCTGCTTCGACGTCAGCCTTGCTCCAGTCGGGGTTGCGATTGCTGTTGATCCAGCAGCTTTGGGTGATGATCGCTGTGCCGTGGCCATCCACTTCAATGCCACCGCCCTCGCCCACCAGTTCGCTACGCATGTAATGTGCGTCCGCGGTGTCGGCGACCAGGGCGGCCAGTTGTGCATCTTTGCTGTGCCGCTGTTTGTTGCCCCAGCCGTTGAAGTTGAAATCCACGGCGCCAAGCTCGCCTTTCCCATCGATGACGAAATTGGCGCCGGTGTCGCGCATCCAGATATCGTCGAGCTCGGCGGTGACGTAAGTGATGTTAGCCGTGCCGCAGTGTTCTTCGGCCAGCTTGCGTTCGCTTTTGCGGCAGAACACGGTCAGTGGCTCGTAGCGGGCAATGGTGCGGGCAATTCGACCGAGGGCTTCTTGCACGTCTGGAGTGAAATCTTCCCAGATGGCTTGCTGTGCGCCAAAGGCGATGAAGGCGCGCTGGTGCCGCTCGCCCTCGTCGGGCATGTACCAATCGCCCGAGGTGGCAGCTTTCAGGTGCAGCGGCATAAAGCCGGTGGACGCCACTGCGCCCATGCCGGCAACCACCGCTACCTGTTTGATGAAGTCACGACGCGTGGGCATGGCGGTCCTTGAATGTGTGTTTGCAGTCATTTCGCGGTGGCTGTCTTGAACTTGGTCCAGGTACGCATGCGTGCGCGCATATCGGCCTGGGGAATGTCCTTGCCCGGGACCAGCCGTGCAAAGGTGGCGTCGTCGAGGTAGATGTCCGGGTTGTTGCGCATGGCCGCATCGACACTCGGGCGGGCCTTGGCATTGGAGGTCGGGTAGCCGGTGAAGTTGCTGATGGCGGCCATGTTGTCCGGGCGCATCACGAAGTTGATGAAGGCATAGGCGTACTCAGGGTGTTTGGCGTCGACGGGTATGGCCATGGTGTCCATCCACACGGTGGTGCCTTCACGGGGGATGCGGTACTGGAAGTCGGCGGGCTTGCCGGCGCTGTCGGCCGTGCGTTGCGCCTGGGTCATGTCCCCACTGTAGCCGAGCGACAGGCACAGGTTGCCGTTTACCAGGTCCGTCACCGGCTGCGACTGGAACTTGCGGATGTATGGCCGTAGCTTGAGCAGCACTTCGCTGGCCGCGGCCAGGTCTTCGGGTTTGGCGCTGCGGGGTTCGCGGCCCAGGTAGTTGAGCACCACCGCCAGCACTTCGTCGGGCGAGTCGATCATGGAGATACCACAGTCGGCAAACTTGGCGGCCAGTTCCGGCTTGAACAGCATGTCCAGGCTGTTGACCGGGGCATCGGCCATGCGCTGCTTGATCTGCTCGGCATTGTAGGTCAGGCCGATGGTGCCCCAGGTGTAGGGCACGGTGGCCTGGCTGGAATGCTCGTACTGGCTGCGTAGCTTCTGCAAACCGGGTTCGATGTCGCCCATGGCAGTGAGCCTGGCACTATCGAGTGGCTGCAGGCTGCCGGCGCGCACCAGGCGCTCGGCAACAGTGTCGCCCGGGAAGATCAGGTCGTAACCGCTGCCGCCAGCCATCAGCTTGGCTTCCAGGGTTTCGCTGCCTTCCATGACGTCGTAGATCACCTTGATCCCGGTTTCGCTGGTGAATCGGGCAAGGGTGTCCTCGGCAAAATAATCAGCCCAGTTATACAGCCGCAGGGTTTTGTCTTCGGCGTAGAGCGGCGGCACAGTGCAGCACAGGGCAAGGCCCAAGGCGCCGAGCAAGCGTTTGTTGGCAAGGTCCATGTCAAACTCCTTGAGCAGTCCAGCGTGCGTTGATGTGACGACCGTCCTGGCTCAGCATTGCCCCGTACATCTCCGGGCGGCGGTCGCGGTAGATCCCCCAGCTCAGGCGCTCTTCGCGCATGGCCGCCAGATCGAGGCTGTGCACCAGCACCCCGGTGCTGTCACGGTCGGCTTCGGCGAGCAATTTGCCCTTGTGGTTGCTGATAAAGGATGAACCGTAGAAGCTCATCTGCAGGGCCGGGTCGGTGGTCGCCACTTCGCGGCCGACTCGGTTAGAGGCCACTACCGGCAGAATGTTCGCAGCGGCATGGCCGCGCATGGTCATCTGCCAGTGGTCGCGGGAATCCAGGGTGGCGCAACCCGGTTCCGAGCCGATGGCGGTGGGAAACAGCAGCACCTCAGCGCCCATCAGCGCCAGGCAACGCGCAGTTTCGGGGAACCACTGGTCCCAGCAGATGCCCACGCCGAGGCGACCAAACGCGGTGTCCCAGACGCGAAAGCCGGTATCGCCGGGGCTGAAGTATTCCTTCTCCTGGTAACCAATGGCGTTGGGGATGTGGGTCTTGCGGTACACACCTAGCAGGCGGCCATCGGCGTCGGCCACGCTCAGAGAGTTAAAGTAGGCATTGCCCGCCTTCTCGAACCAGCTCAGCGGCAGCACCACGCCCAATTCCCGAGCCAGCGCGGCAAAGCGCTTGAGCACGCTGCTGTGTTGATATTCCTCGGCCAGTGCCAGGTGTTTGTGGTGTTGCTCGATGCAGAAATACGGAGTAGCGAACAGCTCCTGTAGCAGGATGACCTGGGCGCCCTGGGCAGCGGCTTCGCGCACCAATTGCTCAGCCAGATCGAGGTTGTATTGCAGGTCCCAGGTGCAGGGCATCTGGGTAGTGGCAATGGTCAACAGGGTCATGGCATCAACCCTCCACCGGCCAGGCGGGCTGTTGCTGGGTGATGCAGTGCACCCCGCCACCGCCATGGGCCAAGTGGTTGATCCGCACGGGCACAATCTCGCGCCCCGGGAAGGCCCGGGCCAATACCTCGGCAGCCACGTGATCGGCCTCGATGCCGTAGGCCGGCATGATGATGGCGTTGTTGGCGATGTAGAAGTTGGTGTAAGAGGCGCAGAACACTTCGGCTTCGGTATCCACGGCCTCGCTGGCTTCATACAACTTGATCAGGTCAAAGTGGCGGCCCCGGGCATCGGTCGCCAACTCCAGTGCACGGCGATTTTCGCGTGCCACCTCGGCATACGCCGACTGCTTGTCGTGGGTAGCATCCACCAGCAGCACGCCAGGGCGGGCGAAGGCGCACACGCCATCGACATGGCCGTCGGTCATGTCACCGGTTACGTAGTCTGGGTCACCCGGTAGCCAGATGGTCTTCTTCACGCCCAGCAGGCGCGTGAAAATCTCTTCCATCTCTGCCTTGCTCATACCGGGGTTGCGATTGGGGTTGAGCAATACCGACTCGGTGGTGATCAGCGTGCCTTCGCCGTCGACATGGATGGCGCCGCCTTCATTGCTCAACGGCGTGCCGAAGCACGGTAGCCCCAGGTGATTGAGGGCGCGGCGCGCCAGGCCTTCGTCCAGGTCAAAGGCAGACTTGCCGCCCCAGGCGTTAAAACGCCAGCTCACCCCAGCCAGGCCGTGTTGCCGGTGGCAGACGAAACTCGGGCCGGAATCACGGCACCAGCTGTCGTTCACTGCCAGCTCGATCAGTTCGATGTTAGGCCCGCACAAGGCTTGAGCACTGGCGACCGCCGAGGGATCGACGACCATTTTCACCGGTTCGAAACGGGCGATGGCGTTGGCCACGCGGGCGAAATCTTCTTGCACCAATGGCAAGGTAACGCGCCAACCCGACTCCCAGAGGGCCTGGTTGTGTGGCCATACCATCCAGGTCGCCGCATGCCGGGCCCACTCTGCCGGCATCCACCAACCACTGTTTTGGATTTCATTTTGCTGCATGACAAGCACCCTTTAGTTAAGCCATTGTGTTCAATGAAAACTGCCTTGGCGGTCTTGTCATGCATGCTACGACTGTAAAACAGGGCGAACAAACGATGGATTTTGCAGAAAAGTGATTAGAGGAACTTATCAATATGCTCAAGCACTGGCCACCACTCAGCTCCCTTCGCGGCTTTGAAGCCGCTGCCCGGCTGGGCAGTTTTCACAAGGCTGCCGCCGAGCTGCACCTCACACAATCGGCCATCAGCCAACAAATTCGCAGCCTTGAAGCCTATCTTGAGCAGCCGTTGTTCTATCGCAGCGGACGCAGCGTCAGCCTCACCGATGCCGGCCACGACCTGCTCAGCACCACCCAGGCATTGCTGCAGCAACTGGCCGTCGGCATCCGCCGCCTGGGGCAGTACCAGAAGCCCAATCAACTGGTGCTCAACACCACTCCCGCGTTCGCCCGCCACTGGCTACTGCCTCGGCTGGGAGATTTTCGCCGTCAGCATCCGGAGGTGGATCTGTGGATTTTCAGCACCGATGAAATTCCGGACATGGCCAACCAGACCATCGACCTGGCGGTGCGCGACGACATCAGCTCCCAGGCTGAGTGCAGCTTCAAGGTGCTGCACGCCGACCGCCTCTACCCGGCGTGCCACCCCAGCCTGTTGGCGGTGCCTTGCCAACAACGCACCACCCTGCATGGCGAGCGGGAAATGGACTGGAGCCACTGGGCGGTGGAAGCTGGCGTGGATGTCGGCCAGCAGGATCAGGGGCTGAACTTCTCCGACCCGGGCCTGCTATTGGACGCCGTTTGCGCGGGGCTTGGCATCGCTCTGGTCAGCCAGTTGCTGAGCCGGCAGGCGCGCGCCGACGGGTTGCTGCAACCTTTGGTGGAGCAAACCATTCGTGGCCCGAACTGGGCCTTGCTGACCCACAGGGACAGTGAAAACAACCCATTGGCACGCAGCTTCAGTGAATGGTTGATCGGTGAGCTGCAAGCGCCATGACCCAAAGTGCTCACGTGAACCAGGAGCGTTACGACATTGCGGCGTTGCCTGATCCAGATGGACGATACGGTCGCTGGAACATTGCAGGTATCGTGACCTACGCCCTCGGTGTCGTGGTCCGGTTGCCGTATATCGCTACCCGCTTCTACACCGGCCCAAATCACACGGACTCACTATGCTTGCAGCCATCGCATCAGCCACCCCCGCACTCAGCGCCCGCGACCGTCTTCTTGATGCGGCGATAGAACTGTTTGCAACCCACGGCTTTCAGGCAATCGGCCTGCGCGACCTGGCGCGCTTCGTGGGGCTGTGGCGCGCTGGAGTCCTAAGGGTGAACTGCGCCTCATCGCTGCGGTTTATCTGAAGCACCGCGATTCAAACGCCCCATGCCAGCAGCACGTTTGCTCCACCCCCATGCCCCCCATTGAGGGTAGCAGCAGGTTTTCGCGGTGCTCAGTAGGCTATACCACCTGCGCGGTACCCGGATGACCTGCTAGTGGAGTGGCGATGAACAACAAACGAAATCACAAGACCGACCATGACCAGCTAGGCGCTGCCAGTGTACCGATGGCCGCCATGCCTGACTGCCCCCGTATCGGCATGCCCCGCGTATTGCGCGCGCACACCCCTGACCGCGAGGCGCGGGCATTCTTGCGCATGGTCAATGTTTCAACCTGGCTACGCCCCGCGCAAACCTATTCGGTGCACGGGCTGCGCCAGACCTGGAGGCTGACGGCACTTGCGCTTGGGTGCCGACTCCCGGTGGCTTCGGTGACCGAGCAGCTGGTTGACGGGCCTGGCGGTGCGATAGCGCTACGGATCTTCAACCCTGGCACGTCGGACCAGCTGCGCCCGGCATTCCTCTGGTATTTCGGTGGTGGATTCGTCATCGGCGATCTGGACACCGCGGATGGGATCTGCCGCCGCATTGCGCTCGCTGCCGACTGCATCGTCATAGCCGTGCGCTATCGTCTGGCGCCGGAGCACGACTTGTCCGCAAGCCGCGAGGATGCCCTCGCGGCGCTCGATTGGGTCGCGCACAATGGCGCACAGCTGGGTATCGATACCACTCGGCTGGCCATTGGCGGCGATTCGGCAGGCGGTAACCTCTGCGCTGCAGTTGCGCAACAGGCCCTGCGCCGCGGCGGCCCGGCACTGAGCCTGCAAGTGCTGGTCTACCCGGCAACCGAGTTGGTGGAGAAATTCCCCTCCTACGCGGAAAATTCCAATCGGCAAGCCCTGCTGACAGATCAGGCGGTTCAATGGATCGAACAAACACTCGAAGGCTCGATCAGCACGCTGGATCTCCTCGACCCCTGGTATTCACCACGCCGCAGCCCCGACCTGCGTGGCCTGCCGCCGGCAGTCATCGTCAGCGCCGGCTTCGACCCGATCCGCGATGACGGCCTGGACTACGCTGCCCGCCTGCGCGCAGCCGATGTGCCTGTGCAATTGCTGCACTACAAGGGCCAGTTTCATGGCTTTCTCAATTTCGATTCGATAAACGGTGCCAGCCGCGATGCCCTGCAGCGCATCGGCGATGCCCTGACGCAAGCGTTCGGCACCCAACCCGCTCCAGACAGAACAATCGAGATCGCCGATAGAACACCTCGCAGGCATTCACGCCTTCGCGCCACCGCGGGCGAAATGGCGACCTCTACCTTGACTGTCTGGGTAGCAACCGAGCGTTGCGGCGATGTCCTGCTGCGCCTGCTGTCGCCAAAGGCGGCCAGCGCCTGCAGGCTACTTTTGAAGCCCTGGTTCGTTCCCACCATTCTGATCCGCCGAAAGGCCATCTCCGGCCTGGACCTGCTGGCTGCACGCCAGACCTATCCGACCGAGAAAAATTGCACTGTGAACAATTGAGCGAGGAACACGCCATGGCACTACCTGATCCGTTGAAGCTGTATCGCGAAGCCCTTACCAGGTTTGAAACCGGGGTCAACGCTTTGGCCACCCGCAATAGCGACTCCAAGGAGCTCGGCCAGGTGATCAATCGGCTTTCCAAGGTTTCGCTGGGCATACAGCACCTGTCCGAGACGTCCCTTGAACAACTTTACAAGCGCATCGACCTGCCCAGCCGTGCCGAAATCGCCGCGCTGGCCGCCGCCGTCCAGCGCGTAGAGGACAAGCTCGATCAGCTGCTCCCTGCGCCAACGAATGCAGCCATTGCACAACGCCCGCCCCGCACGCGACGCCCCGCGGCCGAGGCTGCGCCTGACGCCAGGAAAGCGGCCCTGAAGCCGGTGGCCAAACGTAGCCCGAAGGAAGGGGGTAACAATGTCTCGGCTGCATGACAACCCGGTCGCCGACACGTCGTTGGCGGACCGGCTGCGGTCCGAGGTCAGCTTGATGATCCAGCGCAGCCTCAAGGGCCTTGAGTACCTCAGCACCCCGCCACCGGCCGTGGGCATGACCCCCAAGACGCTGCTGCACCGGCGCGGCACGTTGAGCCTGTACCACTACCACGCGACCTCTGACGAGATCTACCGGGTGCCGCTGTTATTGGTCATGGCGACGACCAACAAGGCTGCCATTTTCGACCTGGCGAAGGGTCAGAGCCTGATCGAATTCCTTCTCGCTCGCGGCTACGACGTGTATGTCATGGACTGGAATGCGCCGACTCCAGAAGAAGCACACCTGAAGTTGGAGCACTATGTATTCGACTTCATCCCGGACTGTATCGCCCGCGTGCAAAAAGACTCGGGGGTCGAAGACATCACATTGATCGGCTACTGCATGGGCGGTGTGCTCGCGACCCTGTATGCGGCGCTGCATCCCGACGGCCCGCTGAAGAACCTGGTGTGTTTCACCACGCCGATCGACTGGACGAAGATGCCCTTGGCCATGTCGCGTCATTTCAAGGCCGAGCGCTTGATCGATGCGACCGGTATCGTCCCGGCACAAACCGTCGTCAAGATGATCGAAACCCATCGCCCTGCCACCCGTATTGCCGGCCAGATCCGGCTCTGGGACAACATGTGGAACGACGACTACGTCAAGGGCTACCGTAGGATGGCGCGCTTCGGCAGCGAGACCTTGCCAGTGCCTGGCGCGTACTTCCGGCAAGTGAACCAGGAGTTGATGCAAAGGAACGGGCTCTATGAAGGTACCCTGCGCATCGGTGGCAAAGCCGTCGATCTGAAGAAGATCGAGGTGCCTGTGCTGCACGTCATCGCTAAATTTGACTCCCTGGTGCCACCGCAATGCGCCCAGCCATTGGTGGCCGGCGTGGGTTCGCGGGACAAGGAAGAACTGGTGCTGCAAGGAGGGCACGTCAGCCTGGTGGCGGGACCGGCCGCCATCAAGCGGATGTGGCCCAAGCTCGATCAATGGCTGGGGGGCCGATCCCTATGAGTACTTCCAGGTTTCGTGATTAGCTTTCCTGCTCAGCTTCGGCAAAGGTTCCTGTACGCACTTCGCCACTGCGCACGTAATGGGTGATCAGTACACCCTCAGGCGTGGCGGCCGAGCGCACCAACGTAAAGGCCGACGCCTGTGCGTTATCGTCGAACAAGCGCTTACCGTGCCCGAAGACGATGGGAAAAATCATCAACCGAAGCTCGTCAACCAACCCGGCTGCAAGCAGTTGTCGCACCAGCTCGCCGCTGCCCTGGGTCAACAGGTCGGCGCCGTCCTGATGTTTTAGTACCCGAATGGCATCGGTAAGGTTCCCCTGCAACCCATGGCTGTTCTGCCAACCAAGCGTATCGGGGCGATGGGTAGCCACGTGCTTGGGCACGCTGTTGAAGCGGTCCGCGATGGTGCGGGTGTTGCTTGAATTGGACTGTATGTGTGGCCAATAGGCGGCGAATATGTCATAGGTGCGACGCCCCAGCAGCAACTCGAACGGCGGCGAGAACAGGTCCTGTACGGCCTGGCTGGAGACTTCGGCGGTGTAGGGCACTATCCAGCCACCGAAGCGGAATCCGCCGCTGGTATCTTCTTCAGGCCCGCCGGGAGCTTGAATCACGCCATCCAGACTCATGAACGCGGCAACGATGAGCTTGCGCATAGCCTTCTCCTGGTTCGTCTTGGTGAACGTGCTCGTCAGGGGAACGCCAAAGATCACTGCGCCCCATCACAAGCATCGCCTAACGGATAGTCGAACCAGACGCGGCGAAATCGACAGTGCCGTGCGAAGCGGATCTTGAGGTCGTACCGCAGCCTTGTAGGAGCGGGCTTGCCCGCGATTGAAGACGGCGCGGTTTGCCTGCTTCACCGCGGTGAGGCCATCGCGGGCAAGACCCGCTCCTACAAGCAGCTTTGGGTTCGTTTGCAGCCCATCGAAATAGGCAACAATCGGCCAGAATCAGACATTCGAATTTGTCCACAAAACAGCTTCAATTCACAATGCCAGGAAAATATTGCAGCGCCATTGCTCCAACGGCGAGCGTCAATCCACACAAGCTCCCAAACTTTCCCATGATTGAGCCTGAGCACAACTGAGCGGGGAGTGAAAGCGATGAACTGGAAGGAAGGCCTGAGTCAACCAGGTGTACTGGCCGCTCTTGGTGCCACCCTACTGTTCGGTGCAGGAACGCCACTGGCAAAATTACTGTTGAACAGTGTCACCCCTGGTTGCTCGCGGGCCGGTTTTGTTGATGGTGGGGCTTACTGGCATGCCCGCCTCGGGCGCATCACTCTTGCTCAACGCCGAGGGCGTATTCACGGCCTTGCTCGCGTGGTTCGCCTTCAAGGAGAATTTTGACCGGCGCGACCTGGATCGCATCGGCCAAAGGACTGGTTACTGGCACAGTCAATCTTGCCCTGGCGCTTGTCGTGGGCACGACGCTGCCCCGCTGCCTAACCTGGCAGGTGCACTGGCGCTAGGCTTTCTTGCCTATGGCCTGAGCTTGGCGTTGTTCGTCATAGGCCTGCGCCATCCGCACTTCCCCGACTCACACCACAGGCATGACCATTAAATGCAGAGTGGTTTGCAGGCCCAGACACTCAAAAAATCAGCCCTGCACCAGGTAGGCCCCTGGCGGAACCCGATATCGCAGCTTCTTGCAGCTGCCGGGTGCGGGCTGATGCCCCGGCGGGCGATCAGGAAACCAGATCCGGCATTTACCCGGAGGCGGCAAATGGCCGCGGGGAATCCCGACCTCCTCGTACGCGGGCTCAGGCTCGACGGAAGCTACTTGCAACGCGCCTTCGGGATGTGGACTGTCAACCGTCGGTGAGTCCGATAGCCACCGCGCCATTGCGCGAGCGAAGGTGCCAGCGTGGAGATCGGTGTCTGGCGCGGAGTGATCTGTAGCGGCAATTTCAGCTGCGCGGGGTCTTTTGGCCTCCTCTTCCCGAGCCTTCTGGATGGCACCCCGGTCCCCCTTGGCATTGAGTGGAGAAACCTGGGCCTGCTGCGCCGCCTGGATCAATTGGAAGTTGCGGTTGCGCAACTCGACGTTGCGGCCAACTCGCAAGTTCGAGCGCGCCGCCAACGTTTCAGCCTGCTGGTACTGCCCCTGCTGAAGACGCAACACACCGAGGTAATGCAGCGTCGCGGGATTGTTCGGCTGGATATGCAGGGCACGCTCCAGCGAGGCGGCGGCCTGGTCCAACTGGCCATTTTCATATTGCCGCGAGGCAGTTTCGATCAGGGTGGTTGATGCGGTGTTACTTTGCGAAGGCGCCCTTCGCTCGGCAGCAACCGAGCAAAGCGACGCGACGGCGCAGAACGCCAGTATGAAACCCGACAGAAAGCTCTTGGTTGGCATCAGGGGGGCAGACTCGGCTGATTTCGCACGGCACTGTCGTAACACAGGCCTCCAGCGCTGCTCGGCATCACCGATACAGGGCCCCTATTGACCGGGTCAGTGCCCTGAAGTTCCCGCTGCAACGGCCAGGCAGCAGGCTGCCGAGATAACCGCCAATTCAATCATAAGCGACAAATCTCCAACGTAGCGCGTAACCCTACAGGAATGCGATTCTCTAGTTTGATCTGCCCACCCAAGCGATCGGCTATGGCCTGAACTATGGTCAGCCCCAATCCTGCACCCTGGTCATTTCCACGGCTGTAGAAGCGCTCGAAAAGACGATCGCGGTCCTCCTCATTGATACCCGGCCCCTCATCTTCAACGGACAGTTGGTAGCAATTGGCTGTTTCGGCAAGCCTTACTGTGATCAGCCCATTCGGTGGTGAGAAATTCGCCGCATTGGTGACCAGATTGCTCAAGGCAATATTGATAGCTGCCGGGTCGACTTTCACAAGGCTGATGTCGTCGCTGACATCGAAAACCAGTTCAAGATCCTTGCTTAACAACCAAGGCGCTAATTGAACCAGACAGTCTCGAACTGTGGCTGCCTGATCAATTGGTGCCGGCGGTCGAGTGCCTGCTTGAGGCTCTATACGGGCCATCGTGAGCAATTGGTTAACCAGCCGACTGCTACGGTCCACGCCGGCAATCAAGTATTCGAGCGATGCGCGACGATCCTCTTCACTCCCCGCCTCCATCAGGTTTTGGGCATGCACCCTGAGCACGGCGAGCGGGGTACGCATTTCGTGGGCCGCGTCTGCGATAAAGCGCCGCTCACGCCCCATCACTTCCTGAATTTGCGCGAGCATTCGGTTGAGGGCTGCCTGCATGGGCTCAAGCTCAGTGGGTAGCGGCGACAATTGCAAGGGTTCGAGCGAGCCGGGATGTCTCGCCCGCAACGTCGCAGCCATGTCAACCAGCGGTTTCAATCCCCAGCCGATGGCCAGCCAGATCATTGCGGCCAACATCAAGCTTCCCAGTACATTGGGCCAAAACGTATGGCGTACGATCCGGTCCACCAGGTCCGATCGCACGTCGTCGCGCTCGCCAACCCAGATGCGCAAGCTGTTCTGCTTGTCTTCGAGCAGGAACGCGCGCCAATGGCGGTTGTTCAGATCGACAACGTCGCTGAAGCCGGGCGTTCGTGCAAGTGCGTCAAAGTCGGGTGAGCTAGCCGTATGTACCAGCAATTCGCCCTTGAGGTTCCAGACTTGAAAGGCAATCTTCGTTTCATAGGGATGCCCCTCGACTCTGGGTTCCGCTTCACTCAGGGCCTGGTTAAAGGCCCGATACAGATCAGCATGTTCCTTGCTAGCCATGGGCATGCGCATGATGCCTTGTAACAAGCGAGCGTTCTGCGCCAGTTGGGCATCATACACTTCGGCAATTTCGTGGTTGCTGTCGTGCAGGTTGAGTACGCCGATCACGGCAAGACCGGCCAGCATCAAGCCAATGATCAGGGTCAGGGTGCGACGCCTGATAGAGGTCATCGACGCTCTTCCACCAGATAACCGACACCACGGACGGTGCGGATCAGGTCACTGGAGAATTTCTTGCGCAGATGATGAATGTGTACTTCCAAGGTATTGCTTTGGGCTTCCTCGTTCCAGCCGTACAGCAATTGCATCAGCTGATCTCGGGGCATCACCCGGCCAGGGGGTGACAGCAGTTCGTGGAGCAGCTTATATTCCTAGGGCGTCAGGGCGACGGGCTCGCCGTTAAAGGTGACTTGTTGGCTGCCGGGGTTCAGGCTGATGCCGGCATGTTCGATCAGCACTTGTGCACGACCGGCGCTGCGCCTGAGCAAGGCACGCAATCTTGCCTTGAGTTCGGCCAGGTCGAAGGGCTTGATCAGGTAGTCGTCGGCCCCGGCGTCCAGCCCGGCGATGCGATCTTCGGTGGCATCCCGTGCGGTGAGGATCAGCACCGGCAGATTGGAACCTCTGTCACGCAGGCGCCGCAGCACTTCAAGACCGTCCATACGCGGCAGACCAAGGTCGAGCACCGCCAGATCAAAGGTTTCACTGAGTAGCGAATGCAAGGCGCTGCTGCCATCATGCAACCAGTCGACGGTATAACCTTCACGGCCCAGGGCCTGATGAATGCCTTCGCCAAGGGCCACGTCATCCTCTATCAATAGTAAGCGCACGGGGACTCCAGTCAGCCAAGTTTCTTGTTCACATCCACCAGCAGTTTTTCGATGTCTTTGCGGCGCCCGGCATCGGCAGTTTCGCGGCCGGGACGCGGTGCGGCCATCAGTGCTTTTTGCAACGCCGCGTTGGCTTCAGCGTAACGCTTCTGACGGTAGAGGCCGCCCACGGCAGCAAAACGCAAGTGCTGTGTATCAAAGGCTTTCTGTTCTGCAGCGCTGACCAGTATCAGCAGCAACTGCGGCACCAGAATCAGGCTATGGGGCGCTCGGCTGGCCAAGCAGCCCAACAGTTTCGGCACATCCACACCGCTGGCGACTTGAACCCCCAGGGTTTTTTGGCTGGGCAGGCTCAACGTCGCGCCAGCGTGCAACGCGGCATAACAACCGATGTTCTCGAGCAAAATGGCCAACGGCAGCAGCGCCAGATGGTGCTGTGGCTCGGTAGGTTTGCTTGCCAGGTCCAACTCGCGGGTGATCCGCAAAATGCTGTCGGCACTCAAACACACACCCTTGGGTGCACCTGTGGTGCCCGAGGTGAAGGTCAATTTGGCGGTGCCTTCGGGCAGGCGGTTCGGGCCGCTGAAGGTGCGGCGCCAGAACTCACCGTTTTTCAGATAACCCGCCGCTTGTAATTCGTCGTGTAACTGCGGTTCGGCAATCACCCGTTCGGCTTGGCTCTGCTCCAGGCAATGCTTGCGTTGCGCCGGGCTGAAAAAGGGCGGCAAGACAACACAAGTCAAGCCTTCGAACAACGCGGCCAGGTCCCAAAGCATGGCGTCGACGCCGTTGTCCAAGGCCAGCGCAACCACCTTGACCTGTTCTTCGCGCAGCTGCTGTTGGCGGTACATGACCTGGGCATAAAGCGTGGCGTAGTCCAGCTTCAACTGATCGTCCCACAACGCAGTGGTCGTACTTTTATGCTCAGCATGGTTGCGCAGGGTCTGATTGAAGCGTTCCATTTCAAGCGACATTGCAGGATCCCTCGATGGTCGTTGGCAGACCCAAGCGATTGAACAGGCCAATGTTGCTTAAATGAATGAACCCGCAACGGATGTTGCCAACGTGAACCCAGGGTTTGCTTTCGTAGTAACTGCCCCAGGCGTGGCGATCCTCGCCCAGGCGCGCCGGGTCGGCAGCACACAGCGTCACAGGCTTCAAACCAAAACGATGAAAGCTGTTCACCAGCCCCAGGCTCCCGGTGAAAGCGACCCATTCCAGACCGCCCATGGCGAGTAGGTAAGTCATCGCGATGATGCTCATTCGTGCACATCCAGTGTCACTGGCCGCAAGACTACCTACTTCGACAATGGCTGAGCGGTCCACCGTCTGGTCTGCTATGGCACAGACTATCGAATCAATCGGTTCATCCAGGTAGCTCTCCAGAAACAACCTTTCGTCACCTGCCAGACGCACACCCGCGACGGCACAGAGCACGTCGCCGGTAACACGCATGCCAAACAGTTGCGGCATGAAATGGCGGATGTCGGCCCCGTGGGCCTTGCAGAATCGTTGCTGGATAAAACCTTCGAAGTCGGGCCGTTGCGGGTCGCCTGGCAATGCTCTGACCAGCGTCATCTGCAGTGTTCCGGCTTGGCCGAAGTGCAGCGGTAACTGAACACTCCAGTTGAAATCGGACATTGGAAAACACCTCCCCCGGATCAATTGGGGAGCAGTATCAAAGGCATTTCTTAACGAAGTCTGAAGGTGAAAAAAGATTGGCCCGGATGATCTTCAGATTGTCTTGACGTTCGGCAGCCAGGGCGGCCCCATCGACTGGGCACGCCTTTATTGGCCAGTGCGCCTATGATCAGTCACCATGCTTGTGTTTATGCTTATGCTTGTGGCTACCGCTGTGGTGGTCGTTGTCATCGGCCAGGTTGTTGCCGATTGCACTGCCAGCAGCGCCGCCCAGGCCGGCACCGATTGTGCCACCGGTCGAGCCACCTACGCTGTTGCCGATAACCTGACCACCCGCTGCGCCGAGGCCACCACCGATGGCTGATTCAGTCTTCTTGCCATCCTTCGCCGTCATGGCACCCCCAGCCGCGCCGCCTACGCCCGCCCCGATCGCGGCGCCAGTGCTACCACCGATGGCCTGACCCACCACGCTCCCCAAGGCGCCACCGACGCCGCCGCCCACAGCAGTGGTTGTAGTTTGGGAAGCGACCGAGTACTGGGATACAAAAAGGGCCAATGCAAGTACAGAGAATGTTTTACGCATCGAACTCACCTCAAAAATACACAAGAGGTGAAAAGTCTGTTGGATCCGAAACATGCAGGTCAATGCAGATCCGGCGGTTCATGAATCCAGGTCAATGGATTGGTGACTAATACAACCGCCTATCGATCAATCGCAGCGGGAAAACAGCGATCCCTTACCCCGATCACAAAGGTAGCGGCCGATCCTGGATGACCCGTTTCATGACCAGCGTCGAGGTCAGCCGTTGTACGTTGGGTAAAGTTGAAAGGCTCTCATCGTAAAGCCTTTGGAAAGCAGGCAGATCCTGAGCGACGACATGGAGCAGGTAGTCCGGTTCGCCAAACAACCTCTGGGCATCGACCACTTCAGGTATTTCAACGAGCGCCGCCTCGAACGCCTCGACGGCTCGCCTGTCGCCCTCTCGAAGCGTGGCAAATACCATGGCAGAAAAGTTCAGGCCGAGTGCGCCGGGATCCAGCTGGGCGCGATAGCCCAACAGAACACCGGACTCCTCCAGTGCCCGTACCCGTCGATGGCACGGCGACAGGCTCAATCCGACACGCTCGGCGAGCTCGGTAACCGAAAGGCGCCCGTCTTTTTGCAGCTCAGCAAGAATCTTTCGATCAATTCTGTCCATTTAGAAGATTCTCCCCTTCAGAGACAGTAAGACGATCATTTTTGGAAGCTAATTCTAACAACTTTTCTCTATTCTTCCTCCAGTCATTAACAGCCGCCTCCTCCTGGAACCCAAGGAAGAACGGCCTTTGATTTGCGGAGTGAGAAGCACTATGAGCTTCAGTGTTTTCGTAGCCTTCTGGGCGGTATCGTTTCTGTTCATCATCACGCCGGGGGCAGATTGGGCGTACGCGATTTCGGCGGGCTTGAAGCACCGAGTCGTCATACCTGCAGTGGGTGGGCTATTGTCCGGCCACTTGATCGCAACCGTGACTGTTGCCGCAGGTGTCGGTACCTTGATGGCCAACCACCCCGTTGCCTTGTCGGTGCTTACCGTTGCCGGGGCGGGTTACCTGCTTTGGTTGGGGATTAACATGCTTGCCCGCCCCTCTACACCGCACGCTGATGACATCAAGGCATCAGGTTCCTGGCAGCGCTGGGCGCTCAAGGGGCTGTGCGTGAGCGGGCTGAATCCGAAAGTGTTCCTGCTGTTTTTGGCACTATTGCCTCAATTCACCGACGCTGCCGCTCCCTGGCCGCTACCGATGCAGATGATTGCATTAGGGCTCGTCCACACCGTCAGTTGTGGCGTGATCTATCTTTTGGTCGGGTTTGGCTCGCAGGTTGTCCTACGCGCACGCCCGGCTGCCGCTCGCCAGGTCAGCCGTTTCTCCGGGGCGGCGATGATCGTTATCGCCGTCGTCCTCTTTACCGAGCAGATGCCGGGTTGATTTAGCTTTCAATTTCCAGGCCCCGAAACTACCTTTTAGCCGCCTACCACTACCGCCCAAGGAAGCTTGATGAAGAGCCCAAGAGAATGTGCCGCCGAAGGTCTTAAGATCGGCGATCGATTCACGATAGTCCGCTGTTTTTCAGCTGACGATATTCGCCAATTTGCCCAGGTTTCTCGGGACTATAACCCGGTTCACTGCGATGGGAGTTACGCAGAGCTGCGTGGGTTCAAGGCACCCATCGCCCACGGCCTGTTGACAGCCAGCCTCGTCACCGAAATCGGCGGGCAAATAGGCTGGCTGGCTACAGGCATGAATTTTGAATTCAAACGGCCCGTCTACGCAGGTGAACAGATCACTTGCCATTGGCTCATTGTTGACATCGATGAACGCGGCCATGCCAAGGCTGAAGTCAGCGTATTGAACGCAGAGGACGTCACCGTGCTAAAAGCGACGACCTCTGGTGTGCTGCCAAGAGCAGAAGAACGTGAACGCCTCAAACAGATGCTCACTGAGGGAGATCCTACCAACGGTGCCGCCCCAGCCGTGAGTTGAATGCTCGAAAAGGGCTGTACTTGGCAGAAACTACACGCTCATGACAACGAATGGCTGGCCAACCAGGCCCGGGTGATCGTGAAGGCTTGAGCTAGCCGCTCAGATGCGCACATCACGGGGCATGGAACTTCCACGCTGCAGTGAACCTGAGGCGGCAATACATCAAGCAATCCGGCCAAAGGCAGCTGCCCCTCACCGGGCGGCAGGCGCCCCTCGCGGGCTTCACGGATGATGCCCTCCTCCACAGGTGCCAGCGCCGGTGCATCACACCACTGCACGCCATGGATGTAACGCCGGTCCAGTTGAGCCACGGCCGCGGCGCTGCCGAGCGAAACAGGTGCAGGGCGTCCAGGTTATTATCGGGGGGTATTACCTGCCTGAAGCCGGTTGACCGTTCGCCAAAGCCGAACAGTCGCCGTGGCGTGTCCCACATCACCTTCCTCCGTACACCGGAATCGGGCATCAACTGCTCTGCCAGCTTGAGCAGCGGCCCGTAGTCCACGCGCGACTGCTCGCGAATGAACGGCCAGTCCGAGCCCCAAACACAAGCATCCGGGCCAAACGCCAGGAGCAGTGCACGTACGTATGCACCGGCTTGCTCATCGAGATGATCGTGGGCGGCAAATTTCTGCATGCCGGAGATTTTCACGCAGGCGCGACCACTCCCGGCCAACCCCAATAGCGCCTGGAACCCTGGCTGGCCGAGGCGCCTGCACAGATCTCAGGGCGACCACAGTGGTCGATGAGCAGCCCCACACCCTGTTCCTTGAGCGCTGCCAGCTCGTCCAGGCCGGTGTCATGGTCGACCACGGCAACCCTCTTGAAACGGCCCTCGCCTTGCGCCAATGCATGCAGCAAGCAACGATTGTCCGTGCGGTAACCACTGCTCGGCCCTACCAGCAAAGCGTGTTGCACGCCATAGGCGTCCATGACCCGACCGAACTGCTCCAGGGGCGCGACCTCCTGCCAGGAGGGTGCGTAAACCGTGTCGGCGCGATAGGGAAACCGTGCGGGGTCAAACAGGTGGTTATGGCAACCGCTGGTTGAGGCGATTCACTTCGATATCAGTTTTGTGTACTCGCGGTTCGAGCCACTTTCCGATTCGGCCATCCAGCTCATGCAGGTGCTTTACCGCCAGGCGGTGAAACTGGGAAGAGTGATCCCTGGCTGCCAATTGCCGACCCTAGACCGATAACCGCCCCATGGTTGGCAGTGGGCATTTGGTCAACTTCACGTCAGGCAAGCCCCGGCTCAAGCCAGCAGTTCGATGATCCACCGGGCCTGCCGTGCGATGTCCTGCACCTTCTCCTCGGGCACGGCCTGCCGTGCCCGGGCGAAGTGAGTCAGGGTCTTCTGCTTCAGGCGCAGCATGCGCTGCCACTTGAGCAGAAACGCCGGGCTGCGTGCCTGCATCTGCAGCGGGCCGAAGTACAGCTCTTCGGCGGAGTACGTCACCGGCCCGACGCGCTCGGCGACGATGATTTCGTAGTCGAAGCGGTTTTCCCGCAGCACTTCCTCGCACAGGATGCGGTAACCATTTTCCATCAGCCATTGGCGCAGTGGCTGCTCGCCGCCGTTGGGCTGCAGGATCAAACGCTCCTGGCCGCTCAGGCGCGCCTTGCCACTGTCGAGGATATCGCGGATCGTCTCGCCGCCCATGCCGCAGATACTGATCGCCGTGATCCCATCTCCCGGTTCGATCGCCGCCAGGCCATTGCCCAGGCGCACGGTGATTCGCTCGCCCAGGCCGTTCTCGCGCACGGTGCGCTGGGCCGCGTGAAACGGCGTCAATGCCACCTCGCCGGCCACCGCCACCGCGATGGCGCCACGGCGCACCAACGCCACAGGCAGGTAGCCGTGATCCGAGCCGATATCGGCCAGGCGCGCACCGGCTGGCACATGCGCTGCCACGCGCTCCAGGCGCATGGACAATGTCTGTTCGTTCAACTGCAGCCCCTTTTCACCACGAACGTCCGGCACCTTTGGCCGGCTCGGGGCGCGATTCTGTCGGGCAACGCCGTGCATTTCAAATTTATGCGACCAAGGCCATGGCTCGAGCCCTGGTTATGGACTGCTTTTGGCATTTCATACAGCCACCATCCCGGACGCCACCCAGCCAAGTCAAAGCAAAAACCCATGGCTAGTGGCCTGTACGGTTAATTCGAGTACTCAAATTCGAGTCCAAGGGTTCGTCAGGCAAGGCGCCGCGACGAGTCGTAGCAGGGCTACGGCAAGGAGTGGCAACGCCGCCTGGTGAAGTCTTGGGCCGAAGTTGAGTAAACGAATTGACCACACAGGCCACTAGGCTATCGTCGATAAGGTTGCCGAACTGTGTCGAACATCTCTGGATAATGGTGAGCTCGAGCGCGGCAATGATCGAAGCGGAGGCAGGAACTCACTCAACATCTGTCGCACCCAGCGACCCACCGGCAAAGGAGCAAGTCATATGACTCGCGTACGCAAGTGGTTACCCAAATTCGCCCTTGTGGCGACCTCGCTCTTCACGTTATCGGGAGCCGCCACAGCAGCCGATAAACCCAACATCCTGGTGATCTTCGGCGACGACATCGGTCAGACCAACATCAGCGCCTACGCGGACGGCGTGGTGGGCTATGAAACGCCGAACATCGACCGGATTGCCAATGAAGGCATGCGGTTCACCGATTACTACGCGGAGAACAGTTGCACGGCCGGACGCTCGACATTCATCACGGGGCAGTCTCCTCTGCGCACAGGCCTCTCCAAAGTGGGCATGCCAGGCGTACCGGTCGGCTTGCAGGCAAGGGATGTGACGATTGCCCAGGCGCTCAAGGCCCATGGGTATGCGACGGGTCAGTTTGGCAAAAACCACTTGGGGGACAAGGACGAATACCTTCCCACCAACCATGGCTTCGACGAGTTCTTCGGTAACCTGTACCACCTCAATGCCGAGGAGGAGCCAGAGCGCCCATACTGGCCAAAAAATAACGCGGCATTCGTCAAGGCGGCCTCACCTCGTGGGGTGATCCACAGTTACGCCGATGGCAAGATCGAAGATACGGGCGCACTGAACAGCAAGCGCATGGAAACCATCGATGACGAGACCACCCAGGCCGCCATCAACTTCATTGAGAAACAGGCCAAAGCTGACAAACCATTCTTCGTCTGGATGAATACCACACGCATGCATGCGTTCACCCATGTCCGCGACTCGATGAAAGGCCAAAGCGGCATGCCTGGCAATGAATATGCCGACGGTATGCTCGAACATGACGGCGACGTGGGCAAGCTGCTCAAGAGCATCGACGACCTTAAGCTTGCCGACAACACCATCGTGATCTACACCACCGACAATGGCCCTAACCAATGGTCTTGGCCTGATGCGGCGACCACTCCGTTTCGCAACGAAAAAAACTCCAACTGGGAAGGGGCTTACCGGGTTCCGGCGATGATCCGCTGGCCCGGTAAGGTCAAGCCCGGTTCAATTTCTGCGCAAATGTTCTCCGGGCTGGACTGGTTCCCCACATTGCTGGCCGCAGCGGGAGATACCGATATCAAGGATCGCCTGCTCAAGGGCGCTGACGTCGGAGGAAAGAACTTCAAGGTCCATCTGGACGGTTTCAACCAGCTCGACTACTTGACCGGCAAGAGCAACCAAAGTGCGCGTAATGAATTCTACTATTTCAGCGATGACGGTGATCTGGTGGGCATGCGTTACGACAATTGGAAAGTTGTATTCTGTGAGCAGCGTGCACCGGGCGGGCTCAAGGTATGGAGCGAACCCTTTGTCTGCCTGCGCGTGCCCAAACTCTTTAACCTGCGCATGGATCCCTACGAGCGTGCCGACGTAGTGTCTGACCAATATTATGATTGGCTGACAAAGAACGACTACCTGATATTTGAGGGGACCCAAAAAGCAGCAGCCTTCTTGCAGACGTTTGTCGATTACCCGCCAAGCCAACGCCCGGCGAGCTTCAGCATCGATCAAATTCGCGAGGATGTAGACAAAAAAATCGAAGAGAAGATGAAACAGCACAAGCAGTAAATATAATGCTCCTTAGCGTCCGCCGGCAGGCGGACGCATTCCCCTGCTTCACAGCAACCGCGCTCAGCGGGTCGTTCGAATACCGCCAGATGGAGTTCTTGACCGGCAGAGATCGGCCAGGAAGCGGACCTTGAGATCGTGCTGCAGTCTTGTAGGAGCGGGCTTGCCCGCGATCCAGACGACACGGTCTCTCTGCCACCGCGGTGAATTCATCGCGGGCAAGCCCGCTCCTACAGGCCTGCAACGCATGATTCGGTCTACCGCAATCCCATGCGACTTCGACCGTTTGCAACGCTACCCGCTATTGCACGACGCATACAACTTCGCAAAGCAAAGCCCCTGCGGCCCTCGCGATTGTGCGGCAATGGTTGATGGATCAAAGGTAAGGCTACTTATTTAAGTAAAGGCTCCCCAGAACTTTTTCCTTTTTACCGGTCTATTCGGATAAGCACATCTGCTCGGTAAGCGCGAACCCGCAGGTTTCCCGCAGCCAGATGGCCACACGCCCCATTGTCAATCAGAGGTTGTCTTCGCTCATGAAAATCCATGACCCACGGATGGTGCTCT
>CAYVPI010000047.1:0-33056 GCA_964453495.1 uncultured Pseudomonas sp. | reverse complement strand
AAGAATGCCGCGGTCGGCGAACTGACCAGCAATGCCAAGGCGATAGCGGCCTTCCTGGCCAAGGCCAACCCCAATCTGCTCGAGGCGACTCTGGTAACAGTACTCAGCGCTCACGGCGGTCACCACGTGGCCCAGATCGACGAGTTGGCCAAGAAGGATTACAGCACCGAGGCAAAAACCTGGCACGCCATGCGCGAACATATACTGGTACTGGCCGACACGCTGTGCGCAGCCTTGGTCAAACAGTTCCCCAACAAGTTCTGAACCGGCACACAAACGAGGAACGCGAATGTTTCAAGGCATGGGCCGAACCCAGCAGGACCTGCTCGGCGCCCTACTTTATCGAGCGGCCGGCATGAGCATCGATGACCTGGCCGATGTGCTGGTGATCACCCGCACCGCCGTGCGCCAGCACCTTTCGGCGCTGGAGCGCGACGGCCTGGTGGCGCGGGGCGAAACGCGCCCAACGGGGCGTCGGCCGGAACAGCTGTACCAACTGACCTCGCGCGCTAAGGAGCTGTTTCCCCGGCAGTATCAATTGCTGGCTAATCTGTTGATCGAGGAAGTTGCGAAAATCATCGGCCATGATGGCCTGGTCGCGCTGATGCGCGGTCTGGGGCGCAAGATGGCCGCAGACCTGGAACACGAGACCGTCGACGAAGCACGTATCGTCGACCACATGAACCAGGCCGGTTATGAAGCCCAGGTGTTCTTTCGCTCAGGCGGAGAACGGGAGATAGTGGCGCATAATTGCGTCTTCCATCACCTGGCCAAGGCTCACCCACAGGTCTGCGAACTGGACCTGGCCTTTATTGGCAGCCTGGGGCATGGCGATGTCGAGCATACCGAGTGCATGCTGCGAGGCGGCTCGGTCTGCCGCTTTCACCTCATACCGAGCCCAGGCGCTGCCAAGCCGGCGCAAGAAGAAGGAAAGGACACATGGCCCTGACACTGTACTTCCACCCCCTGTCCTCGTTCTGCCACAAGGTGCTGGTCGCACTCTACGAGAACGACACGCCCTTTAGCGGCAAGCAGGTCGACTTCGCTGACGCCAATTCCAGGGCCCAACTGCACGCGCTCTGGCCGCAGGGAAAGATACCGGTGCTGCACGACACCGCGCGCGGCGAGACGGTCCCTGAAACCAGCATCATCATCGAATACCTGGCACAACACTATCCCGGTGCCCGGCCCCTGTTGCCGGCCGATCCAAATGCGCGCCTGCAAGCCCGGTTGTGGGATCGATTCTTCGACCTGTATGTGCAGGTGCCGCTTCAGAAGATCGTCGGCGACCACCTGCGCCCCGAAGGCGGCAAGGATGTGCTGGGCGTGGCAGATGCCCACGCCAGCTTGCGCACGGCCTATGACATGATCGAGCGTCAATTGCGCGACAAGCCCTGGGCCATCGGCGACACCTTCACCCTGGCCGATTGCGCGGCAGCACCGGCGCTATTCTACGCCTCGATCGTGGAGCCCTTCCCCGGCGCCCATGTGCACCTGGGCGGTTATTTCGAACGGTTGCTGCAACGCCCCTCGTTCGCGCGGGTGCTGGACGAGGCGCGCCCCTGGTTTTCATTGTTCCCCTTCAAGGACGACATGCCGGGGCGCTTTCTTCAAGGCTGAGGGGCTCGAAGGCTAGCTTGTAGCCAAGGCCATGCACCGTATGCAACAGGGGTTTGTCAAACGCCTTGTCGATCGTGCGGCGCATCATGTGGATGTTGCTGCGCAGGCTGTCGCTGTTGGGCAGGTCGCGCCCCCATAGCACCGTTTCCAGTTCGCGGCGTTGAACCACATGGGGGCTCTTGCGCATCAACAGCTCCAACAGCTTCATGTTGGTCGGGTTGAGCTTGAGAGGGACGCCGGCGCGAGAAACTTCCAGGGTATCGAGGTCGTACTTGAGATCACCGACCACCAGGATACAACCGCTCTTGCGCACCCGCCTGCCCACCACCGCAGTGATGCGCGCCAGCAGCTCGGACATGGCGAAAGGCTTGGTGATGTAGTCATCGGCACCGACATTGAACCCGGTCAGGCGATCGCTCAGCTCGTCCCTTGCACTGAGCATGACGATAGCTACTTCGGATTTCGAGTGCTGGCGCAGGCTGTGGCAGATCTGATTGCCATCGATGCCCGGCAGCATGATGTCGAGAATGATGGCGTCAAAATTTTTGGAGGCGGCCAGGTGCAGACCGGTCAGGCCATCCAGGGCCCCTTCTACTTCATGCCCCTTGAGCTGCAGGAACTCAACCAGGTTGTCATGGATGTCCCGGTTGTCTTCAACCACCAAAATACGCATCGAATAACACCTTCAGCCTCACGGTAGACACTGCCGTATATCATCCACTTCAATTGCCAAAAAAATGTCAACGCTTGCATAAAATTGTGTGAAGTCCTCTTACCCACAACACATTCAGATGAAAAACTTCTAAAAAAATGCCCCACAGTCCTGCATTTAGCGCTTTGCTAATGCTGTCTTTTCTCTTACTGCACAGGAGGCGCGACGATGCGTTGCATGGTCATAGTCAAAGCCAGCAAGGATTCAGAAGCAGGGGTGATGCCCAGTGAGGCGTTATTGACCGCCATGGGTCACTACAACGAACAACTGGTCAAGGCCGGCATCCTGCTGGCCGGGGAAGGCCTGCACCCCAGCTCCCGGGGCGCTCGCGTGAAATTTTCAGGCGACAGCCGCACCGTCAAAAAGGGGCCATTGGGCTCCACCGAAGAGCTCATCGCCGGTTTCTGGTTGTTCCAGGTCAAATCGATTGACGAGGCCATCGAGTGGGTCAAGCGTTGTCCCAACCCGTCCGAAGGTGACTGCGAGATCGAGATTCGCCCGGTATTCGAGGCCGAGGATTTTGGCGCCGAGTTCACGCCAGAATTACGCGAACAGGAAGAAAGAATGCGAGCCGAAGTGCAAGCCAGGCAGTCCAAACCCTGAACCGGCTATATCACGGAGCCCCCCATGAGACTCAATCCCTACCTGATCTTCAACGGTAACTGCGAAGAAGCCTTCAAGTTCTACCAACGCTGCCTGCACGGCACCATCGTGGCGATGATGCGCTATAGCGAAGTACCGGCCGAGGCAGAATGTCCAGGCGCCAAGCCCGATAATATCGTTCACGTGTGCCTGCAGGTCGGCGACCAGATGCTGATGGGCTCGGACGCTGTCGAGGAAACCCACAAAAGCGTCACCGGCTGCTCGATTTCACTGAATGTCGATAGCATTTCCGAAGCCAAGCGCCTCTTCGAGGCATTGTCTGAAGACGGCACCATTCAGATGCCGCTGGAAGAAACGTTCTGGGCGGCGCACTTCGGCATGCTCATCGACCGTTTCGGCGTGCCATGGATGATCAATTGCGAGAAAGACAATCCATAAATCAGCTCCATTGTGGCGCAATCGCGGGCAAGTCCGCTCCTACAATGTCACACACATCGCATGTAGGAGCGGGCTTGCCCGCGATAGGGGTTTCACCGAACCCCGAAAAACTGTACATCCATACAGATAAAACTTGCCTCAAACCTTCCAACTGCGCATGCTACCCACCTCGCAACCAATACTGATCATGGTGTAGATGCGCCTCTTTCTCTGCGAAAAACCCTCCCAGGCCAAAGATATCGCCCAGGTACTCGGTGCTCGGCGCCGGGGTGATGGCTGCTGGATCGGCAGCGACGTGACAGTGACCTGGTGCATCGGCCACCTGCTCGAGGCCGCTCCACCGGACGCCTACGACGCCCGCTACAAACGCTGGGTGCTGGCCGACCTGCCGATTGTGCCGGCGCAATGGAAGATGCTGGTAAAGCCCAAGACTGCCAGCCAGTTCAAGGCCGTCAAGCGTCTGCTCGGCGAAGCCCGCGAACTGGTGATCGCCACCGACGCCGACCGCGAAGGCGAAATGATAGCCCGTGAACTGGTAGAGCATTGCCGTTATCGTGGGCCGATCCAGCGGCTGTGGTTATCGGCGCTCGATGATGCCTCGATCCGCAAGGCGCTGGCGGCGCTCAAGCCCGGGGCCGAAACCTTCAGCCTCTACCATTCTGCCCTGGGACGCTCGCGTGCCGACTGGTTGATCGGCATGAACATGAGCCGCCTGTTCACCCTGCTCGGGCGCCAGTCCGGTTATCAAGGCGTGCTGCCCGTGGGCCGCGTGCAAACGCCAACCCTGCGCCTGGTGGTGGACCGCGACCGCAGCATCGCCAATTTCGTGCCGGTACCGTATTGGGCCATTGATGTGCAGCTGCAAAGCAACGGCATGACCTTTACCGCACAATGGCGCGCGGCTGAAGAACATTGCGACGAACAGGGTCGTTGCCTGAACCAGGCGCTGGCGCAACAAGCGGCCACCGCCATGGCCGAGGCGGCCACGGCGCGTGTGCTCAAGCTGCGCACCGAGCGCCTGCGCGAGGCTCCGCCGCTGCTGTTCGACCTGGGTACCCTGCAGGAAGTCTGTTCGAAAAAGCTCGGCCTGGGCGCCCAGGAAACCCTGGACATCGCCCAGGCCCTGTATGAAACCCACAAAGTCATCACCTACCCGCGCAGCGACTGCGGCTACCTGCCCCTGAGCCAGCACGGCGAAGCACCAGCCATTCTCGCCGCGTTGGGCCGCGCCGACCCTGGCCTGGCGCCACTGCAGCCCCATCTGCAACCCGAGCGTCGCTCACGCGCCTGGAACGACGCCAAGGTCAGTGCCCACCACGGCATCATCCCGACAGCCGCAGCCATCGATCCGGGGCGCCTGGCCAGCAAGCAGCGTGCGGTCTACACCCTGATCCGCGCGCGCTACCTGGCGCAGTTCCTGCCCAATCATGAATACGACCGCACCCAGGCGGACTTCGACTGCGCCAGCCAACCGTTGCGCGCAGTCGGCAAGCGTATCGTCGAGCCCGGTTGGCGCCGGGCCCTGCCCGAAGCGCTGGCGCCAGCCAAAGGTCAGCAGGCCCCTGCCCCCCAGGTGCTACCGAGCCTGAGCGAAGGCCAGCAATGCGCCGTGGCCGGGCTCAACCTCAAAGACCTGTGGACCCAGCCGCCAAAGCCCTTCACCGAAGGCGACCTGATCAAGGCCATGAAGAACGTTGCCAAACTGGTGGACGACCCACGGCTCAAGCAAAAGCTCAAGGACACCACCGGCATCGGTACCGAGGCCACCCGCGCCGGTATCATCCAGGGCCTGCTCGACCGCGGCTACCTTTCCAAGCAAGGCAAGGCCCTGGCCGCCACCCCGGCGGCGTTCAGCCTGATCGACGCCGTGCCACGGGCCATCGCCGACCCCGGCACTACAGCCATCTGGGAACAGGCGCTGGACATGGTGCAAAGCGGCGAGATGAGCCTTGAGGAGTTCGTGGCCAAACAGTCGGCCTGGATGGGCAAGCAGGTCCAGCGCTGCGCCGGCTTGAGCCTGAGCATCGCAGGCCCTGCCAGCCCTCCCGGCGGTGGCGCGCCGTGGAAGAAAAAACGCAAGGCGACGTCACGCAAGGGTTCGGCCCCTGCAAAACGCCGCGCCAAGCCGGCCAGCCCGGCGTGACGTGCTACCTGGACTGCGATACAACCGGCTGAGCCATGGAATCGGTCGGCGTCACCACTTCATTCAAATCAATATGTTTGAACACCGGCTTTTCAGCCAATCGCGCGTTGAACTGGGTGTTGAAACTGAATTCATCCCGCGTTGGTTGGCTCAAGGGATGACCATATACCGCTTCGACACCCGAAAGCTCATACCCCATCAACTGCAACAAGGTCGGGAAGATGTTGTAGTGGCTGGAGTGATTTCTATTGCCTGCCAGCGCGGCCTGCCAGTCGGGGGTCTTGAGTTTCTCACCCTGGATGATTACCAAAGGTACCAGGCCCTCTTCATCCACCGGGTTATCACCACAATGGGTGTTCAATCCGGGGTTGCCACGTTCGTGTAAGTCCTGGCCATGGTCGGAGGTATAGATCATCACTGCATTGTTCAAATTCGCTTTGGCGAAAACCCGTGTAAAGAATTCGCCGACATTCCAAAGCACCGTGTTCTTGTAAGCATTGCGATACAGCGCCCAATCACCCGACGCCCCCGCGAAACCGTCGCGGTTTCCGGTGTCGCTCACCTCGTTGTAGCGCCCGCGGGGCAATGCCGGGCGAAACTGCATGAATTCGTCAGGGTATTTGTCATGTACGGGAAAATGCGCTCCGACCTTATTAATCACAATCAATTGCGCCTGGCCATCGTTGAGCCGGTCAATCAACGCCTGCGCTGCCGCCATGTCGCGGTCACGCACTGGCGTGTCGTCGAATTGCACGAACTGGTCGATATCCTTTTTTTCGGTTTCGCTCATACGGTTCTGCAGGTTACCGCCAGTGCGTTGCGCATCGATATAGACAGTGGCAAGACCTGCCCTCTTGGCGTATTGCCAGAGCGAAGGCATCGTCGAGTTGATCCGCACATAATCGCTGCGAGTGCCGCCAAAACGCAGGGTAATGTTGGTATCGGCGCTGCAATTGGCGATCGATGCAGCATAACCGTAGTTGATCACATTCACCCCTGCTGGCGGTTGCAATAACTGGCTGCGCACACCGTGTTCGGTGTTCAGGTCCAGGTAGTTGCCAGTGATACTTTCATCGATGATCAACACAATATCGTGGTCGACAGGCACGGTCGTGTGTAGCAACTTCACAGGCTCGCGAGGGCCGATGGTGTTATGTGCGGCCTCGTAAACGAACAGGCTCGAGTACGCCAATGGTGTGAACATGATGGGTAGCCCGCGAGCGCCTTCGCCACTGCGCATAAAGAGCATGCCGGAGAGCAACAAGATGCCCAGCACAGGCGCTGCAACATGCCATGCGTTCCAGCGCGAGCCAGCCCCTCGAGGTTTCACGGCAATCCCAAAAAGTAACAAGAGACCACTGGCCAGGGAGGACATAATGATCGCGCGGTACTCGTTGAGGGCCTCCATGATAAAGCCACCGGAGTAAACCAGTGAGACGAACGCGCTATAGCTCATGTAGTCCGCCGTCACTCTCATATACACATCAAAGAATACGGCAGAAACAAAAAACAAGACGGCGAAGCCTATACGCAATACGGTATTGCGAATATAAGCAGTTCCCACAAGTGCAATAACCAGCGCCACGAACAGCCCTAAGTAAAACAGAGCTGAGACACTCAGGCCAACGCCCAAGAGGCGCTCAAGGTAATAATCATAACTTTTAAGCAGGTACAGGAGAATCAACACTTCCTTCAGATAACGAATCATCCGTCCCTCTCCCGGCAGGCTGCAATTCCCTTTCAACGTCGCAATCGACTGTTTATGCCAGGTACGTAGCGAGAGGACGGTGCATAATGAACTGCTGATTGATAGTCACATTAGCATCACATTTTCAAAGAGCAACCCAGGCAACCCTACGTATTATTGACGCTCTAACGCGTCAAAATATTGTTTTTCGCTCCGACAAAAATCGAACCCGATGGTTCAACGACGAAATACTTTATTTACAAAGAACCTCCCTAAAAAATACTCACCTACCGTTCATCGCTTTGGTAGAGCCCTTTCTAACGTTCTCCACTCATCGGAACTATTGTCCTAGAGCGGTTAGTGGCACAAAGCCGCCCCGCCAGCTTTCTGACGCAAACCGCATGACCGTCGGTTCGTTGACACAAGTTGCCAGCACTGGTCTATACCCTGATGTAACAGTCTCACCGCGTTTACAACTTTCCTAATTTTGACGAGGCACGCCGACATGGACGTGAGCGTTTTTGGGACAGGCTACGTCGGCCTGGTACAAGCAGCAGCACTGGCCGATGTAGGCCATCGTGTCATGTGCATCGATGTCGATCACAAGAAAATACTGCAGTTGCGAAACGCCGTTTCTCCCATCCACGAGCCGGGCCTGTCCGGCATGCTGGAAGACAACATCAAGGAAAACCGCCTGCTGTTCAGCACCCAGGCCAGCGATGCAGTCAACCATGGCGAGCTGATTTTCATTGCCGTCGGCACCCCGCCCGATGAAGACGGCGCAGCCGATCTTTGTCATGTGCTGAGCGTAACCCGGGAAATCGCCAACCTGATGGACGGCGACCGCACCTTGATCATCAAGTCTACGGTACCGGTCGGCACCGCCGACCAGGTACTGGCCACTGCCCGGGAAGAACTCGATCGCCTGGGCAAGAACGCGTTGAAAGTGCGCGTGGTGTCCAACCCTGAGTTCCTCAAGGAAGGCAGCGCCCTGGCCGATTGCATGCGGCCCGACCGGATCATCGTCGGCACCGACGACGACGAAGCTCGCAAACAGGTCGCCGAACTCTACGCACCGTTCTGCCGCAACCATGAAAAGCTGATGTTCATGGACAACCGCAGTGCCGAACTGACCAAGTACGCTGCCAACGCCATGCTGGCCACGCGCATCAGTTTCATGAACGAGCTGGCCAACCTGACCGAGCGGCTGGGCGCCGACATTGAAGCCGTGCGCAAGGGCATAGGGTCCGACCCGCGTATCGGCTATCACTTCATCTACCCCGGCTGCGGCTTCGGCGGCTCCTGCTTCCCCAAGGACCTACGCGCCTTGCTGCACACCGCAGAGCACAGTGGGATGCCCCTGCGCTTACTGCAAAGCGTCAGTGAAGTGAACGATGCCCAGCGCCACATGCTGTTCGGCAAGCTCAAGGCCCGATTCCCCGAAGGACTCAAGGGCAAGCACATCGCGGTGTGGGGGCTGGCTTTCAAGCCCAACACCGACGACATGCGCGAAGCGCCCAGCCGTTACCTGATGGAAGCACTCTGGCATGAAGGCGCGACGGTGCACGCCTTCGACCCCGAGGCCATGTCCGAATGCCGACGCATCTACGGCTACCGCGACGATTTGCAATTGTGCGCCACCCGCGACGACACCCTGGAGAACGCCGATGCCCTGGTGATCTGCACGGAATGGAAGAATTTTCGGGTCGTGGATTTCGATTACATGGCCAGGAAGCTGCGTTCACGGGTCGTCGTCGACGGTCGCAACCTCTACAACCCTGAACAAGTGGCCGGATTCGGCCTGCACTACAGCGGTATCGGCCTGCGGCATTTTCCTGCGCAGCCGAGCAATTCATAACCAGAAAAAACACCGGGAGATGTCCGCTGTATCGACCGGTACCGCAACAACAATGAGAGACCAGAGACATCTGGGCCAAGCACAAGGCGGCGAATGCCGATGGCAGCAACTGTGAACAAGCGGAGAGCGAAATGACAGGTCACCAAGAGGGAGCTCTACTCGATTCGTTACGACAGGATAAGCGCCTGGACCCCAACCACCGCATGCGCATGGACGCGGCTATCCATATGCAAGGCCGTGGCTGGTTGACCGGGCGCGCGGGTGGACGCCCATGGACACTGTCACGTACCAACCGCGTGCTGGCCTGTTTCGGCGCATCGCTGCTGTTGGTTGTGCTCTCGCCAATGCTGCTGACCCTGGCCCTGATCGTCAAGCTGAGCAGCCCTGGCCCTGTCTTCTTCGTACAAAAACGCACCGGCTACCGTGGCCGCTCCTTTGGCATGTACAAATTCCGCACCATGGTTGCCAACGCCGAAGCGCTCAAGGAATCGCTGCGCCATCTGAACAAGCATGGCGCCGATGCCATCGACTTCAAGATCGACAAAGACCCCCGCGTCACACGTATCGGCCAGTTCCTGCGCCGTAGCAGCCTGGACGAGTTGCCCAACCTTCTCAACGTGGTGCGGGGCGACATGCGCCTGGTTGGCCCTCGCCCTACTTCCTTCAACGCTTACCGCTACAAAGACCAGCACCTGGCGCGCCTAAGTATCTACCCGGGGATGACCGGACTCTGGCAAATCTCGGGGCGCAGCAACATCGACTTCGATAAACGCGTTGAGTTGGACCTCAGCTACATCGCCGAACAAAGCCTTGCCCTTGATTTGAAGATCCTGCTCAAAACCCCTTTCAAAGTATTCAGCGGCCACGGAGCAAGTTGAGATGGATGGTTCTACTTCGAGAAGTGTGACGATTGCGAATCCGAGCGAGACCAACCTGGCCTCGACCGTACTCGATAACGATCAACAAATCCTCTTGCTGACTGCGGCCAATCCCGGCGCGGGCACCAGCACCAGTGCCCTGGCCTTGGCCAGTCAACTGGCAGCAATGAGCAACGGCTTGGTGCTACTGGTCGATGCCAGCCAATCTGCAAACAACCTCAGCCAGCAAATGGGCCTGCACAAGCAGCGAGGTTTTCGCGACCTGTTGTTCAACCTCGACAGCCCACCCACTCTCGACGACTGCATCCTGCAGCTACCGAGCCACGCCTTCCATGTGCTGCCCAATGGACGCCAATCACGCGGCAACGAACGACTCAACCCTGACCGGTTGCGCTCGCTGCTCAAGCAGATGGGGAGCCAATACCGCTTCGTGGTGATCGACAGCGACGCCGTCTACGCGGCCAATGACACCCTGGTGATGGGCACCCTGGTCGACGGCGTGGTGTTGGTGGTGCGCGCCGAGGACACTCGCTGGGAGGCCGCCCAGGCAGCCGCACAGCGCCTGACCCAGGCAGGGGCGAAGATGATTGGCAGTGTCTTCAATGCGCGCAAGTACTACATGCCCAAGTGGCTTTATCGCAACCTTTGAGCAGGCAAGGACGATCCGATGAAAACACAACTGTTTGCCTTGTTGTTGCTGCCCCTGGCCGCTTGTACGACCTCGCAGCAACCCCAACAGATGCCGGTCCAGATCCTGACCGCCGAACCTGCCAATGCCCAGGCCGCCGAGTTCCAGAAATCCGAGCAAGTACTGCGCCCCGGTGATGTGCTGGATGTGATTTTCCATGTCAGCACGACCGGACCACAGGTGTACCGAATCCAGCCTGGCGATCAGGTTGGCTTGACGTACACCTCCGCCAGCAATCTCAACGGCAACCAACTGGTCCTACCGGACGGCAGCATCGAACTGCCCGGCGCCAATACCTCGGTCAATATCGCGGGGCTCACCACCGATGAAGCACGCCTGAAAATCCAGCGCGTGTACCGTAACAAGAGCCTGTTCCAGAACAACCGCGACCAGATGAACGTGCAAGTTCTCAGTGCGTCCACCAGCGAGCAGAACCTCAAGAGTACCCTCACCCACCCCAGCACCGGCATGAGCCGGGAAATCACGGTCGGCACCGACGGGCGTGCGAGCTTCCCGGAAATCGGTTCAATCCCGTTGCAGGGCGTCACCCTCAGCCAACTCGAGACGCAGTTGAACCAGCGTTATGCCGACCTGCCCGGGCGCATGCGCGTCGATGTGCTGCTCAAGGCAACCGTGGGCAACGAAGTGTTCGTACTGGGTGAAGTTGGCCAGCCTGGCGCCTACAACATTCGTCGACCCATTTCGGTGCTGGAGGCGCTGACCCTGGCCCGCGGCCCGAACATCAAGGCACGGCTGGATTCGGTGGTGATCATGCGCCGAAACGGCAACCAGGTCGAAGCTCACAGCTACGATGTCGAGCAAGCCTTGAGTGGAAAGGCACAGACGATTGCCTTCCTGCAGCCCGACGACATGCTCTACGTGCCCAAGACCAAGCTGGCCAGCGCTGGTGAGCTGGCCCGGCAATTGGCCGATGTCGTGCTGTTCCAGGGTATCGGAGCCAGCTTGAGCTACCGACTGGACAACAAAGACGATGACAACTAACCACTGGCAGGTACCCGTCATGAATCCAAAAGAAAACTACCTGCATGAGTTCTTCAGGATCTTCTTTGCCAACAAGCAATTGGTGAAGCGGGTATTCCTGGTCTTTGCAGTCATAACGTTGCTGTTGCCGCTGTTCCTCAAGCAGAGCTTCGATATCACCGCCGAGGTGATTGTGCAGTCGAAGAAAATCGCTCAAGGCGATGTGGCCACGGTGCTCGCCCAGGAAACCGACAAGTTCGTTCCACCGTCGCTTGCCGACATGGAAACCGAAAGCAGTATTCTGCACTCGCCGACCTTGATCCGCCAAACCGTCAGCCAGATGCGCGATGAGGGTTACTTCGCTGAAACGCCGGGCATGCTCCAGCGCCTGGTGTTCGACCCGTTGCGCGCTTATGTCATCAACCCGTTGCGCGAACACCTCATCAATCCGATACGCGATGCACTGGGGCTGGAAGTCGACCCCGTGCGCGACACGGTCCTCGATAGCCTCACCGCGCAAGCGGTCAAGGACCTGGAGGTGGCAACCATTCCAGGCTCCAACGTAGTCTCCATCACCTACAGCTCCGCGGACCCGGCACAAGGCACCGTCTTCGTCCAGCGCCTGCTGGATAACTACCTCACCCACCGCCGGGTCTTGCAAAACACGGACTTGCCCGAATCGTTCTATGAACAAAAGAAAAGCCAGTACCAGACCCGGCTCGATGGTTTGGAAGGCACCCGCCTAGGGCTGCTTGAAAGCATCAAGTCATCCTCCCCCACTGAAGAAATCACCTTCCGCCTGAACGCCATCAATGTCGAGGAGCAAGCCCTCAATCAGTTCCGCGACCGCCTGTTGCAAAACCAGCGTTGGGTGGAATACCTCAAGGCCAGCCTGGCCGCAACCAAGGCCGGCCGCGTGGATGACACCTTCCCCTTCACCTTCAGCACCAACATCGACAACGTTGCCCAGGAGGACCGTGAGATTCGCCAACTCGGGGAGCAACTGACCAACCAGGTGGCCCGTTACCAAAACGACCTGGCTATCTTCCAGCCTGGCAGCGAGCCGATGCTGGTACAACGTGAACAGATCCAGCGGGCACGCCAGCAGTTCCTTAAAGTGGTCGACAACCGCATTCGTGAACGCACCAACGAACTGGCAATCATCGGCTCGGTGATCGACCAGAAGTCCAAACGGATCAACGAGTACCACAACCGCATCCGTGAACTGCAACTGACCCAGAGCAAACTGCGTCAGGTCGATACTGAAATTGAAGCATTGCACAAGGCATTCTTTACCTACACCCAACGTTATGAAGAAAGCCGAGGTGCCGACCTGTTGAACAACGACCTGTCCAACGCACGCATCCTCAGCGCGCCGTTCGAACCCACCGAGGCGTCCTTCCCCAAACCGTTGCTGATTATTCCGTTCGGTTTGTTTACAGGTCTGCTGCTGGCCATCGCCCTGGTCTATGTACGTGAGTTCTTCGACCATCGCTTCAAGCACCCTGCGCAAATCACCCATCAATTGGGCATGCCAGTGCTGCTGGTCATCAACGCCGACGGTGCCGCAGACCCTAACGGGAACAACGCCGGTGCCGTGCCCAAGCGCTGGGACTGGGTGCGTAATTGAACGGGCAGGTCACCCCTCCTCCATTGCCGATCATTCACTTGATCAGCAGTGGGGGGTTCTATGGGGCAGAGCGGATGTTGCTGGATCATTGCCTGGCGACACCAGGACAGCATCAGGTGATCTTCCTCGATGCCCCTGCGACGTTGCTTGAACGCTTTCGCCAGGCGGGGGTGGACTGTGTCGGTTGCACAGGTGCAGGGCAAACCCTGCGCCACCTGCGCAACCGAAGCGGCGAACGCCCGGTGATCAACACCCACAACTTCAAGGGGTTGCTGTACGGCTGGTTGGGCGCAACCTTGTTGCGCCTGCCGCTGGTCATCACCCAGCACGGCTTCACACCACGCAGCACCAAGCAACGTTTCTATACCTGGTTGAGCCTGCAACTGTGCCGTACGCCTTCGGTCAAGCGCGTGGTGTGCGTGGCGCAAAGCATTGCCGCGCTGCACAGCAAGGCCAGGGTCCGGGGCGACAAGGTACAGGTGATTCCCAATGGCCTGCCGGCAACCCTGCCCTACACCAGCAGGACATCCGGCAAGGCCCAGTGGTGGGTCGGTTACGTCGGGCGCTTGAGTAGCGAGAAAGGCCCCGATCTGTTCCTCGATGCGCTGATCCCGTTGTGCCTGCAGCACCCGGGGTTACACGCGGTGATGCTCGGCGACGGGCCTGAACGTGCAGCACTGCAGGAGCGCATTGATGCCTGCGGGCTGCACGAGCGCCTCACCCTGCCCGGGTATCAGACCGACATGCAACGCTGGATGACGGCACTGGATGTACTGGTCATCAGTTCGCGCACCGAAGGCACCCCGATGATCCTGCTTGAAGCCATGCAAGCCGGCTTGCCGGTGGTCGCCTTCGCGGTGGGCGGGATTCCCGATGTCATCGAGCACCAGTACAACGGCCTGCTGGCCACCCCCGGCGACAGTGCTGAATTGGGCAGGCAGGTCGACATCCTCCTGGGCAGCCCGGCGCTGACGCGCTCACTGACCGAAAATGCCCGCGACACCCAACTCGCTCGTTACCACCTGCCGGTGCTCGCCCAGCGCTGGTCGCAGCTCTATCTGAGTACTGCCGCGGAGGCTCGCCCATGATCGTTCCGCTCTCGATCGTCAGTTTTCTGGCTTTGCTGTGCCTGGGGTTGCTGGCCAGCCCCTGGCCTTTCCTGGCGCCTTTTGCCGTTCTTGGCCTGGTCGGGTTCACGATTCTTTATCGACGTCCTGCCTGGGGCCTGCTTGCGATCACTGCCATCGTGCCTTTCGAGGGCTTTTTCAAGGAGTCCTCGCTACCGGCTGCAAAACTGATCGGCGCCTCGATGGGGCTCGTGCTCATGCTGCAAATGGCATCGCGGCAATTGTCGGGGCAACAACTGCAGAGCAATCTGTGGCGGCTGCTGGGTGGCTTCGCACTGATGTACCTGCTGAGCCTTTTGTGCAGCGACTACATACCGGTTTCCATCGGTCACTTGCGGGAAATGATCATCGGCCTGGTGTTGTTTGTGTTGACCCTGGCGTATGCCCGCGACATGAACCTGAACATGTTCTGTCGGCTGATCAGTCTCAGTGTCGCCATCACGTGCGCCCTGGCGATGTTTTCTACCAAGTACCAGGAGCAAGGTCGCGCCCTGGGCCTGTTTGCCGATGCCAACAGCTTCGCCATGCTGATTGCCTTCGCCGTTCCGCTGTCACTGTTGCAAGTGCTCAAGAGCCCCAATAATTTCATGCGAATCGGTTGGGCGCTGTGCAGCCTGGTGATGATCGTCGGCATGACCAAGACACAGTCGCGGTCGGGCCTGGTGGTGCTTTTGATCAGTTTGTTGATCGGCATTTATCACTACCGGGTGAAACTGCAGCACGTGCGGCCACGGCACCTGGGCTTCGTCATGCTGGCATTCGCTATTCTGGTGCCCACTGCCATCAGTGTGGTGCCGCCCGAATACGTTGCCCGGATCAAATCGCTCGCCATGCTCAAGTCCGGCGTCAACGCCCACCAGGACGAATCGCTGAGCCGGCGTGCCAGTTATGTGGTGGTCGGTGCGAAGATGATCCGCGAACAGCCGATACTCGGCTCAGGCCCGGGCACCTTCCCCATCCATTATGCCAACAGCGGCTACGCCAAGGCGTTCACACTGGTCAGCCAGGGTGCCGACGAGCTGTATCGCCGGGCACACAATACCTACCTGGAGATTTTCAGCGAGCTGGGCATCCCGGCGGGCCTGTTCTTTGTCGGTTTGATCGCTGCCAGCCTGCACAACATGCTCAAAGCCCGAACGGCCTGGCTCCAGCGACACGACGACGACCGCGCGGACATGGCCACCCATCTGGGCATGAGCCTGTTGTCGTTGTCGCTGTTTTTGATGTTCCTCAGTATCCCTAACCTCAAGTACCTGTGGATCATGTTCGCGCTGTCCAGCGTACTGCGCCTGCAGGCCGAGCGAAGCCCGATGCTGCAGTCTGCGCAAGAGGCCAAGGCATGAGCATGCTGAGCATTGTCATTCCCATGTTCAATGAGGCCCGCCACATCGGCCGCACCCTCCAGTCAGCCTATAAGGCAGCCCATGCCGCTGGCCTTGAGTGCGAACTGATCGTGGTGGACAACGGCTCATGCGACCAGGGCCCGGAAATCGCCCGCAGCCTCGGTGCGCATGTGCTGAGCCTGCCGGGGTTGCATATCGGTGCCCTGCGCAACCGCGGTGCAGCTGCGGCCAGCGGCGATTGGCTGGCCTTTCTCGACGCCGACATCGAAGTTCCACCCAACTGGCTGACGCTGTTGCTTGAACTCGAAACCCAGGGCCATGCCGATGTACTGGCGCTCGATTGCGATACGCCACAGGTCGCGCCCTGGTTCGCCCGCGCCTGGCAAAGCCGCACCTTGCGCCCGAGAAACCCAGCGGTGCATGCCGCACCCTGGCTACCGACGCCCAACCTGTTGCTGCGCCGCCAGTGGTTCGACCGAGTCGGTGGCTTCGATGAAAGCCTGCGCACCGGTGAAGACAAGGACCTGACCCAGCGCCTGCGCCAGGCCGGCGCGCGCCTGGTCAGTGTGAGCAACCCGGTCACCTTGCATTGGGGCTACGAAGGCAGCTGGGGCGAATGGCTGGGCAAGGAAATGTGGCGCCAGGGCAGCCACCTGCAACTGCTGCGCAAGAATGGCTGGAACCTGCGCTCGCTGCGTTTGCCGATGTTGTCGCTGGCCGCCTGGCTGCTCGAACTCACTGCCCTCTCGACCTTGCCAGGTGAGCATTGGGACAGCGCATTGCAGTTGCTGCTGGTGGCGGCCCTGCCAGGCCTGGTGTTGAGCCTGCGCCAGAGCCTCAAGCTGCGCAACCCGCTGTTGAGCCTGCAACTCTGGGGCCTGCACTGGATACGCCTGCACCTGGTCGGCGTGGTGTTTGTCATGAGCCTGTGTAACTGGAACGCAAGGAGACCCGCACGTGGCTGAATTCATCTTCTGGTTGTGCCTGCTGCTGCCGGTGTATGCCTATCTGGGCTACCCACTGACCCTGGCCGCGCTGACACCTCTGTTCCCACGGCGGCGGCAACTGCCTTTGCCCCCCCAATCGCTGAGCATTGTCATCGCCGCCCACAACGAAGGCCGGCACATCGAAGAAAAACTGCGCACCGTACTGGCGCAGGATTACCAGGCTCGCGAACTGCAGATCATCGTTGCCAGCGATGGCTCCAGCGATGACACCGTGGCCCGCGCCCTGAGCATCAACGACTCGCGCATCCAGGTGCTGGATTTGCCGCGCATGGGCAAGGCCGGCGTGTTGAATACGGCCGTGGCACAAGCGGTCGGCGACATACTGGTATTCACCGACGCCGACAACCAATGGGCCGGCGACACCCTCGGGCAGTTGCTCGCACCGCTGGGTGACCCGCAAGTCGGTGCCTGCGCCGGGCACATGATCATTCCAGTGCCGGGCAAGGGCTTGAGCCTGGGTGACAGCCTGTACCGCCATTACGAAGGCTGGCTGCGGCGCCTGGAAAACCGTACCGGCTGCATGGTCTCGGCCGACGGCGCCTTGCTGGCACTGCGCCGCGAGCTTTACCAGGCGATTCCCGCCCACGTCAACGATGACTTTTTTATCAGTACCTGCGCCCCGATTGCCGGCAAACACATTGTCTATGTGGAGTCGGCCAAGGTCCTGGACCAAGGCGTGGATGAAGCGGACAAGCAGTTTCGTCGTCGCCAGCGCGTCACCGTTGGCGGCCTGCAAAGTCTGGCCCAGCGCAGCACCCTGCTCAACCCTCTTCAGCACGGTCTGTACGCCATCGCCTTGATCAGCCACAAACTGATCCGGCGTCTGGCACCGGTACTGTTGCTGCCCCTGTTGCTGGCCAACGCTTGGTTGTGGGACGCCGGTGCGTTCTACCAGTTCACCCTGCTCGCCCAATTGCTCGGCTATGGCGTGGCCATCGCCGGCCTGCTCGATGCCCGGCACCGCCTGCCCAAGCCGTTTCGCCTGGCCGCGTTCGTCCTGGTGACCCTGGCCGGCATGTCGGTCGGGCTCTGGCAGTTCCTGCGCGGGCAAAGCTACAGCCAGTGGAATCCCGAACAAAATCGATGAGAGCATTCCATGCCGATCAAGCAAATGTTCAAGCGTACCAGTGGCTGGCTGTACCTCAACTCGCCGGTTGGCCGTCGGCACCTGCGTGGTGCGGGCGTGATTCTGATGCTGCACCGGGTCCTGGCCGATGATATCGCCGCCGAGCTGCCCCACCGCAACGAACTGTGTGTCGGCCCAAAGGCCTTCGAGCAGCTGCTGCGCTGGTTGAAACAACACTTCGATTGCGTGCCCCTGATGGATCTGCTGGAGGTCAAACACCTGCATGGCGCCGGTTCGCGGCCAAAAGTTGCCCTGACCTTTGACGACGGTTGGCGCGACAACGCGGTCAACGCCTTCCCCCTGTTGCAGCAGCACCAGGTGCCCGCGAGCATTTTTCTCTCCACTGACTACATCGGCAGCCGTCAGCGCTTCTGGTGGGAAAGCCTGGGCGAAACCCTGTGGGGCACCCATGGTGACGAGGCGCGCAAACGGCTGCTCGAACACCTGCAGAAATTCGGCAAGCCGCTGCCCAGTGCCTACCACATCGCCGACAGCGAAGAGCGCCGCAGCCTCGCCCTGGCTCATTACCTGCAAAGCCTCAAAACGTTGCCTGCGCATGTGCTCGGCAGCCTTACCGAGCGCTGCCCGGACGATGCATTGGGCCAGGCCATGGATTGGCAACAGGTGCAAACCCTGGAGGATTCGGGGTTGATCAGTTTCGGCCCCCATGGCGCCAGCCACGCCATCCTCACCGGTCTGGACGATTACCGCCTGGAGCAGGAGCTGAGCCGCAGCCATGAGGCACTGATCAAGGGTTGCCGGCAACCCTTGCCCGTCTATTGCTACCCCAACGGCGACCATGACCTGCGGGTACGCCAGCGCCTGGCCAGCCACCGCTACTCGTACGCCCTCAGTACACTGGCCGGCGTTTATCGTGGTAACGATGACCCGCTGGCCCTGCCGCGCATCGGTGTCAGCCAGCGCAATGCCAGCCGGCCGTCGTTGCTGGCCTGGCGCATCAGCCGAGGGGGGCGCGCATGAGCCGCAGTAACTACATGCGCCATCTGGTCCTGAGCATGGGCACCGGCATAGCGATGATCGCCTTGCGCCTGCTGCGCAATGTGCTGCTGGCCCGCATCCTGGGCCCCAGCGAGCGGGGCCTGTTCGCCCTGTTCAGCGCCCTGCCCGAATTGATCAGCGCCGCCACCAGTGGTGGCTTGAACTCGGCAGTGGGCTATCAAGCGGCCAAGCAGCGCCCCATGGGTTTACTGCTCAGCCAGGTGCTGGTCTTCGGTTGCCTGTTCGCAGGCGTACTGACGTTGATCTGCGTAGCCCTGCTACGGGAGTTCGGCACCGAACTGGACGTGACCCAGCAACTGGGCCTGCTGGCCTGGCTATTGTTGCTGGCGGTACCGCTGGCAGTACTCAAGAGCGGGTTGTTGACCCTGCACAATGCATCCGGCGGGGTGGGCCCCTTCAACGCGTTGCGCCTTGTGGAATCACTGGCCCCCTTGCTGCTGTTCCTCGGCATGTTCTGGATGTGGCAGGAGCAGGCCTTGGAAGCCGCGCTGATCAGCTGGCTTGCCGGCCTTACCCTGGTCGTGATAATTGGCTGGGCCTGGCTGGGACGCAGCCATGACATCGCGTTGTGCTGGAATCGGGCAAGCCAGCACGAACTGCTGCGCTACAGCGGCAAAAGCCACCCCGACCTGTTGTTCCAGCAGATGATCCTGCGCTCGGACTACCTGTTCATCGGTGCCCTGCTGGGCAGTACCGCCCTGGGCCACTACGCCATGGCCAGCGCCGCGGCCGAACTGCTGCTGATCGTTCCCGAGGCAGTCACCACGCCCTTGATGAAACGCCTGCTGCAGCAGGACGCCGGCATGGAGCGCATTACCCCGCTGGCCTTGCGCCTGACCGCCACCGTCATGCTCGGCGCCTGCCTGAGCATGGCCTTGATCGGTGAATGGCTGATCGTGTTGCTGTTCGGCGCCGCCTACCAGCCCGCCTACCCGGCACTGCTGTGGTTGCTGCCCGGCCTGTTCGGCCTGTGCTATGCGAGCATCCTGCGCCTGGACCTACTGGGCAAAAACCGCCCGGGCAGCGTATCGCTGATGATGGGCGGCGCCGCTGCCGTGAACCTGGTGCTGAACATTGTGTTGATCCCCAGCTACGGCATCGTCGGCGCGGCGATGGCATCGTCCATTGCCTACCTGGGCGTGACCCTGGCCCTGCTGGTGCTGTATTGCCGGCTCAGTGGCGTGCCGATGCTGCAAACCCTGTTCATTCTGCCCAGCGACCTGGCGCCGCTGCGCGTGATGCTGACACGAAGGACCGCATGAAACCGACCCTTGCTGTTTTGATAGTACTGATGACCGGGGCAGCCCAGGCGGCCCCCATGCGTTGGGCCGACATTCGCGATGGCAGCCTATACCTGAGCCCGCAGCAGAACGATAGCGTGCGTGTCAGCTGGGTACCGGCCTGGCAAGCCGACGCCAATGAAGAGCGCCTGTACTTGCTCGACGGCCAGGGCCAATTGCGCGCCGAGCGTTATATCCCCGCCAGCGAAGGCCGTGGCCAACAGGTTTGGCAGTTACCCGCAAGCGCTTCGAGTTATCGCCTGGAAATACCCGGCTACAGCTTTCGGCGTTATCGCTTCGAGCATGATGACAAGACCGTGGCGCTGTTCGCCCCACCCAAAGTGCATTTCAACGCTGAAGCTGCACGCGGTGCCGAACTTTACTTCAAGGTTCGCGCCGGCGAACACGCGGTACTGGCCGGCAAGTACCATGGTGGTGTCAGTGCCTTGCAGGCCGAACGCCTGAGCGATAGCAAGCAGGTCTCGTTGACGCTCAAGCCTTACCCGTTCTACGGCCAATTCGACCAAGTGGCATTGCCCGTTGCCGACACCGACCAGACCTGGCGCCTGCAGCTGCAAGGCAGTGGCAAGACCGCCTTCTGGCTGGACGGCACCGCCAACCTGTTTGCCCAACGCCCGGAGCATTTGCAACCGCTGCGCGAAGAAACGGGGCGTGCCCAATTGAAGCTGTATGCCGACGTCATCGGGCCTACGCCACGCCTGGGCGTCGCCCTACCCTATGTGGTGCCACCGCCTGCGAGCCGTGCAGCATTCGCGGCCCTCGCCCCCCGCGCAGCGGGTTACTACAGCTTTGTCGATATCATGGCCGGGCGGCCCCACTACGAAAACGCCTACCGACGTTTTTACCAGGACAACGCGCGCATCGATGTAGACATCACGCTGCTCGCCGCCACCGGACGCAAGGCTGACCTGGAGGCCGATGCCCAAAGCGTCGCCGGCCTGAATGCCTGGTTGGCAGCGACTGTAGCCCTGGGCGGCAAAGGCCTGCACTACGTGTCCTTCGCCGATGAACCCAACCTGAATTATCGCGACTATCGGACCTTCAAGCGCTTCTTCGACACCATGGACCGCCAGGTCCGCAATTACCCTGGCGCGCGCGAGGCTGGTGTACGCGTTGCCATGCCTGCCAGCTCGCGCCTGGTCAATGGCCCTTTTGCCGATAATGGTGCACAAAACCGCGGCATCGATTGGGCCCGGCGCATGCTCACCGAATCCGGTTCACAAATCGACGCACTGGCTTGGCACGAATGGATGATTCGCGACCTGCTGGCCACTCGGGTCTACCGCGAGAACGTGCGCCAGGCCGCCGAAGCAGTGGGCCTGGATGACAATGGCCGCCCGCGCAAGGCACTTCTGCTGGATCAGACTAATATGTCCAGTGGCTCAAGCCTGAGCCCGTACGAACAGGACACCCACTACGCGTCGCTGTGGTGGGCTTCGGTCGCGATCAACTCAGCCCAGGATGGACTGCTCGATATGCTCAACTGGTTTCAGGCAGCTGACGACACTGACCACTACCACCTCAAAGGCATGATTCGCATACCCGCCCCGAACCGGTTCGAACTCAAGCCCGTAGGGTTTGCCCAGCAGTTCATCCAGGCGCACTGGCTTGACCAGGTTTTGCGCCTGGACAACAACGCCTTCGAAGTCGATGCCCTGGCCATGTCCAGCGAGCAGCAACGCAGCGTGCTGGGTGTTAACAAAGGCACTCGCCTGCAACAGATCAGCCTGCAAGGTGCCGATAGCGCCTGCCAATTACCCACGGCCACCCTCACCTTCTTTGGCGCGGACAGCCGCAGCCGCAACGCAACTTTCGATTGCCGGGAGGGCCGCATCGATTTTGAAGTCCCCGCCGAAACGTTATTTGCCTTGACCTGGAGAGCCTCATGAAAGAGATAGGCAACATCACGCACCCTGCCACGGCGACTGCCACTTGAACGGCGTGCCAGTGACTTTCCAGTGGCGTACGTCGCTGTGCGCCGAGGACTTCCCACAGGCGGCCTACGAAGAGCTGCGCCTGCGCGTGGCCGGTAGCACGCCCTTTAATTCCCTGGCCTGGTTGAGGGCAGCTGAACGCACCCTGCCCGCCCATGAACAGTTACATATATTGCTGGGCTGGCAGGGTGGGCGGCTACAAGTGTGCCTGCCGCTGGTGCTCACGCATGAGCGCTTCGTCGGCTTGCGCTTCAGCGTGGTCCATCACTTGGGCTTTCCGCTGAGTGATCGCATCGCATTGCTTTGCACCCTCCAGGGCAAATCGCTGCAGCAGGTACTTACGCAAATTCGCCAGCACCTGCCACATGCCTTGCTGCAATTTAACGAGTTACCCGTCGAAACGGCGAATGAGGCGCTGCTAAGCCATTGGGCGCGTCGCAGTTCCACCACGGAAAACCGCGTCAACTGCCGGGTTCCAGTGCATCTGCTCACCGAGGCCGACCGCAAGGAGGTTTCGGGCCCGCCCCGCTACAAAATGCGCCGTGCGCGCAAGCGGATTGCTGCCTGTGGGGCACAAGTGCGAAGGCTCGTTCCGGATGCCGGCAGCATGGGGCCACTGCTGGACGCCTTGAGCGAAGTCGAGGCTGTCAGCTGGAAAGGGGAAGAAGGCGTCGGCATTTTCGCCGATGCGCGGCGTCACCAATGGATACGCGATGCCTTTATTGCCCTGGCCGAGCAAGGTTGCGTGCGCGTGGTGACGCTGGAGCTCGATGGGCGCTGCATCAGTTATCGCCTGGGCGTTTTCGAAAACGGCCGGGTCTATGACTATAACCTGGCCTTCATACCGCAATACGGCGACCTGGGTAGCGGACGGGTACTGCTTCAGGAATGGATTGACTGGGGCCTGGACGATGGCTGGAGCTGGATCGATGCTTCGCGGGTCAGCCTGGAGAACTCCGGCCACCAATTGCACGAACGCATGACCGGCCTGTTCGAGCATCGGCGCTGGGGGTTCTACTCGTGGCGCCTCGACGGCCTGTGCCTGGGCCTTGCCCTGCGTGCTTGGCAACACCTCAAACCGCATGTGAAGGCCTACAAGACCAAGCGGGCTGCCACCCAAGTCAAACCTGTCGTCAAGGACGACACACCTCTGGAGGGTCACGATGCCGCACCAAGTCATAGTCAACGCTGACGATTTCGGCCTCAGCGGCAACGAGAATGCCGTCATACTGCGGGCCTTCCAGACCGGCATGATCAGCTCGGCGACCATCATGGCCAATATGCCGGCATTCACTGCCGCTTGCGTACTGGCCCAGCAACCCCTGCTGCAGGGTCGCATCGGCCTGCACTTCAACCTGACCTATGGGCGCCCGTTGAGCGAGCCGATCCTGGCACAGCCGATGTTCTGCAACCGTGACGGCGAATTCGACCTGAGCCTGCCGCGCCACAAACTGTGGCTGGGCCGCAGCGCGCGCCAGGCCGTGCGCACAGAACTGCAGGCACAATGGCAACGCTGCCTGGAGCATGACCTGGTGCCCAGCCACCTGGACTCCCACCAGCACGTGCACAATATCTGGCCGATCGGGGAGATCGTCGCCCGCTTCGCCGCGCAGAAAGGCGTCGCGGTGCGCCTGGCGCGCAATATCGGCCATAACATCGGCCCTGCCAAGCGGTTGTTCAAGACGCTGCTTAACAGCCGTCTGCGCCAGCTCAGCGGGGCAACGGCCGTGTACGTCTGCACCCCTGCCGACTTGCGCACGATCACCCCGCCGGCCCAGGGCCTGCTGGAAGTCGTCGCCCACCCGAGCCGCCTGGGCGCCGATTTCGGCGATGCTTATCTGGATTCCGGCGAGTCGCTCCAGGAACTGCTCGACCAACGCCTGTCCAATATCCCGCGGGTGGGGTACCGCGTTCTGGCTCGGGATACCGTTGAGTAGGTACCGGCTGAGCGGGCGGCGGGTCAGCTGTCAAAGCGGCTCAACGTGCTGTAATGGTCGAACGGGATGTAACGCGACTGCCGGTCGCGCATGACCTTGACCATGGCCACTTCCGGGTCTCGGGCAAAAAACAGGCGCCCGCCCCTGGCCACCAGATGGTCGAGCAGGTGCTCCTTCTCGTCGATCACACACTCGGGGTTGCGATCATAGGCGCCGGTGACTTCCAGGTGCAGCCAGTGAGTCCCTGGAATCAGGTCACCGGCAAACACCACAGGGCCTGCGGGCAACTCGATTTCCGGCAGCAACTGGCCCGGGGTATAACCATCGCTGATATGGAATCGCCAGCCATCGCCGAGCAACTCGCTGGCGTTGTCACCGACCAGGGTCAAGCGCCCGCTGCCTTCGAGGCGGTGCACCAGGGGCGAGACGAACAGGTCACGGTCGCGTGGATGCGGGTGGCGCGCACGATACCAATGGCGTTCACCACAGAGGTAGCGCGCCCGCGGGAACAACAGGCGCGGCATCTCCCCTTCCTTGACCAATTCGCTCATCTCGTGGGTGAGCTGTGCATGCAGGTGGGTCAACACCACCACATCGATAGCGTTTTCATCCAGGCCGCGCTGCGCCAGGCTCTCCAGCAGGCCCGGAACGCGTAGTTGGCAGCGGCAACTGCGCGGCGGCGGTGCCAACAGGCTGTCGGCGCCAGCCATGACCAGGATGTTTTTGCCGTCCTGTTGTACCAGCAACACCCGCGCAGCGATCTCCACCCGATTTTCGTGGTCGGGAAGCAGCCATTGGGCCCAGCGCGTGCGGGGTGTATGCCCAAACAGAATGCCGCCATCGAGCCTGCGGCGGGTGCCCGCCAATGTGGAAATACTACGGTTCACAACCCTTACCTCTTTTTATTCTCGTGCACCTTGCGCGCAGCGGGGTGACTGGTCCGGATGCAGGTTAATGCATTGATCAAACTTGGGGACCCACCCGATTGGGGGGATGGAGGCCCCCACCTTTCCAGCAGAAGTGCGGACAAAAGGTGTAACACAGCTTGAGCCAAATCGATGTCACAGCGGTCTACACTCCTGAGCGCAAAATTTGTGCAGAACACGTCACGTCGCTTGTACGGTGAGTCATCACCCATCACAGGAGGAACGAAAAATGACAGTCAAACCCATTCCAGAAGGCCAACACAGCATTACCCCTTACCTTGGAATCGAAGGCGCAAGTGAAGCCATCGAGTTCTACAAAAAAGCCTTTGGCGCCATTGAAATGTTCCGGCTGACCGCCCCTGACGGCAAGGTCGGACATGCAGAACTCAAGATCGGCGATTCCACCATCATGCTTGCCGAACCCTGCGACCAGGGCGCCCTGCGCAGCTCGCAGTCGCAAACCGCCGGAGCCGCCGTTGGCCTGCACTTGTACGTCAACGACGTGGATGCCCAGTTCGCCCAGGCAATCAAGGCCGGCGGCAAGGAAATCAGCGCCGTGCAGGACCAGTTCTATGGCGATCGCACCGGCACCCTGAAAGACCCGTTCGGCAATGTCTGGTTCCTGGCGACCCACAAGGAAGACCTCTCACCCGAGGAAATCAAACTGCGTGCAGCCAAGATGTTCGGTGCCGAAAACGGTTGATCGAAACCAGGGCGCAATGTGGTGGGTGACTCTCCCGGCCTTTTGTCTTACCTTGCGTTCTGGTGCAAGGCGCATTGGCCGGGAAAGCCCCCATGAGAATCATCGAAAAGAACGGCGCCCTGGTGCGCACCCTCACCCCGGCCGAAGAGGTCCTGGCCCGCGGTTTTGCCGAAGGCAGCCTGGAGGGCCATCGGTTGCTGGTGGTCAATCAACTGCTGATGAAAATCCGCAGCGAGGGGCAATGGTTGGCCTGTGACTGCCGTCTCGATGCCCTGCCGGTGATGAATGTCACCCTCAACAGCAGTACCGGCACCCTGTTCCTCAAGAACAATCCCGGCACCCCCGACCATGCGGCCGAGTGCGTGTTTATCAAGGATGAACGTGAAGCAGGTGGCAGCAGCGAGCAGGACGAGCCATCGGCGGCCTGGCTGGCACCGGACCTGCCATTGAAATTGATCGGCGACTTTCGCACGAGTGCCGATAGCGAGGCCGAGCGTGGCGGTGCTCAAGGTACTGCCAAAAAAGAGCAGCACCGCTTGATGTCGCTGCTGGTCACGCTGATCGAGGCCAGTGGCCTGAATGTCTATGCCACCCACCTGAAAAAAGACTTGACCCAGCAGTTTGCCGAATTGCGCAGCGTCTCAAGCCGCTATCCCTTGGTGGAGCGCGTGCCGGCCAGCAATTACCTGGAAACCCGCATCGACATGAAGCACATGATGATGCTCAAGGCGCGCTTGCGTGAGTCGAGTGCGTTCGGCAGCCACCGTCGTTATGGCCTGTTGCTCGACTGCATTGGTGAGGTCAAGGCGCGCAAGGTGATCAATGACCGTAGCGACGCTGGCTTCGACTTCCAGGGCCATCATTTGCTGTGGGGCGGCGCGAAAACCAGCGGTCCTTTGCTGGCGTTGGCTATTTACTCGCCGACCACGGCCGGCAGCCATTTTTACGAGATGATTCATGTGGCGACATTGCCGGTGTTGTCTCGGGGGCATTTGTTTCCGGTGTATCGGGATGAGGAACGTGAGCCGCTGAAGATGCTGGTGTCGCTGATTGACTGGATGGCGAGCAAGGGGGTGAAGGTGATTATGCGCAGGCCGGTGATCGGTGGTGCGGTGATGGATGAGCTGGTGCTCAGTTCTGATCTGGATCGGGTGTTGTCGGTGTCGTTGATGAAGGAGCCTGTGGGGCCCGAGCCTGGTTCCGATACGTTTAAGCGTTTTGCCGATTTCAAGGGGCTGGATACTTTTCGTAAGTATGTGGCGGGGTTTTTTATGCGGGAACGGGGTTGAGTGGCAGATGGGTCGTTGAGCTTATCCTTTATTTCGGGTTGCACTGTTATTGGGCATATCCATTATCTCGGGTGATGCCACTGGCGGTTCCGCCAGTAGCAACACCACCAAGATCGGATCAGAAAACCAATACAACCTGCAGCTTTTTCTTACACAACACCCCTATAGTTCCAGCCCCACCTACCTTAGTATCCCCTGGTTCATCACGGAAGATTCGTATGCCAGCCCCCCACCGCCCCTATGCCCTAGCGCTCACCCTCGCCCTGAGCCTCACCCTCACCGCCTGCGACTCAAAACCCTCCCCCGAGCAAAAGCCACCCGCCAGCAAGGTCGAAGTCGAAACGGTCAAGGTACAACCCGTCGCCATCAGCACCGAACTGAACGGCCGCATTCTCGCCCCCCGCATCGCCGAAGTCCGCGCACGGGTAGCCGGCGTAGTCCTGCAACAGGTATTCCGCGAAGGCAGCGATGTGAAAAAAGGCGATGTATTGTTCCGCATCGACCCAGCACCCTTCCAGGCCGACTACGACAGTGCCCGCGCAAACCTGGCCAAAGCCGAAGCCAACCGCTTCCAGGCACACCTGCAAGACCAGCGCTACAGCGAATTGATCAGCATCAACGCCGTCAGCCGCCAGGATTACGACAACGCCCGCGCCGCCGCCCAGCAGGCCGATGCCGACGTATCCGCGGCCAAGGCAGCCCTGCAACGGGCACGCCTGAACCTGGGCTATGCCACCGTCACCGCCCCCATCTCCGGGCGCATCGGCCGGGCACTGGTTACCGAAGGCGCGTTGGTCGGCCATAACGAATCCACCCCCCTGGCCCTCGTTCAGCAACTGGACCCCATCCACGCCGACCTGACCCAGTCGACCCGGGAAATCAACGCCCTGCGCCGAGCGTTCAGAGCCGGCGAGTTGCAACAGGTCGGCCAGGACCAGGCCCGTGCGACCCTGATCCAGGATGACGGCAGCGCCTACCCGCTACCGGGCAAGTTGCTGTTCTCCGACATCAGTGTCGAGCCAAGCACCGGTCAGGTCATCCTGCGCAGTGAGTTCCCCAATCCTGACCTCGACCTGCTACCGGGCAGCTTCATCCGTGTGCGCCTGGAACAAGCCATCAACCAGCAAGGCATCAGCGTGCCCCAACGGGCCATCCTGCGCGACAGCGCCGGCATGCCCCGCGTGCTGTTGGTCGATGAGCACCTGCGCATCAGCGAACGCCCGGTGAAACTTGGTAGCGCCCAAAACGACCGTTGGGTCGTCACCGACGGGCTGGCCCCGGGCGACCGGGTGGTGGTCGAAGGCTTGCAGCACGCCCGGGTGGGCGAGCAGGTACAAATCGACAACCCGCCCCTGAAACAGACAACGCTCCCGATTGCCAACGCCACCGCCCAGTGAGGCCCTGACCCATGCCGCAGTTTTTCATTGAGCGCCCGGTCTTTGCCTGGGTGATTGCCCTGTTCATCCTGCTGGCCGGGGCACTGGCGATCCCGCAGCTGCCGGTTGCGCAATACCCCAACGTGGCACCGCCCCAGGTGGAAATCTATGCGGTTTACCCAGGAGCTTCGGCACAGACCCTGGATGACAGCGTGGTCAGCCTGATCGAGCAGGAGCTCAACGGCGCCGACAACCTGCTGTACTTCCAGTCCCAGAGCAGCCTGGGCAGTGCCTCCATCACTGCCACCTTCGAGCCCGGCACCAACCCGGAACTTGCCCAGGTCGATGTGCAGAACCGCCTCAAGGTGGTGGAGTCGCGCTTGCCCCGGGCCGTGACGCAGCAAGGCCTGCAAGTGGAAAAGACCTCCTCGGGCTTTCTGCTGCTGGTGACCTTGAGCGCCGACGACGGCCGGCTCGACGAAGTCAGCCTCAGCGATTACCTGGCACGCAACGTGATGAACGAAATCCGCCGCATCAAGGGCGTCGGCAAGGCCCAGTTGTATGGGTCGGAGCGGGCCATGCGGATCTGGATCGACCCGCAGAAGCTGATCGGTTTCAACCTCACCCCGGCCGACGTCAATACTGCCATTGCCGAACAAAACGCGCAGGTCGCGGCCGGCAGCATCGGCGACCTGCCTGGCAGTGGTGCCCAGGAAATCACCGCCAGTGTGGTGGTCAAGGGCCAGTTGACGACGCCCCAGGAGTTCGCCGACATCGTCCTGCGCGCCAACCCCGATGGTTCGAAAGTACGCATCGGCGACGTGGCCAGGGTCGAGATCGGCAGCCAGGAATACCAGTACGGTACACGCCTGAACGGCAAGCCTTCGACCGCCTTCAGCGTGCAATTGGCTCCCGGTGCCAATGCCCTGGAAACCTCCACGTTGATCCGCGCCAAGATGGACGAGCTGTCGCAGTATTTCCCGGCCGGGGCCCGCTACGACATTCCCTACGACACCTCGCCCTTCGTCAAGGTATCGATCAGCCAGGTGATCAACACCCTGCTCGAGGCAATGTTGCTGGTGTTCGTGGTGATGTACCTGTTCCTGCAGAATCTGCGCTACACGCTGATCCCGACCCTGGTGGTGCCGGTGGCGCTGATGGGCACGTTCGCGGTCATGCTGGCGCTGGGCTTTTCGATCAACGTGCTGACCCTGTTCGGCATGGTCCTGGCCATTGGCATCCTGGTCGACGATGCCATCGTGGTGGTGGAAAACGTCGAACGGATCATGGCCGAGGAAGGCCTGTCGCCACGCGACGCAACGCGCAAGGCCATGCACCAGATCAGCGGTGCGATCGTCGGCATTACCCTGGTGCTGGTGGCGGTATTCATTCCCATGGCCTTCATGCAGGGTTCGGTGGGGGTGATCTACCAGCAGTTCTCCCTGTCCATGGCAACTTCCATCCTGTTTTCCGCGTTCCTGGCCCTGACGTTGACCCCAGCCTTGTGCGCCACACTGCTCAAGCCCATCGCCAAGGGCGAACATCAACAAAAACGCGGCTTCTTCGGCGCATTCAACCGCCGCTTTGAAGCCATGACCCAAGGCTACCAACGTTGGGTGATCAGCGCGCTCAAGCACACCGGCCGCTACCTGCTGATCTACGGCGTATTGCTGATCGGCCTGGGCTTGTGCATGAGCCGCCTGCCTTCCTCTTTCCTCCCGGTCGAAGACCAGGGCTACACCATTACCGACATTCAGCTGCCTCCCGGGGCAAGCAAGAACCGCACGGTGCAGGTAGCCGAACAGATCGAGGCGCACAACGCCGAGGAAGCGGCCGTTGCCGACAGCACGGTGATCCTGGGCTTCAGCTTTTCCGGCAGTGGCCAGAACGCTGCCCTGGCCTTTACCACCCTCAAGGACTGGTCTGAACGCGACAGCCAGGACTCGGCCGCCGCCATCGCCGAACGGGCGAATGCCGCGTTTGGCGCCATCAAGCAAGCGGTGGTGTTTTCGGTACTGCCACCGCCGGTCGACGGCCTGGGCGATTCCAGTGGCTTCGAATTCCGCCTGCAGGACCGTGGCGGCCTCGGGCACGCGGCGCTGATGGCGGCGCGCGACCAACTGCTGGCGGCCGCAAAAAAGAGCCCGATGCTGGCCAACGTGCGCGAAAGTGCACTGGCTGAAAGCCCGCAGGTGCAGCTGGAAGTGGACCGCAACCAGGCCAATGCCCTGGGCGTCTCCTTTGCCGATATCGGTACGGTACTGGCCACTGCAGTCGGTTCGGCCTACATCAATGACTTCCCCAACCAGGGCCGCATGCAGCGCGTCATCGTCCAGGCCGAAGGCGACCAGCGCAGCCAGGTCGACGACCTGCTCAAGATGCACGTGCGCAATAGCAAAGGCGCCATGGTGCCGCTTTCGGCCTTCACCCAGGCCCATTGGATACAGGCACCGGTGCAATTGACCCGCTACAACGGTTACCCGGCCATCGCCGTCTCCGGCGAACCGGCGCCGGGCCACAGCTCGGGCGACGCCATGGGCGAGATTCAGCGCCTGGTCGCACAATTGCCCTTGGGCATGGGCCTGGAGTGGACCGGCCTGTCGCTTCAAGAGCGCTTGTCGGGCGACCAGGCACCGATCCTGATGGGGCTTTCGCTGCTGGTGGTGTTCCTGTGCCTGGCGGCGTTGTACGAGAGCTGGTCGATCCCCACCTCGGTATTGCTGGTGGTCCCGCTCGGGGTGCTGGGGGCGGTATTGGCCGTGACCTTGCGTGGGATGCCCAACGATGTGTTCTTCAAGGTCGGCCTGATCACCCTGATCGGCCTGTCGGCCAAGAACGCGATCCTGATCATCGAGTTCGCCAAGCACCTGGTCGACGAAGGCCACGATCTGGTCGACGCCACTGTCCGGGCTGCCCGCCTACGCCTACGGCCGATCGTGATGACCTCCCTGGCCTTCATCCTCGGCGTGGTCCCTCTGGCCATCGCCACCGGTGCCAGCTCCGCCAGCCAGCAAGCCATCGGCACCGGCGTGATCGGCGGCATGCTCAGCGCCACCCTGGCGGTGGTGTTCGTGCCGGTGTTTTTCGTGGTGGTGATGCGCCTTGCCGGGAGAAGCAAAGCGCCTCGCAGAACCGCCGAACGCGCAGAATCCCTGTAGCAGCAACTGTCTTGTCTACGCCCGCTTTGCGCGCGGACGCAGCCCGGCGGCAGCTGCTACAGTTCTGGGCAACACCTTGATCGTGGATACTCATGGCCTTTGCCCGTCTGACACGCACCCACCCTCGCCTCACCGCCGCAGCCGTCATCGGTTGCCTGGCCGGTTACCTGATACCGGTCGAAGGCCTGGTGAACAAGTTCCTGGCTGGTTGGAACAGCGGTGTCTGGGTCTACATCCTGTTGATCTTCTGGCTGACCCTGCGGGCCAAGCCTGAGCAGGTCAAACGCGTGGCGCAGATCGAGGATGAAAATGCCGGCCTGGTGCTGTTTACCGTCTGCGTGGCCGCCATTGCCAGTCTGGCGGCCATCACCCTGGCGCTTGCCGGCAGCCGGGAATTGCAGACTCAGGCCCGCCTTCTGCATTACGGCTACACGGGGCTTACGATACTCGGCTCCTGGTTGGTGATCGGGCTGGTGTTCAGCCTGCACTATGCGCGGTTGTTCTACACCGATGAGGGCAAGGGGCCTGGGTTGCGCTTTGCCGGCGACGAGCGCAACCCGGACTATTGGGACTTCCATTACTTCTCCTTCACCCTCAGCATTGCGGTGCAGACCGCCGACGTTGGTGTCGCCACCCGGGACTTGCGCAAGGTAGTGCTGGCCCATTCGATGATCGGCTTTTTATTCAACACTGCGATTCTGGGGTTCACCATCAATATCGCCGCCGGGCTGTTCAGCTGATCGATTGCAAGATGTTTGACTCCCATGGCCAGCTGACCGAAGCTGAGCGCCTTTTATGAGTTTCGGATTCGCGCATGCCCAAGGCATCTCGCTTCACAACCATCGGCCTGATCCTGGTCGTCGTGCTGGGCACTGGCTGGTTTTTATTAAAAGATGATGCTCCCGAGCCTCCCCAGGCCATCACCCAGGGCTACACCCAGGCACTGGAGCGCGCTCACAACGGCTTGCCCGGCGCGGCGCGGGTGCTTTACCAGCAACTGGCGCGCAGCGACCTGCCGGACATTCGCCGCGCCAGCCTGCACGCCGAACTGCCCAATTACCCCAGCCCCCAAGCCCTGAAGCTTGCCGGAGAAGACCTGCACAACCCTTCGCCACTGGTGCGCCAGGCTGCCATCGACAGTGTGGTCGGGCTGGTTCCGGGCCCGCAACGAAGCCTGCTCCTCGGCCCGCTGTTGGATGATGACGACCACAGCATCCGTTTCGCCGCAGCCAGGGCCATGCTTGGCCTGAGCCCTGATGAACTGGGCTTGTATTTCGGGCCGCTGCAAACCGTGCTGGACGAGTACGTAAGGGTCCTGGAAGCCGAACAGGATGACAGCGCCGCGCAATTACTACTGGCCCGGCTGCACCTGCACGGCGGTGATTACCCTGAAGCACTCGCAGCCTTGCAACGCTGCCGGGTACTGGAGCCAGGCAACCTCGAGGCGGTCGCATTGCACGTCCAGGTATTGGAGCGCCAGGGCCTGACTGACCAAGCGCGACAGGTCCTGGCCGAACAATTGAAACTCAATCCACAGTCGGCCTTCCTGCCACACGAACAGGGCCAATGGC
>CAYVPI010000046.1:0-33070 GCA_964453495.1 uncultured Pseudomonas sp. | reverse complement strand
TCAAATCGGACAAGTGGATTCGCCGCATGGCGCAAGAGCACGGCATGATCGAGCCTTTCGTCGAGCGCCAGATGCGCGGCGAAGGCGCAGACCGGCTGATCTCCTTCGGGGTCTCGAGCTACGGTTACGATGTGCGTTGCGCCGACGAATTCAAGGTGTTCACCAATATCAATTCGGCGACCGTCGATCCGAAAAACTTCGATGAAAAGAGCTTTGTCGACGTCAAGAGCGATGTCTGCATCATCCCGCCGAACTCTTTCGCCCTGGCCCGCACTGTCGAATACTTCCGCATTCCGCGTAATGTCCTGACCATCTGTCTGGGCAAAAGCACCTATGCCCGCTGCGGGATTATCGTGAATGTGACACCGCTCGAGCCTGAGTGGGAAGGTCATGTCACCCTGGAGTTCTCTAACACCACGACCCTGCCGGCGAAAATCTACGCCAACGAAGGCGTGGCGCAGATGCTGTTCCTGGAGTCCGATGAGGAGTGCGAAGTTTCCTATAAGGACCGTGGTGGCAAGTATCAGGGTCAGCGTGGCGTGACCTTGCCGCGCACCTGAGCCAACCGCGAAGGAATTCCTTCGTCACCAGGCACTCCAACGGTTGAATTGTTCCGGCCTGCATGAGGCAAGCCGGATCGGATCGGACCTCGCTCAGGAGTGCCTTATGAAAATCGACCCGAAAATCACGGCCAAATTGGCCAGTCTCGAGCCCAATCACGTGGGTGTTCTGGCCTGGTCGCTGCTGGCGCACCCGCATTTCAGCATGGCCGGTGGCATCCCAGGGCAACCCGACCCCGATACGCCGCAACCAGCGCAGCCCACCGAGCCGGGCGAACCCACCCTGCCGGATGAGCCACCCCCTGCACCCGTTGCCTGACTATTTCGGGGTGCGGGTCTTTGCAGGCCTTCAAGGCGCCAGTAAATAGCCACTGCGATAAGCCTCGCGGCCGGCAATGTGTGCAACCACCATGCCGGCAGTGGCCATGCGCCGCAGCGAGCGGGCGTATAGCAATCCTGTTTGTTCGTTGCGCACCGGGGTCACGCTGTCGTTGAGTGGGTCGATGATCTCGGCGATCAATTCACCCGCCTCAAGAAACTGCCCGGGTACGGCATGGAACACCAGCAGGCCTCCTGCCGGAGTGGCCACCGGCTCGACTCCCGCCAATGGCGTCGCCGGGTAGGGCAGCGGCGGCAACGGGGCGGCTTCGCCCTCGATGGCGCCGAAACGCACCAGGTAATTAAGGATCGCTTCGCAGTCGGCAGTGGCCAGCGGATGGGAGACATCGCCCTGGCCGCGCAATTCGACAGTGACCGAGAAGCTGCCCTGGGGGATCGGATAGTGTTCGCCAAAGCGCTGTTGCAACTGCCACCAAACCAGGGTGAAGCATTCGTCGAAGGACTGCCCGCCCGAGTCGGTGGCCAGCAGATTGGCCTGGGTGCCCAGGTAGCGTGCCAGCGGCTCGACCTGGGGCCAGGCTTCGGGCGTGGTGTAGAGGTGTTCCACTGCCTCGAAATCGCAATGCAGGTCCAGCACCATGTCGGCATCGCAGGCCAGCCGTTGCAGGGTCAGGCGCTGGGAGTGCAGCGGGGTGGCAGCAGTGAGGCGCGTCAGGATACGGCGCAGGCTTGAACGCACAAGTTCGACATTGTGTTGCGGGTCGTGGCTCAAGTGCGGCTCGATTTCGTCGCCGACTTCGTCACTCAGGTCGAGGAAATGACGGTTGAAGTTTTCGCCGCTCTGCAACTCGTAGCGTCCCAAGGGCACATCCATCAGCACTTGATCCAGGCCCGCAGGGTTGGCGATGGGCACCAGCACAATCTCGCTGCGCAGCAGGCCCTGGCGTTCCAGGTCCGCCAGGCGCTGCTTGAGGTGCCAGGCCACGAGCATTCCGGGTAGCTCGTCGGCATGCAACGAGGCCTGGATGTAGACCTTGCCGGCACCCTGGGGCCCAAAATGGAAACTGTGGATCTGCCGGGCAGTGCCAGGCATTGGGGCGAGTAATGCGTGGATGCGATGGTGCATGAAAAATCCTGGGAACAGGGCCGAGAAAAGCCAGCCAGTGACGCCGACGGCATGACGATATAAGCATAGAGCTTCCAGCCGTGTCGGCCATAGGCTTTGACCGGCTCGACTTTGCAAAGCAGCACTCACTGCCATGGAGCCAATGAGCGTGCGTCAGGGTTTACTTGCCGCTGTACAGGTTCAAGTCGCCAAAGTGCTTTTTCTGCAACCTGGCATAGGTACCGTTATCACGTAAAGCTTTGATGCCCTTATTCAAAAGCGCCTTTAGTTCGGTGTTGCCTTTCTTGATGCCGATCGCGGTCTTGGCGGGCAACAAGGGGCTGTCGAGCGCTTCGCTGACTTCGAAGTCGGCACCTTGAGGCGATTTCAGGAAGCCCAGTTCGGCCTGCAGCATGTCCTGGATAGAGGCATCGAGGTGCCCGGATACCAAGTCGGCATAGACCTGGTCCTGATTCGGGTACGCCTGGGTTTTTACGCCAGCCTTTTCCAGTACCGATTTGGCAAAGGTTTCCTGAATAGTGCCTTGCTCGTAGCCAACGGTCTTGTCGACCAACGAGGCTACATCAGCGCTCAGGCCGGAGCCTTTTTTGTACACGAAGGACGTTGGGCCGGAAAATAGCTCATCGGAGAAGTCGATGGCTTTTTCCCGCACTGGGGTGACAGTCATCGATGAAATCACGCCGTCGAACTTGTTGGCCTGCAGGCCTGGAATCATGCCGTCGAAATCGCTTTCGACCCATTTGCATTTGACTTTCAGCTCGACGCAGATTGCATTGCCCAGGTCGATGTCGAAGCCAACCAGGCTGCCATCGGCAGCCTTGGACTCAAAGGGGGCGTAGGAAGGATCGACACCGAAGCGCAACGCTTTGTATTCCTCGGCCGGGCTAGTACCTACCCAGATGCACAGTGCCAAGGCAGAAAGCGTCAGCCATGTTTTTTTCATCGTGCGGTCCTTGGATTCCATGTCAGGATTGGTCAGCGCAGCACTATTTACCCGGCACCAGGGTCAAGCGTTTGTTGCCGTAAGTCTTGTCGAAGTTTTGCGGTTGCATCGGGAAACTCACGTACTGGCCCTTGAGCCAGGCGTCGATGCCGTCGGCGTAATGCGGGCTGGCCGGGTTACCCGATTGGCCGGTGCTGTTAAGGCCGAGCATGGGTTCTGCCTGGCTGAAGTCGACCACCATGCGCATGGATGGGATGAGCCAAGTGTCGAAGTCCTGGCCCCAGTGGTAAGCCGAGGTGTTCAAGGTGGTATGGTCGCCACCGGCCGGGCTGGGGCCGCGGTTCAGGTAACGGCTCAAGGCATTGATGCCGGCACGTTGGCCGACACTCATGAAGGGCGCCAGTTTGCTGCTCTCGGACGTCCAGGTGTAGCGGTGCAGCTTGCCCCACTGCCAGCTTCTGCGGTCGCCACCCAACAGGCTTTCGCCGCTGTTGATGGCGGCAGCCAGGCTGCGCGCGAGGATCGCCGGTTTGTCTTCTTTTTGTGCTGTCTTGACATCATCCCAGTAAGGGCTGTCTTCGCGGCCGAGCAAATGGTCGGCCTGGGCCGAATAGGACAGGTCGGCGTTGGCGACAAAAGCCTTCCAACTCGGGCTGGATTCGGGGCCCAGTTCATCGAGGAAAGTCTGCTTGGCGCTCTCCTGCAGGAACAATTCATACAGTGCAGCGTCTGCCGACTGCGCGGAAAGCTTGCCATCGAACGCCATCAAGCGGCTGTAGGCCTCGCGGGCCTTGCTGCGCTCATTTTCCGCCAGCGCATCGATAGCCTGCTTGAGCGGTTGGGCCATGCCCGGGGCTTCGAACATCTTTTTCAACTTGGCGGCGAACGGCGTGGTCTGGTCGTACTGCATGGCGATCATGCTACGCGAGTCGTGTTTGCCGGTGCCGGCGAGTTCGGCGATGCGTTCGCCGCGCTCGGGGTAATACCAGGAGTTGGACAGCTGCATGCCGTAGCCACGGGGCACGGTGCGCTGGTTGGCGGTGCCCAGCCAGCCTTGGGCCGGATCCTGGTCGTAGGGGTGCAACATCGGGTCGGCATACCCATCCCAGTCATAACGCCCGTCCCAGCCCGGCGAAGGCAACAAGCCGACGCCTTCGCGACGGTTGGGGAAACGCCCGCTGACCTGCCAGCCGATGTTCTGTGCATCGGCAAATATCAGGTTCAATGCCGACGCACGGATTTCGCGGCTGGCTTCGAAGGCTTTTTCCACGTTCTGGGCGCGAGACAGGTCGAACAGGGCATCCATGCTGCGGTCGCCCGCAAGGTCGGGCGTCTGCAGCGCCAGGCCCAGGCCGCTGTTGAAGGCCTGGGGTTGCAGGCCATGCTTGTGTTCGCCCAGGGCGCTGTTGAGCAGCGGCCCGTGGCGGGTTTCATACACGGTTTCGCGAATTGGCCGCTGGCCTTTGATAAAGAAGGTCTCGTTGCGCACGATGGCGGGCTGCCATTTACCGTCGACCTCGTAAAGCAGGCGGTTGCCTTCGCGTTTTACTTTTTCCAGGTACAGGTCCTGGTTATCGCCCATGACCATGGTCATGCCCCAGGCCAGCTTGCCATTGAAGCCTGCGACGATGCCCGGCACGCCGGCAATGGAAATGCCGGCTGCCTGGTACTTCGGCGAGCGGATCTGCACGTAGTTCCAGGCCGACGGAATCGCGATCGGCAAGTGGGTATCGTTGGCCAGCAGGCTTTTGCCGGTGCGGCTGCGTTGTGGCGCAATGGCCCAATTGTTCGAGGCGGCCACGCCCAGCATGCTGAGGTCGGCCAGTTGGCTGGCAACCTTGTTCAGCTCACCCAGGCCCGGGATCTGTCCGCCCAGGTTCAGGCCCTTGAGTTTGCCGGCTTCATCAAACGGCAGTGGTTCGTCAGGGTAGCTCGGTATCAGCCAGGCCAGGTTGTCGCTACCCACTTTCTGCGCCAGCACCAGGGCCGAGATTTCTTCCTGAAGATTGACCGAAAGGCCGAAGTTGAGCAGGCAGAAGATCAGTGCTGAATCTTCAGGTTTCCAGTACTCGGGGCGATAGCCGGATTCGGCCAGGTCCATCGGCAGGTTGTCGCGGTAGCGGAACAGGTAGGCGTTGACGCCGCGCGCATAGACTTCGAAGAAGCGTTTGAGGCGCGGCGAGGCAGCCGCGTAGAGCGCATTGGCGTCCTTTTTCAGGTTGACCGTGCGCATGAAACGGTCAATTTCCAGGACCCCGGGGCCGGCCATTTCGGCCAGGCGGCCCTGGGCGATCAGGCGCATGCCGACCATCTGGCTGATGCGGTCGCTGGCATGCACATAGCCCATGGCGAACAAGGCGTCGTGGAAGTTGCTGCTTTCGATCAGCGGCATGCCCATGGCATTGCGCCGTACCGAGACGTTCTGCGCCAAGCCCTTGAGCGGCTGCACACCGGTGGTGGGCACCAGGCTGTCTGTGTGTTTGCCGCCGAGCCAAGCCTGGCACCCCGTAAGGCTCAGGAGGCCGACCATCGCTGCGGCGGCGCCGAACCTTGGAAGGAAATGTGTAAGGGCTGGCGACGCCATGGCAAGGCTCCTGCGGGTGTGGCAACGGAAAGGCGCTACGTTAGTGAGCGCGATGACGCCACGCAAGGAGGGGCAGGGCCTTTATTTGCAAATAAAACGGCCTGTCACCAGGCCGTTTTCGCTTGCCCGGCTCAGGCGCCGTGGCACTTCTTGAATTTCTTGTTGCTGCCGCAGGGGCAAGGGTCGTTGCGACCGACGTCCTTCAGGGCGTTGCGCACAGGCTCTTGCGGCTCATGGTTGCAGTGCGGGCCGTGAACGTGGCCGTGATCATGGTCGTGGTGGTGATCATGATCGTGGTTGCAATCTGGGCCATGGACATGGGGTTGTTGGGTCATTGCAGCTACTCCGGAATAAAATCGCCAGGGATTATCTCACCACTGCGCGACAAGTGCAGGTCATGACCGAAGAATAATCCGGTGGCCAATTCACCTTCGAGACGGTAGCGGATCGGCTGGTCGTTTTTTTTCAGCAGCCTGGCGATTTCCTTGAGGTGTTGCCACAGGTTGGTGCGCACCGGCACGGCGAAATGCTCATGGCCGTTGGCGGGTACCGTGAACCAATCGTCGGATTCGCCGTCGGCCAGCAGGATGTCGTTCAGATAGATGGTGTATTGCAAGCCACGGATCGGTAGGCTCGAATCGTTGGGGTTGTCGATGCGAAAGTGCAGCTTGAATTGCTGCTCCAGCAGTTTGGCCTTGACCACCTCGACCTTGAGCAGGCGTATGTCGGGGTCCTCGAAGTTGCCGGTCAACCAGGTCGAACAGCCACCCAGGCCCAGCATGATGATGAGGGCGAAGATAGCGGTGGTTCGCGCCTGTACGTGCATCGCACTTCTCCGGCTGTTCCCTCGGTCAGGCCTGCAATGGCTCAGGCAGTGATGTAACTGGCGCAGCACTTCTTGAACTTTTGACCGCTGGCACAGGGGCAAGGGTCATTGCGCCCGGCCTTGAGCGCGACGGTGGGATCGATGAAATACCAACGCCCGGCGTTCTGCACGAAGGAGGAGCGTTCACGGTGGCTGTGCTCGCCGGCGGCATCGTGCCAGCGGGCAGTGAAGGTGACAAAGGCATGCTCGGGTTGGCCGCCAAGGACTTCGGCGCTTTCAACTTCAAGGCCCAGCCAGGTGCTTTGCGCGCTCCAGTCGCTGATGGCCTGGCGGTCCAGGCCGGCCTGTTGTGCGGGCAAGGTGGTGGCCACCAGGTAATCAATCAGGCCCAGCACGTAGGCGCTGTAGCGTGAGCGCATCAACGATTGCGCGTCAGGGGCCGGGTGGCCGGCATGGTAATGACCGCAGCAGGCGTCCAGCAGGTTGCCGCTGCCGCAGGGGCAGACTGAAACACTCATCCGATCACCACCAATACTTGCCAAAATTTTGTGGGTTGGCCCAGAACTTGGCATTGAGCCAGTCCGGTACTTGTTTGTACTCGCGCAAGTCATAGGTAAACAGGCTCAGTTCCTGCTCGTCTCGCTTGAAGCGTTCACTGGCCTGCAGTGCCAATGAATAAAAGTCGGTGTCGCTCCAGCCACAGGCATTCAGATCGGCCAAAACAGCAATTCGGCTGGCATTGAGGTTGCGGATGCCTCCCAAAAGCTCCAGGCCACTGCGTTTGCTCAGTTGCTCCAGGCAGCCTACTGCCAACGCCAGATCAAAGCGTTGCGCCGCCAATGCTGACGGCAACGGGCCGGGTTCGGCCACGGCCACTTCAGCATCAGGGTGCGCCGCTATAAATGCTTCCAGGGCTGGGAAGCGTGCACCAATAAGCAACAGGCGCCGGGGTGCATAAAGATCGAGTAATGCAGCCATTGCTTGTTGCGGCGTGCGTGAAGAAAAACCAACAGTCATCGGGTGTCCTCTTTCTATTGTTGCCAAGACTAGCTGGCTCTGGCGTCGCGGCCTAGTGGCCTGTGTGGTCAATTCGTTCACTCAACTTCGGCCCAAGACTTCGCCAGGCGGCGTTGCCACTCCTCGCCGTAGCCCTGCTACGACTCGTCGCGGCGCCTTGCCTGACGAACCCTTGGACTCGAATTTGAGTACTCGAATTAACCGTACAGGCCACTAGTGGCCCGTGTACTTGTTCTATTGAACTACTTCGGTGCCACCCGGCGTATTTCACAACATGGCTTATTGCTGGCGGAGATGGATCGGTCGGTCTTTACTTCTTGGGTGTGGTTTTTTTGCTGTTTTCCTCCTGGAGATTTATTAATGAGCATAATGCGCACAGCATTACCCCTGGTCCTGATAACCAGTGTGTTGACTGGTTGTGCAGGTTTACAGAAAACCGACTGGCCGACATGCGCTGCTGTTGGAGGTGTTGGTGGTGCGGCGTTGGGTGCTACTGAAAGTGCCACTTGGGCAGGTTGGGGTGCCCTGCTTGGCGCGGGTATGGCGGCTGGCTACTGCTGGGTACACGGCGACGGCGACGAGGATGGCGATGGCGTGCCGGACAGCCGCGACAAGTGCCCTGGCACACCGAAAGGCGTTCAAGTCGATGCCAACGGTTGCCCACCTCCGGCTCCTGTGATGGAAGAAGCTGTTGTGGTCAAGGAAGAAGTCATCGTTATTCGCGACGTGCTCTTCGAGTTCAATTCGGCGCGCCTGACCGCCAGCGACAAGACCCGCCTGGACAAGATTGCCACGCGCCTGAAGCAGGAAGCACCGAGTGCCCGCCTGGCAGTCAGTGGCCACACCGATAGCGTCGGCAGCGATGCCTACAACCAGAAACTATCGCAAAAACGCGCGCAATCGGTCACCGACTACTTGATCGAAAGCGGCGTGCCTCGCAGCAACTTCGTTTCGGTCACCGGCATGGGTGAAAGCCAGCCGATTGCCGATAACAGCACCGCTGACGGACGCGCCATGAACCGCCGCGTGGAGATCAAGATCAACCGCTAAAACACGCGACATCCCCGGCTTGTGAACTCATGCAGGCCGGTCTTTACTCCTGTGTGACCGGCATAGGCCGGTGACACAGGAGCATTTCATATGAGTGTGTTCACAAGGTCTGTGATTCCCGTTTTTTTCCTCAGTAGCGTACTTTCCGGTTGCACAACCACTTCCAGTGACGGCAGCGCTTCGCTCAACCAGCGGACCTGGCCGATTTGCAGCCTGCTGGGCGGCCTGGCCGGCGGTGGGCTGGGGTCGATCGAAAGCTCGGCATGGGCGGCTGGCGCCGGGGCATTCGGCGCGATTGCCGGCGGCCTGATCTGCTACGCCCAGGATGGGGACAAAGACGAAGATGGCGTCTATGACCGCCGTGACCGCTGCCCCGACACACCGGCCAATACCCAGGTCAGCCACAACGGCTGCCCCTTGCCGCAATACCCGGCCAGCGCGCCGGCGCCGGCGCCTGTGTCTGATGTGATTACCCTCAACGATGAAGGCGCTGTGATGTTCGCAGTCAATTCCGATGAGCTCGTGCCCGCTGCCACCGGCAAATTGACCACGCTGATGGACACGCTCAACGACCCTCGGGTCAAAAGTGTCAAGGTTGTCGGCTTTACCGATAGCCGGGGCTCTGCAGCCTACAACCAACAATTGTCGGAGCGCCGTGCAAGAGCTGTCGCCGATCTCCTGATTACCCAAGGCCTGTCAGCGGATAAGGTTTCCAGTCTGGGAATGGGGGAGGCCGAGCCTATAGCCGACAATGCCACCGAAGCCGGGCGCGCACAGAACCGCCGGGTGGAACTGCGCTTGAATTGAAACGCCCCTCTGGCATAAGAGGCCTGCAAGCCGTTACTGTGGTTGCACAAGATTTCGCGTCGTGGTGCGGCTTATGCATGAGCTCGACGCCGACCTTTCCTCTATTCCAATAACAAGCTGCAAGGGGCGCATATGAAGTGGTTCTGGAGTGTGGGCAAAGCGCTCACTGTCGTATTCTGGTGGGTGGTGTTGCTTAACTTGCTGGTGCCCTTCCTCAATCCATTCCACCTGTTGGTCAATGCCGCTGGCGCGGCGTTGCTGTTGCTGCACTTTCTGGAAGTGTTGCTGTTCAACCGCAGCTTGCGCGGCCGCAGCCATCGCTGGTTCGACCGCCTGCAAATTCTGTTGGTGGGGATCTTCCATGTGCAGTCCATGCGCGCTCCGGCAAAGGGGGCGCACCATGCGTAAGCTGCTTTTGCTCGCTGCGTTGTGCAGCCCCATGGCCATGGCCGACGTGCTCAGCGTCGCTGCCAATTCCCTGATGCGTTTGCCGGGCAACGCCAGCATCGTCCAACTCGAGCGCCTGGATGTGGCCGACTACGGCACATTGCTCATCCCTTCAAGCTTGACCGAACTGAACGTGGGCGTGTTGCGCCTGGGGCATGAGGCGCGCATTGCCATCGTACCGGGCCAGCACGAATTGCGTTTGCAGGCCCGGCAGGCGCAATTGGCCAGTGGCAGCCAGATTACTGCCCGCGGGGCACCCGGCACCTACCAGAAGCCGGCCATGCCAGGGCGTAACCTGGATTTGCAGGTGCAATCCTTGCAGGCTCAGGAGCTGTCCATCGACGCGCGCGGCGGCGCAGGTGCCCCGGGTTACTTCGGCCTGGATGGCGGCAATGGCCAGGCAGCCGGGTGCGCCTGGGGCGAGGCGGGGCAAGGTTCAGATGGGGGCGATGGTGGCAATGGCCACGACGGCGCTGCCGGTGCCCGGGTGCGGTTGCAGGTGCCGCGCAACTTTGCGGAGCAGCAAATCAAGGTGCGGGTTGATGGCGGCGCAGGGGGCCAGCCTGGTGCGCCTGGCAAGGCCGGTGCAGGCGGGTCGAGCAAAGGTTGCCTGTTCTATCGGGCAGCAGGTGGGCGCGCCGGTCAACCGGGGGCACCGGGGCAACCTGGAGTAGCCGGGGCTGCGGGGAGTGTCTCGGTACAGCGCTTGTAAGTGCTGCGGCGAGGTGCGTGCGGGATCCGCCTTTACGGCGGCCCGCTTCGCGGGGACGCAGCCTGACGGCAGCTGCTATACCAAGCATTGCCTCGGTTTACACCATCGCGTAGCAGCTGCCGCCAGGCTGCGTCGCTCTTGCTTTTAAACGCAGGTCAGAACATCGGCCGCGCCGAAGCAATGGCTACCAGCAGCAGGCCAACGATCAGGTTGATCCCCACCAGACGTCGGATGCGCCCCAATGTTGCCGCGGCATCGGGCCAGTCGGCAGTTTCGACGGCTCGGCGCAACTGGGGTAGCTGCAATGTTTGGATACGAATAAACAGCGCGGTCATGACGATATACAGCCCCATCATCACCTGGACGAAGCGCGGCGCAGCCTCGAAACCGCTGTAGCGCATGTGGATCATGCCGACACCGCTGATCGGAAGAATCAACACGGCAACCCAGACCCAAACAAAAAAGCGTGGGAAAACTTCCACCCACAATTTCAGCCGGGCAGGGCCTTCCAGGGCTCCAGCCGCCGCCGGGCGCAGGATCATCCACGCGAAGAACATGCCGCCGACCCAAATCAGGGCTGCCAGTACATGCAAGGTGTAAGGGATAGCAAAAGGCGTCATGCAATATCTCCGTTCAGCGCCAGGTTCAATAGCGGGGTATGATAGCGGCCCCATCCGAAACACTGAAAATTTATCCAGGCTTGCGCGCCCCAGAACCATGATCAGCAACGAACTCAAATCTCAGATCCAGGGCGCCTATTCGCGTTTTCTCGAAGCCAAGAGCCTCAAGCCTCGCTACGGCCAGCGTTTGATGATCGCGGAAGTCGCCAAGGTGCTGGGCGATATCGAGTGCGATGACGAAGGCCGTCGTAGCGGCGACCCCGCCGTGGTCGCGGTCGAGGCCGGCACCGGTACCGGCAAAACCGTGGCCTACAGCCTGGCAGCCATTCCGGCGGCCAAGGCAGCAGGCAAGCGCCTGGTTATCGCCACTGCTACCGTGGCCCTCCAGGAGCAGATCGTTCACAAGGACCTGCCCGACCTCATCCGCAACAGCGGTTTGAACTTCAGCTTCGCGCTGGCCAAGGGGCGGGGGCGCTACCTGTGCCTGTCGAAACTCGACATCCTTCTGCAAGAAGGCCATGCGCAAAGTGCCACGGCACAGCTGTTTGAAGAAGAAGGCTTCAAGATCGAAGTCGATGAAGCCAGCCAGAAACTCTTCACCAGCATGATCGAGAAACTCGCCGGCAACAAATGGGACGGCGACCGTGACAGCTGGCCCCAGGCCCTGGAAGATCAAGACTGGTCGCGCCTCACCACCGATCACAGCCAGTGCACCAACCGCCATTGCCCGAATTTCCAGCAATGCGCGTTTTATAAAGCCCGTGAAGGCATGGGCAAGGTCGATGTGATCGTCACCAACCATGACATGGTCCTGGCCGACCTGGCCCTGGGAGGCGGAGCGGTGTTGCCCGACCCGCGCGACACCATGTATGTGTTCGACGAAGGCCATCACCTGCCAGACAAGGCCATCGGCCATTTCGCCCACTACACGCGGCTGCGTTCCACGGCTGACTGGTTGGAGCAGACAGCCAAGAACCTGACCAAGTTGCTGGCCCAGCATCCCCTGCCGGGCGACCTGGGCAAGTGGATCGAGCAAGTCCCGGAATTGGCCCGGGAGATCAAGACCCAGCAACAGTTCATGTTCAGTGCTTGCGAACAACTGGCCGACTTCAGGGCCGGTGAGGACATGGAAGGCCGCGAGCGGCCGCGCCATCGTTTCGTTGCAGGCGTTGTACCCGAGCACATGCGCGAAATGGGCATTGAGCTGAAAAAGGGCTTTTCGCGCCTGACCGACCTGTTCACGCGCCTGACCGAGCTGCTGAAGGAGGGCATGGATGCTGAGGTCAGCATTGGCATCGCCAGCCACCAAGCCGAAGAATGGTACCCGCTGTTCGGCAGTTTGCTGATGCGCGCCCAGGGCAACTGGGAGCTGTGGACCGCCTTTACTGCCGAGGACCCGCAAGACAGCCCGCCCATGGCGCGCTGGTTGACCCTGGCCGAAAGTGGCGCGATGTTCGACATCGAAGTCAACGCCAGCCCCATCCTCGCGGCAGAGATGCTGCGGCGCAACCTGTGGAATGTCGCCTACGGCGCCCTGGTGACTTCGGCTACCCTGACCGCATTGGGCAAGTTCGACCGCTATCGCATGCGTGCCGGGTTGCCCAAGGCCGCGGTGACGACCATTGTCCCCAGCCCATTCCACCATGCCGACGCCGGAGTGCTACGGGTGCCGGACCTGCGCGCCGACCCCCGCGACGCCACGGCCCATACCGCGGCGATCATTCGTGACCTGCCGGACCTGGTCGAAGGCTCGCGCGGTACGCTGGTGCTGTTTTCTTCGCGCAAACAAATGCAGGACGTGTTCGACGGCCTGGACCGTGACTGGCGCAAGCAAGTGTTTATCCAGGGCAACCTGTCCAAGCAGGAAACCCTGAACAAGCACAAGGCACGCGTCGACGGTGGCGATTCCAGCGTCCTGTTTGGCCTGGCCAGCTTCGCCGAAGGGGTCGACTTGCCGGGTGCCTATTGCGAGCACGTGGTCATCGCCAAGATTCCCTTCGCTGTGCCGGATGATCCGGTGGAGGCGGCGTTGGCCGAATGGATCGAAGCCCGGGGCGGTAATCCCTTCATGGAAATCGCCGTACCGGACGCTTCGCTGCGCCTGATCCAGGCCTGTGGGCGCCTGCTGCGCACCGAGGCCGACCGCGGCACCATCACCTTGCTCGACCGGCGCGTGGTCACACAGCGGTACGGCAAGGCGATCCTGAATGCGCTGCCGCCCTTTCGCCGAGAAATTTCCTGACGCGGCCGCGCATCAATTCCTCCGTGCGTTGTCTATTCACTGTCATGAAGGCCAATGCCTTCAAGGAATGCTTTCAAGGAGATTGATAGCCCTATGATTCGCCGTTCGCTGCCCGCTGTTTTCGCACTGCTGTGTACCGCCCCCTCATGGGCGGCGCAGCAGACGCTGTTCAACTTCGTTCGCCCCGCCGATGTGGTCCAAGTGGCGACCGTCGATGCCAGCCTGCCGCAGCATAACGCGGAGCAGACAGCCGAAGGCGAGGTGTTGCGGCGGGTGGTGTTCAACCCCGTCGAGCGGCCGAGCCTGCGTCTGACGCCGCAGAGTGGTGTATGGGACTGGTCTGCTGCAAGCGCCATGACCCTGCGCATTCAGAGCGCCATGGACTGGGCGTTGACGGTCGATGTCACCGTGCAGAGCAGTGACGGCAAGATCCTGACCAGCCGCGTCGACCTGCCGGCCGGCCCGGCGCAGACGCTGCTGGTGCCGTTGCGAGCCAATTCGCCGCTGTCCCAGGGCATGCGCGCCGGCCCCCCCATGCCGTGGCTGCAGGACGGGCAACGCGTACTGTTGGCCAGTAGCGTCGGCGAAATCGACCTCAGCCAAGTGGCGTCGGTGACCTTGTCGATGAACAAGCCGGCCGTGGCCCAAAGCATTTTGCTCGAGCGCTTTGGCGTGCAGAACGGTGATGAGCTGCAAAAAGCGGCGTACAACGCAATCGTCGATGGCTACGGCCAGTATTCACGGAGCAAATGGCCGGAAAAGATTACCAGCGACGATCAGCTCAAATCGCAGGCGAACAAGGAGCAGCAACAGCTCAAGACTTGGCTGGCCGAACGTACCAAGCAACCCCTGGACAAATTCGGCGGCTGGATCGAAGGCCCGGGTTTTGCCGCCAAGGGCTTCTTCCGCACCGAAAAACGCGATGGCCGCTGGTACCTGGTCACCCCTGAAGGTCACCCGTTCTATTCGTTGGGCGTCAATGCCGTTGGTGCCGATAGCGGCCGCACCTACGTCCAGGGGCGTGAGTGGATGTTCGCCGCGCTGCCCCAGGGTGAAGACGCCCTGGCGCACTATTACGGCCAAGGCGATAACCGCGATGGTAATGGTTCAGGCAAGGACCGCGGCTACAACAATGGCCGTTGGTACGACTTCTATGCCGCCAACCTGGCCCGTGCCTACGCACAGTCCTGCGTGAAGCCGCAAGAGACCAAAGCGGGCGTAGCCGAGGCGGCCAAGGTCGAGGCCGCGCAAACCGACCAGGCTGCCGCGCCGGCTTGCCCACCACCGGCCTTCGATGCCAAGCGCTGGCAGGGCCACACCCTCGACCGCCTGCAAGCGTGGGGTTTCAACACCCTGGGTGACTGGAGCGACTCGGGCCTGGTGCCAAACAGCCGAGTGCCCTATACCTTGCCGCTGTCGATTGTTGGTGACTACGCCAGCATCAGCACGGGTGCCGACTGGTGGGGCGGTATGCCGGATCCCTTCGACCCGCGTTTTGCCATGGCCACCGAACGCGCCGTGGCCATCGCCGCCCGCGACCATCGTGACGACCCTTGGCTGGTTGGGTATTTTGCCGACAACGAATTGGCCTGGGCCGGCCCCGGCAATGATCCAAAGTCGCGCTACGCCTTGGCCTATGGCACCTTGCGGCTGACCACCGATGTGCCGGCCAAGCGTGCCTTCCTCAAGCAATTGCGCGATAAGTACCGCAACCAGGCCGGGCTTTCCAGGGCTTGGGGCATTGACTTGCCAGCTTGGGAATTGATGGAAGATCCGGGGTTCGAACCACCGCTGCCCAGTGCCGAGCACCCTGAGATCGAGGCCGACTTCAAATACTTCCAGCGGGTATTTGCCGAAACGTATTTCAAGACCATTTCCGATTCGCTCAATTGGCATGCGCCCAATCACCTGCTGCTCGGTGGCCGCTTTGGTGTCAGTACGCCCGAGGCGGTGGATGCCTGCGTCAAATTCTGTGATGTCCTGAGTTTTAACCTATACACGCCCAAGCCTCAGGATGGTCATGATTTCTCCCGCTTGAGGTCCCTGGACAAACCGGTTCTGGTCAGCGAATTCAGCTTCGGCTCACGTGACCGTGGGCCATTCTGGCCGGGGATGATGGAAGTCGCCAAGGAAGAGGATCGTGGCGTCGCCTATGCGAAGTTCCTGGAGGCCGCCATGCAAGAGCCGTCGGTCGTCGGCGCGCACTGGTTCCAATACCTCGATCAGCCGGTTACCGGTCGCTTGCTCGACGGCGAGAACGGTCATTTCGGTCTTGTCGGGATTACCGATGTTCCCTTCCAGGGCTTTGTCGGCGCGGTACGCAAAAGCAACCTGCAAAACATGCAGCAGCTGGGCAAGACAGCGGCCAGCGCGGTGCCTGACAGCCCTCCTGAACCGGTTGACGACGCCGGGCAAGCGCCCCAGGCAGCTCCGGCAGAGGCCGAGCCGGCGCAATGAAAACCCAGAGCCGGGCTGACCGCCCGGCTCGGGCCTGTTCACAAAATCGGCCCGGGCTGGAACAATGCCCGCCAATTTGAAAAATGATCGTGCGGGGAGTCACCGGGTGCAGATTCAAGGCCATTACGAGCTCAAGTTCGAAGCCGTGCGCGAAGCCTTCGCCGCGTTGTTCGATGATCGGCAGGAGCGCGGTGCTGCGCTGTGCGTGCAGATCGGTGGGGAGACCGTGCTGGACCTGTGGGCCGGTACTGCAGACAAGGACGCCAGCTGTGCCTGGCACAGCGACACCATCGCCAATCTGTTTTCCTGCACCAAGACATTCACGGCAGTGACGGTCCTGCAACTGGTCGCCGAGGGCAAGCTGCAACTGGACACGCCCGTATCGCGTTATTGGCCGGAGTTCGCCGCAGCCGGCAAGCAGGCCATCACCTTGCGCCAGTTGTTGTGCCATCAAGCGGGCTTGCCGGCCTTGCGCGAGTTGCTGCCCGCCGAAGCCCTCTACCAATGGCAAACCATGGTCGACGCCCTGGCAGCCGAAGCACCCTGGTGGACACCGGGCGAAGGCCATGGCTATGCCGCCATCACGTACGGTTGGCTGATCGGCGAGCTGATTCGCCGTGCCGATGGGCGTGGGCCGGGGGAATCGATCGTGGCCCGGGTCGCCAAGCCTTTGGGCCTGGATTTCCACGTAGGGCTGGCCGACGAAGAGTTCCACCGGGTGGCGCATATCGCCCGGAGCAAGGGCAATATGGGCGATGCAGCGGCCCAGCGCCTGTTGCAGGTCACGATGCGCGAGCCTGAGGCCATGTCCACGCGGGCCTTTACCAACCCACCATCGATCCTGACCAGCACCAATAAACCGGAGTGGCGGCGTATGCAGCAACCGGCTGCCAACGGGCATGGTAACGCCCGCAGCCTGGCCGGGTTCTACAGCGGTTTGCTCGATGGCAGCCTGCTGGAAGCCGAGCTGCTGGAGGAATTGACCCGCGAGCATAGCGTTGGTCAGGATAAGACCCTCCTGACCCAGACTCGCTTTGGTCTGGGGTGTATGCTGGATCAACCCGATGTAGGCAACGCAACCTTCGGCCTTGGAGCCAAGGCATTTGGCCATCCGGGTGCCGGTGGCTCGGTCGGCTTTGCCGACCCCGAGCATGACGTGGCGTTCGGTTTCGTCACCAACACGCTGGGCCCCTATGTCCTTATGGACCCACGGGCACAGAAGCTGGTGCGGGTGCTGGGTACCTGCCTTTGACAAGGCTTGCCGACGACCTGCTGGAACCGAATTGTGCAAATAGTTTCAAAGAGTTACCGATGCGAGCGCCATGCTCGATTTCCCGTTCCCTTTCAAGGTGTGAAAGTCTGATGTCCTCACATAAATCCCTCGCGCTTGCGTTCTGCCTGGTGGCCACAGGTTGTGCCCAAACGCCACACAATGCTGCTGACAGCGGTTCCTCCTGGTGGCCGTTTGCTTCAAACAAGGTTGCCGATAAAGAGGTCAAGGGAGCGGTAAAGGACAAGGTCGCAAGTGCGCAAACCAAGCCGGCTGCCCCAGCCGTCAAGGCCCAAACCGCCAAGGCCGACAGTGCAAGCCAATGGTGGTGGCCGTTCGGCGACAAGAAGGACGCGGCCAAGACAGCTGCAATGCCTGACCCCAAGGTGATGCAGGCCTGGCTCGACAATTATGAGCCGCGTCTGCGCGAGGCGCTCAAGGACAGCAAGTTCGAATTGGAGCGCCGTGACAATGTGTTGATCGTCACTGTCCCGGTCGACAGCTCCTTCAACCCGGATCGCCCGTCCATGCTGCTGCCGATCACCCTCGGGCCGATCACGCGTGTGGCCAAGGTCATCGAGACAGATTCCAAGACAGCCGTGCTGGTGCTGGGCCATGCCGACTCCAGCGGTGCCAGCGCCGCCAACCAGAAGTTGAGCCAGGAACGGGCTCAGTCGATTGCTGCGATCTTCCGTCTCAGCGGCTTGCAACGTGATCGCCTGAACCTGCGTGGCATGGGCTCGGTCATGCCGCGTGCGGCCAACGACAGCAAGGAAGGTCGTGCGTTGAACCGTAGGGTGGAAATGCTGGTAACGCCACAGGACACCCTGGTAGCGCTGCTGAGCAAATATAATCAGCCAACACCGTCGCCGGCGGAACTGGTAGCTACCACTACCGATGTGAAGGCCGCCGAGAAGGCGCCGGCCAAGGCAGCGCCGACCAAGAAAGCCAGCACAGCGAAAAAAGCAGCTCCGGCCAAGAGCACGGCCGCCAAGAAATCCGCTACACCTGCCAAGAAAGCAGCGGCCCCAGCCACGAAGAAAGTCGCATCGACTGCACCGGCCAAGACCAACTGATAGCAAAGGAACGCAGCAATGACCCAGACCCTGGCCGATATGCGCCGTGAATACGCCCGCGATGGCCTGGCCGAAGCTCAGGCACCTACCGAACCGTTCGAGTTGTTTCGCACATGGTTCGAGCAGGCGGTCAAGACCGAGCAACTGCCGGTGGAAGCCAACTCGATGATGCTGGCCACGGTGGACGGACAGGGGCGGCCCCATTGCCGCGTGCTATTGCTCAAAGGGCTGGATGAGAAGGGGTTCACCTTTTTCACCAACTATGACAGCGCCAAGGGCCAACAGCTGGAGGCTAACCCATTTGCGGCAATGACTTTCTTCTGGCCGGCCCTGGAGCGTCAGGTGCGGATCGAGGGGCGGGTAGAAAAGGTCACGGCACAAGAGTCCGATGCCTATTATCAGGTGCGGCCGCTGGGCAGCCGCCTGGGTGCCTGGGCTTCGCCCCAGAGCCAGGTGATTGCCGACCGGGCCGAGCTTGAAGGGTTGCTCAAGAATACCGAGGAACGTTTCAGCGACACTCAACCCCATTGCCCTGAGCACTGGGGTGGCTACCGCTTGCTGCCCGAGCGTATCGAGTTCTGGCAGGGGCGTCCCAGCCGTCTGCACGATCGCCTCAATTACCGTCTGCAGGACGGTAGCTGGCAGCGTGAGCGCCTGGCACCTTAATCGGCACGATATTGAGCGGCGGCCTGCTCAAGCCAAGCCGGTAGGTCACGCCGCTTGATCTTCTGTGCCTGCGCCTCGCTCAGGCAACGCAGCATATAAGCGCGCTTGCGCTCATCCTTGCCGGCCAACGCCAGGGCCTGGTCGCGGTCCATCCAGCGTTTGATCCTGACATAGAGCCACCAGTGGAAGTACAGCCCGGCCACAGTGGTCACTGTTATGATGAAATAGTCCATGTAAATCCTTGCGAGCTACGCTGGCTGATGCCCTCGGGCCTCAGCGTCTTAAGGGTAAGGCAGCCTGTACCAGAGCTGAATGGAAGCAAATTTATACAGCCCGTGTCGTGACAGCGGTCAAGACGCGGAGTCTAATGAAAATCTGACTTATGGAGATGTTCCAATGCGTAAATCTGTATTGCTGGTGGCGTCCTTCACCACGATGTCGTTATTGCTGGGCGGCTGCGCGTCGAACCTGAGCGGCGACTCCTACTCGCGCGATGAAGCGCGCAAGGTGCAAACCGTGCGCATGGGCACCATCGAATCCCTGCGCCCGGTGAAAATCGAGGGTACCAAAACCCCGATCGGCGGTGGTGCAGGCGCGATCGTCGGCGGTGTAGCAGGCAGTGCAGTGGGCGGGGGCCGTGGCAGCATCGTCGCAGCGGTAATCGGCGCCGTAGCGGGTGGCCTGGCCGGTTCGGCTGCCGAAGAAGGCCTGACCCGTACCCAGGGTGTGGAAATCACCGTGCGTGAAGACGATGGCAGCATGCGTGCCTATGTGCAGCAGGTGCAGGAAAACGAAATTTTCCGTGTGGGTGAGCGCGTGCGCATCATGTCGGTCAACGGTACCAGCCGTGTAGCCCACTGATTTACCACGGCTTCAAAACGAAAAACCCCGAGCAGCCAAGGCTGCATCGGGGTTTTTTGTTTTTATCGGCTGTTATGCGGCCGAGTTTTTCCGGCTGGCGATGGCGGTCAAGGTGTAACCCACCACTGCGGCAATGAACGAACCGGTCAGGATGCCCATCCGGTCCATGCCGGCATAGGGGCTTACGCCCGGTTCGAACGCCAGGGAGCCGACGAACAAGCTCATGGTAAAGCCGATGCCACACAGCATCGCCACACCCAGTACCTGGCCCCAGTTGGCTCCGGCCGGCAAGGCGGCAATGCCCACTTTGACCGCAAGCCAGGTCAGGCCGAACACCCCCAGGGTTTTGCCGGCCACCAGACCCAGGGCGATACCCATCGGCACGTAGTGGGTGAAGCTTTCCAGGGTGACGCCGGCCAACGAAACGCCAGCATTGGCAAAGGCAAACAAGGGCAGGATACCGAATGCAACCCAAGGGTGCAGGGCATGTTCCAGGGTCAGCAAGGGCGAGGGTTCGGCGTTGCGGGTGCGCAAGGGAATGCACAGGGCCAGCGTGACACCGGCCAGCGTCGCGTGCACGCCGCTCTTGAGTACGCACACCCAGAGGATCAGGCCGATGACCATGTACGGGCCCAGCTTGACCACGCCCAGGCGATTCATCGCCACCAGTGCCACCAGGCAGGCCCCGGCCAGCATCAGCGACAGGCTCGACAACTCGCCGGAATAGAACAGGGCGATGACGATGATTGCGCCTAGGTCATCGATGATGGCCAGGGTCATCAAAAACAGCTTGAGCGAAGTTGGCACACGCTTGCCCAGCAGGGCGAGCACACCGAGGGCGAAAGCGATATCGGTGGCCATCGGAATGGCCCAGCCAGCCACGGCCGGCGGGTTGTCCTTGTTGAGCGCCCAGTAGATCAGGGCCGGCACGACCATGCCGCCAATGGCTGCCGCACCCGGCAGGATCACCTGTGAGGGCTTGGACAAATGGCCGTCGACGAGCTCGCGCTTGACTTCGAGGCCGATCAACAGGAAAAACAACGCCATCAGGCCGTCGTTGATCCACAACAGCAGCGGCTTGGCGATTTTCAATGCGCCGACCTGGGCCACCACCGGGGTATCGAGCAAGCCGTTGTACAGGAACGACAGCGGTGAGTTGTTGATGATCAGGGCAAGGGCTGCAGCTGCAATCAATAACAGACCGCTGGCAGCTTCCAACTGAAAGAAACGTGTGAAAGTGCTACGCAGAGGCAAGTTCGCTCTCCATCCAGAAAATTTAGGGGCACACCCTAACCCGTACTGTTAGTTGTTAAAACAAAAGTTATATTCTATTTTGTTATAAGTAGGTGGTTTGCCGGTTGACGCTAGGGAGCCTAGCAGTTGCGCGGGATAATGGAGATCGACTGTGCCTGTGTGAGTTGTAGGAATTTTCTTAAGATTGTTGTTTGGCACTTAATGGGTAGAGATCATGATCGACAACCGAAAATGGGCGCGTGAAGCCATTCGCATCATTGAAGCGGATTTTCAGCGCAGTGCCGACACACACCTTATTCCGTTGTCGTTGGCGGGCTTCCCTGGCGTGGATTTGTATTTCAAGGATGAATCCAGCCATCCCACCGGTAGCCTCAAGCACCGACTGGCCCGTTCTTTATTCCTGTACGCCTTGTGCAACGGTTGGCTGCACCCTGGAGCACCGGTCATCGAAGCGTCCAGTGGCTCGACGGCGATCTCCGAGGCGTACTTCGCCCGCTTGCTGGGCTTGCCCTTCATCGCCGTGATTCCAGCGACCACCTCCCAGGAAAAAATTGCCCAGATTGCCTTTTATGGCGGCAAGAGCCACCTGGTCGAAGACCCTACGCAGCTTTATGCCGAGTCCGAGCGCCTGGCCCGGGACAGCGGCGGGCACTTCATGGACCAGTTCACCTATGCCGAACGTGCTACCGATTGGCGGGCGAACAACAACATTGCCGAGTCGATCTATTGGCAAATGCGCTTCGAGAGACATGCCGAGCCCAGCTGGCTGATTTCCAGCCCCGGTACCGGCGGCACCACCGCCACCCTGGGGCGCTACGTGCGTTACCGCCAGCACAACACGCGGGTGCTGTGTGCCGATGCCGAACGTTCGGTGTTCTTCGACTATTACTGCAGTGGCGATGCGAGTCTGCGTCTGGACTGTGGTTCGCGAATCGAAGGCATCGGCCGGCCAAGAGTCGAAGCGTCGTTCCTGCCCAGGGTCATCGATGCCATGGTCAAGGTGCCTGATGACTTGTCACTGGCGGCCATGCATTACCTGGCTGAACGCTTGGGGCGGCGAGTGGGAGCCTCGAGCGGAACCAACCTGATCGGCGCGCTGGTGGCGGCGCAGCAGATGCAGGAGGCGGGGGAGAGTGGGTCGATCGTGGCAGTGCTTTGCGACGGCGGCGAACGCTATGCCACAACCTACTATAAGCCGAACTGGCTGCAAGCCCATGGTTTCCAACTGGATGCATTGATCGAGCAAGTCAGGGCTTGCGCAGAACAGGGGCAAGCGTTGCCGGCGACGGTCTTGCGCGCCGGCATCTAGAGAACAGGTAGCAAACACCCCACGCAGGCATACGCAGGGCATTGCCACATTGCTGTCAGTCGTTCAGGCCAAGCATGCTGCGGGCCACCGCTTCGGCGATACGGATACCATCAACTCCGGCCGAGAGAATGCCGCCGGCGTAGCCAGCACCTTCACCGGCCGGGAACAGGCCTTTGACATTCAGGCTTTGCAGGGTTTCGTCGCGCGTGATGCGCAGTGGCGACGACGTGCGGGTCTCGATGCCGGTCAGTACTGCGTCGTGCTGGCCGAAGCCGCGAATCTGCTTGTCGAACGCCGGCAGGGCTTCGCGGATTGCCTCGATGGCGTAGTCCGGCAATGCCAGGGCCAGGTCGCCCAAGGCAACACCAGGCTTGTAGGACGGCTCGACACTGCCAAGCTCTGTTGAAGGCTTGCCGGCCACGAAGTCGCCAACCAGTTGCGCAGGCGCTTCATAGTTGCTGCCGCCCAGCACATAGGCGTGGGCTTCGAGACGCTCTTGCAGTTCGATGCCGGCCAGCGGCCCGCCGGGATAGTCGTCAGGGGTGATGCCCACAACGATGCCGGAGTTGGCGTTACGCTCGTTGCGCGAGTATTGGCTCATGCCATTGGTGACGACCCGACCGGGTTCGGAGGTGGCCGCAACCACGGTACCGCCTGGGCACATGCAGAAGCTGTAGACAGAACGGCCGTTCTTGGCATGGTGTACCAGCTTGTAGTCGGCGGCACCGAGCTTGGGGTGCCCGGCATACTTGCCCAGGCGCGCCTTGTCGATCAGCGATTGTGGGTGCTCGATGCGAAAACCGATCGAAAACGGCTTGGCTTCCATGAACACACCACGGCCATGCAGCATGCGGAACGTGTCGCGTGCACTGTGGCCCAGTGCCAGGACCACGTGTCGCGAGTCGATCTGTTCGCCGTTTTCCAGGATCACACCGTGCAGCTGGCCGTCGTCGATCAGCAGGTCGGTGACTTTCTGCTGGAAGCGGATTTCACCGCCCAACGCCTGGATTTCGTGGCGCATTGTCTCGACCATGCCGGTCAGGCGGAAGGTACCGATATGCGGTTTGCTGACGTAGAGGATCTCCTCCGGGGCGCCAGCCTTGACGAACTCGTGCAGGACCTTGCGGCCGTGGTGCCTGGGGTCCTTGATCTGGCTGTACAGCTTGCCGTCGGAGAAGGTACCGGCACCGCCTTCGCCGAACTGCACGTTCGATTCGGGGTTGAGCACGTTCTTGCGCCACAGGCCCCAGGTGTCTTTGGTACGTTGGCGAACTTCGGTGCCACGCTCGAGGATGATCGGCTTGAAGCCCATCTGCGCCAGCAACAAGCCGGCAAAAATGCCGCACGGACCAAAACCGACCACCACCGGCCGTTCGCTCAGGCCTTCAGGTGCGTGGCCGACGGGCTTGTAGCTGACGTCCGGTGCCTGGTTGATGTTGCGGTCTTCGCTGAACTTGCGCAGCAAAGCGGCCTCATCACGCACGCGAAGGTCGATGGTGTAGATGAACTGCAGTTCGGAAGATTTTTTGCGCGCATCGTAACTGCGCTTGAACAGGGTGAACTCCAGCAGCTCATCGTCGGCGATCCCCAGGCGCTGCACGATGGCTGGCCGCAGGGCTTCGTCAGGATGATCCAGAGGCAATTTCAGTTCAGTGATTCGTAACATGACAGGGTCCAATATCCGGGCCACAGGGGCGCCCCGGCAGCTTTACACGAACCGGCAATTATAAGCTGGAATGCCTGTGCCCGGTCAGGATAAAAACACGCCGGGCACAGTGTAGTGATGGTCGGTGCCGATCTTTACTCGTTACGCGAGCCGCCGTAATAGCCGCAACCGCGCTGGGTCTGGCCGTTGACTCGCAGTTCGGCGCTCAAGTGCTGAACGGCGCCAGTGGTGCTGTCGACGCAGCGTTGCGGTGCCACCCACAGCTCGATGCGCTGGTTGTTGGCTTCAGTGCTCAGGTTAAAGCGACCGTCGGGAAGCTGTTCTTCCAGGTACGGGAAGGCCAGTGGTGCCTGACCTTCGCGCTCCAGCACCATGCCCTTGCCGCTGACTTTTACGTCCCAGTTCGGAGCGTGGCCGCTGGCGCGCAAGGTCAGACGCTTGAAGTTGGGGTCCTCACAGGCGTTGGCCGAGCGTTCGATGCGGTACACCTGGTGCAGGTTGAGCTGGCCGTCGTTGCCACCAGCCTGGCTCGCCGAGAAGTTGCCAAGCAGGTCGACAAAGATCGGGCCGGGCTTGCCAGCTTGGGCAGAGGCTTCCTGCAAGACACCGGTGTTGCCACTGTCGTTGACCACGAAGCGTCGCTGCTCCTGGCATGGCTGGAACAGCAGGTGGCCACCTTCGCCCGTGAGTACGCCCTGCATGCGGGTCATTCCGGCGGTAGGGTTCGTCGGTTTATCGGCGAACATCTGGCAACCGGCGAACAAAGGCAGCAGGGTAACGAACAGTAGGGAACGGGCAGCGCGCATCACGTGGTCTCCTGGAAAGTGCCGCCACGTTACTCAGGCTGCCCGCCGATCACAAGGGTGGCGTTCGCTCAGCCGACCCGAAACGTCTGGCCGGTTTGATGGCCTTCCACACTCTTGGCGTAGGCCAGGGCGACATCGGCTGCTGGTACCGGTTTGAAACCACGGAAATAGGGCGCATAACTGCCCATGGCCTCCTCCAGTACAGTCGGGCTAACCGAATTCACCCGCAGACCTCGCGGTAATTCAATCGCCGCAGAGCGCACGAAGCTGTCGAGGGCGCCGTTGACCAGCGCTGCCGAGCTGCCGCTGCGGATCGGGTCATGGCTGAGGACGCCGGTGGTGAAGGTGAACGAAGCGCCGTCGTTGGCGAACTCCCTGCCGATCAACAGTAGATTGACCTGGCCCATGAGTTTGTCGGTCAAACCGAGGGCGAAATCTTTTTCGGTCATCTCCTGTAGCGGGGCGAAGGTCACATTGCCGGCAGCGCAGACCAGTGCGTCGAATTTGCCGGTTTGTTCGAACAGGCGACGAATCGAAGCGCTGTCGCTGATATCGACCTGGAAGTCGCCGCTGGTGCGGCCGATGCGCAGGACTTCATGGCGCTGGGCCAGCTCTTCGGCAACTGCCGAACCGATGGTGCCGCTGGCGCCGATCAACAGGATTTTCATTGACTCTTTCCTTGTGAAAGCGGGTGAGCCATCAGTCTAGAGTGGTTTTTCCTGAAGATAAGCGTACTAATGGGCAACCTTTGGTTTTCATCTGGAAACAATCAATGAGCGAATTGGACGATCTGGCCGCCTTCGCAGTGCTGATCGAAGCGGGCAGCTTCACCCAGGCCGCCCAGCAATTGGGTTGGAGCAAGGGCCAACTGTCCAAACGCATCAGCCAACTGGAAGCCAACCACGCTGTGTTGTTGCTGCATCGAACCACGCGTCGCCTGAGCCTGACAGCAGCAGGCGCTGCGCTCTTGCCCCAAGCCCAGGCGCTGGTGCTGCAGGTAGAAAGAGCCCGGCAGGCATTGGCCCGACTGAAGGATGAAATGGCCGGGCCGGTGCGCATGACGGTGCCGGTCTCGTTGGGGGAAGCTTTTTTCGAAGGGCTGCTGCTGGAGTTTTCGGTCGCACATCCTGAAATCCAGATCGAGCTGGAATTGAACAATGCCTACCGCGATCTATTGCGTGACGGTTTCGACTTGGCGATCCGCTCGAATGTAGCCAATGACGAGCGGCTGGTGGCCAAGCCGCTGTTGGCCATGCAAGAGGTTACCTGCGCAAGCCCGGACTACCTTGCCCGTTATGGCGAACCCCTGACACCCATGGATCTCGCCGAGCACCGTTGCCTGCTCAACAGCCACTACAGCGGCCGGGAGGAGTGGTTGTACCACCAACAGCACGAGCTGCTGCGGGTTCGCGTTTCCGGTCCCTTTGCCAGCAACCATTACAACCTTTTGAAGAAGGCGGCCTTGCTGGGAGCGGGTATTGTTCGCCTGCCTTCCTATATGTTGCCTATCGAACTGGGTGAGGGGCGCCTGAAGTGGTTGCTGCGCGATTACCAGACCCGAAGCATGCCGATGTTCCTCGTTCATCCCTACCAGGGAGGTATGCCCAAACGGGTACAAGTGCTGGCGGACTATCTGGTGCATGGCTTTCAGCGAAGTACCCAGGCCCTGGAGCAGCTTTAACGCCGTGCTATCAAGTGGTCTAAGGAGAACGCTCCGGGCCCTCGCGCCATCAGATAAAGCAGCACGGCGGCCCAGGTGCCATGGGTGGGGTAGGCATCTGGGTAGACGAACGTCTGGATGACCAGGGTCATGCCCAGCAACGCCAAGGCAGAGAGACGCGTGGCCAGGCCGATCAGAATCAGGACCGGGAAAAAGTGCTCGGCGAAGGCGGCCAGGTGCGCTGCCAGTTCAGGTGCCAGCAGCGGCACGTGGTACTCACTCTTGAACAGCGGGATGGTCGAGCCTGCCAAGTGGGGGACACCGAGCTCTACCGTGCCATCAATCAGGTCGACGGCAAAACCTTCGACTTTGGTTTGCCCGGACTTCCAGAACACGGCGGCAATGGAAAAGCGGGCAATGAACGCGATCAGGCTGTGGGGGATGGATTCGAACAGTGCGATGGTGCGCTCGAACAGTTGAAAGGGCGTGCGGCGGGTAGCGGTCTGAGAGTTCATTATCCGGCCTTTTCGTCAGTGCACAGATGGGTGATGACGGCTTTGCTGATCAGCAGGGCCAGGCACTGGCCCAGATCGAAGTCGCCATCGGTGGTGGAGCCCAGATGGGCGGCCTGGCCCAAAGGCAGGTCATTGAGCAGTGCCTGGACAAAGGCAAGGAAGCCGTTATCCACAGCCAACAGTTCGACGTCCAGTCCCTGGCGCAGCACCATTGCGTTTTCGGGTTGGTAAGGATTCACGCTTTCGATGCAACCACCCTCCTGGTGGGCTTGCCAGAGCGAGCACACCGCGTAGTTCGACTTGAATAGCGATACGCAAGGGTGCAAGCCCAGGTGCAATGTGCCCAGCCGTTCAGGTTGCTCCATCAGTTCGGCCAGCGCCGCGAGGCTGACCGGTGCATGGTCAGCCGAGTGGTAGGCACGAATACGCAAGCGCTCAAGGCGCGCCATGTCGCCAAGATAAGGCAGGCCGGCTGCCGGGCCGAAGGTATCGATGAAGTCGGCCAGGTTATCGCCGTAGTCCACCAGTAAGCGCGAGCGTGGCGGATGCATCTGGATATAGGCCAGGGCCATGGCGTCGAAGAACGCTGGGCCCACCAGTTGCAGGGTCACGGGGTAACTGTCAGCCAGTGCGCGTAGCAGTGCGCTGATGACATTGTTGCGATAGACCGCAAAACGGCTGGCGGGGGCCGGACTGCTGAAGCAGTCGGGCACCTCGCTGTTTCCAGGGGCCAACAGGGCCGCACTGAATATGCCCTGCAAGCTCATGGTTGCACCTCACAACTCTTGATCAGGCTGTCTGCAAGGTGAACTTCTGCCAGCAACTCGGGCAAGGGCGGCAGGTCGTTGTCCCTTTCGATGAGCGTGGGTATCGGCCCGATGCGCTGCAGCACAAGGCGATAAAGCCCCCACACTGCGTCATCGATGGGGGCCGAATGGCTATCGATGAGCAAGCGGTGGCCGAGCTCATCGGCATCGGCACTGAAACCGGCCAAGTGAATCTGCTCCACTGCGTGCAGGGGCAGCGCTGTCAGGTAAGCCACCGGATCGCGACCGTGGTTGATGCAGGTGACGTACACATTGTTGATATCGAGCAGCAGCCCGCAGCCGGTTCGGCGTACTACCTGGTCAATGAAGTCGGTCTCATCCAGGGTCGAGGCCTTGAATTGCAGGTAGGTAGCGGGGTTTTCCAGCAGGATGTTGCGACCAAGAGTCTCCTGTACCTGTTCCACGTGTGCGCAGACCCGGTCAAGGGTTGCCGTGTCGTACGCCAGAGGCAGCAGATCGCCGAGAAACAAGGGGCCGTGACTCGACCAGGCCAGGTGTTCGGAAAATACCTGTGGCCGATGGCGTTCCAGCAGCCGCTTGAGGCGCATTAGATGTTCGTTGTCCAGCGCACCTTCGGTGCCGATGGACAAACCGACGCCGTGGATGGAAAGCGGATAGCGCTCCTGAAGCTGGCTCAGGTAGTGGTGAAAGGGCCCGCCTTCGCCCATGTAGTTTTCAGCATGGATTTCGAGAAAGCCGACATCTGTTTCGCCCTCGAGCAATGGGTGAAAGTATTCGGGCTTGAGCCCCAGCCCAACACGGGCTGGGAGCGAGCAAGCGGCTTGAGCGGTTCGATGCACTGGATCAAGCACTTGAGTGTTCATGATCGCGACTCAGGCCAGGAGGCGGTCAGGATTTGGCTTTATAGGCTGCCAGTTGCCCGTAACCGGTCGGCGATGTGGTGCTGGCGGTTTTTTCGCAGGTGCCTTTGGGTACCAGTTTCCAGGCGTTGGCCTGATAGTCTGTTTTTGCGGTGCCGGCACAGGTGGTGCCTGCGCCTGCCGCGCAATCGTTCTTGCCTTTCATGGCTACGCCGAAGCATTTCTCCATGCTGTCGTCGGCATGGGCGGCTGGAATGATGCTCAGGCTCAGGGCCGAGCCCAGTGCCAGGGTCAGGGCGGTGACGGAAAGGGACATGCCAAGGGTGTTGTTTTTCATGGTGCAGCTCCAATAGTCAATGAGGGTAAGGCGTGGCTGGCGGGAAAGTGTCGCTGGCCTGCTTGACTAGAGAGCGCTCGGTGCTTGCCGTTACAGTACCGGGCAAAAAAAACGGCCCACAGGCTAATGCCGATCAGTGAAGTAACAACGCGATCCGTAGCAGCTGGCTCCGCCAGCTGCTACAAAAGATGCGTTGCAGCAAAAGACTCTTAACTGACTGGCATTAACCGTAGGCCGTTTTTTTACAACGTGGCATCAACCACCCAGGTACGCATCGCGCACTTTCGGGTCGTTGAGCAGCGCTTCGCCGGTGCCTTGCATGACCACCCGGCCGTTCTCCAGCACGTAGGCACGGTCTGCGATCTTCAGCGCCTGGTTGGCGTTTTGCTCGACCAAAAACACCGTCACACCGTCGCGACGCAGCTGTTCGATGATGTCGAAAATCTGCTGGATGATGATCGGTGCCAGGCCTAGCGACGGCTCGTCGAGGAGCAGCAACTTGGGTTTGCTCATCAACGCGCGGCCGATGGCGAGCATTTGCTGTTCGCCGCCGGACATGGTGCCGCCACGCTGGGTGAAACGCTCCTTGAGGCGCGGAAACAGCTGCAGGACCTTGTCCATCTGTTCCTGATAGTCGCCCTTGTCGGTGAAGAAACCGCCCATGGCCAGGTTTTCCTCAACGGTCAGGCGGGCGAACACGCGACGGCCTTCCGGCACCACGGCAATGCTCTTGCGCATGATCTGCGAGGAGTCGAGGCCGACCAGCTCTTCACCCATGTAACGGATGTGGCCGCTATGAGCGCGCGGGGAACCGCAGAGGGTCATCAACAGGGTCGATTTACCCGCACCGTTGGCGCCGATCAGGGTGACGATTTCGCCCTGGCGAATTTCCACGTTGACGCTGTGAAGCGCCTGGATCTTGCCGTAGAAGGTGGAAACGTTTTCGAACTGCAGCATTTACGCTTCCCCCAGGTAGGCTTTGATCACTTCAGGATTGTCGCGGATCTGTTCCGGCGTGCCGTCGGCCAGAGGCGTGCCCTGGTTGATCACGACGATGTGGTCGGAAATGCTCATGACCAGTTTCATGTCGTGTTCGATCAGCAGCACGGTGACGTTGTGCTCTTCGCGCAAGGTACCGATCAGCGCCTTGAGGTCCTCGGTTTCCTTGGGGTTCAAGCCGGCAGCCGGTTCGTCGAGCATGAGAATGCTCGGGCGGGTCATCATGCAGCGGGCGATTTCCAGGCGGCGTTGCTGGCCGTATGCCAAGGTGCCGGCAGTGCGGTTGGCGAATTCGGTCAGGTTGACCTTGTCCAGCCAGTACTGGGCGTAGTCCATCGCTTCGCGTTCGCTGCGGCGGAACCCCGGGGTCTTGAACAGGCCCGCAAAGAAGTTGGTGTTCAAGTGCCGGTGCTGAGCGATCAGCAGGTTCTCTACCGCCGTCATTTCCTTGAACAGGCGCACGTTCTGGAAGGTACGCACCACGCCTTTGCCAGCGATCTTGTGGCCAGGCAGGCCTTCGATTGCTTCGCCATTGAGCTTGATGCTGCCAGAGGTAGGTTTATAGAACCCGGTCAGGCAGTTGAACACGGTGGTCTTGCCAGCCCCGTTGGGGCCGATCATCGATACCACCTGCTTCTCTTTCACGCTCAGGGACACGCCATTGACCGCCAGCAAGCCACCGAAGCGCATGCTCAGGCCATCTACTTTCAGAATCTCTCTGCTCATTTGCGCAGCTCCAGGTGAGGACGTTGCATGGGCAGCAGACCTTGTGGGCGCCAGATCATCATCAGCACCATCAAGGCGCCGAACATCAACATGCGATATTCGCTGAAGTCACGCATCAGCTCAGGCAACAGGATCATCACCACCGCGGCCAGGATCACACCCAGCTGCGAGCCCATGCCGCCCAACACCACGATGGCCAGAATGATCGCCGATTCGATGAAGGTGAACGATTCAGGCGTGACCAGGCCCTGGCGTGCGGCGAAGAAGCTGCCGGCGAAACCGGCAAAGCAGGCGCCCAGGGTAAAGGCCGAGAGTTTGATGATGGTGGGGTTCAAGCCCAGGGCACGGCAGGCGATTTCGTCTTCGCGCAACGCTTCCCAGGCGCGGCCGATCGGCATGCGCAGCAGGCGGTTGATCACGAACAGCGCCAGCAGAGCCAACAGCAGGGCCACCAGGTAGAGGAAAATCACCTTGTTGATCGAGTTGTACTGCGTCCCGAAGAACTCGTGGAACGTCTGCAGGCCTTCGGCTGCGGTGCGGTCGAATGTCAGGCCGAAGAAGGTCGGTTTCGGGATGTTGCTGATACCGTTCGGGCCACCGGTCAGGTCGGTCAGGTTACGCAGGAACAGGCGGATGATTTCCCCGAAGCCCAGGGTTACGATCGCCAGGTAGTCACCGCGCAGACGCAGTACAGGGAAGCCGAGCAGGAAGCCGAAGGTGGCCGCCATCAGGCCGGCGATCGGCAGACAGATCCAGAAACTCAGGCCGTAGTAGTGCGAGAGCAGGGCGTAGCTGTAGGCGCCGACGGCATAAAAACCGACATAACCCAGGTCAAGCAGCCCCGCCAGACCGACCACGATGTTCAGGCCCAGGCCCAGCAACACGTAGATCAGGATCAGGGTGGCGATGTCGACTGCGCCGCGCGAGCCGAAGAACGGCCAGACCAATGCCACCACGATCAGCCCCAGGATAATCCAGCGCTGGGTACGCGGCAGGGTCAGGTAGTTGCTGACGTTGGCCGGCACCAGCGGGCCGCGATTGGAGGAGCGGAACAACGCACTCCACTGATCGTTGAACAGCACCCGCAGGAACATCAGGACCGAGCACAGGGCGATGGTGGCCAGGGTAAAGGTACCGGTGCCATGCACTTCCAGATGGATGCCGACGATGCTCAGTTTCAGGCCCAGCACCGGGAATGCCACGGCCCAGACCAACAAGGCGCTGAAGAACGCCGATTTGAGATGTCTGTTCATACTTTTTCAACCTCCGGACGGCCCAGAATGCCGGTCGGCCGGAACAACAGCACGAGAACCAAGAGACCAAACGCCACCACATCCTTGTACTGGTCGCCGAAAATGTCGGCGCCAAAGGCTTCGGCCACGCCCAACACCAGCCCGCCGAGCATCGCGCCCGGAATACTGCCGATGCCACCCAATACCGCAGCGGTGAAGGCTTTGAGACCCACCAGGAAGCCGGCGTTGGGGTTGATGACGCCGTACTGCATGCTCAGCAGCACAGCCGCCACGGCGGCCAGGGCCGCACCGATGACGAAGGTCAGGGCAATGATGTTGTTGGTGTTGATACCCAGCAGGTTAGCCATCTTGATGTCTTCGGCACAGGCCCGGCAGGCCCGGCCCAGACGCGAACGGGAGATGAACAGAGTGAGCCCGGTCATGGCAATGAGCGTGACCACGAACACCAGAATCTGCATATAGGAAATCAGAACTTCCTCGGCACCGCCCGGCCCGAAGGAGAAGCTCCCGGGAATCAGGTTGGGGATCGATTTGTCCTTGGAGTCCTGAGACAACAGCACAGTGTTTTGCAGGAAAATCGACATACCGATGGCGGAGATCAGCGGAATCAGACGGTTGCTGCCACGCAGGGGGCGGTAGGCGACCCGTTCGATGCTGTAGCCATAGGCACTGGTGACGACGATGGTCGCCAGGAATGCGGCGGTCATCAATAACGGCAGTGAGTCGAGCCCCATCATGGCCAGCCCGGCAAGGGCAATGAAGGCCACGTAGGAACCGATCATGTAGACCTCGCCGTGGGCGAAGTTAATCATTCCAATGATGCCGTAAACCATTGTGTAGCCAATGGCTATCAAGGCATAGGTGCTGCCAATGGTCAGGCCATTAACCAGCTGTTGGAAGAAGTGATAGATCTCAGGCATTACAGCGCTCCTAAAAACCTGTACGCATTTCACTGGTGGAGTCATATCCCGGCCTGGCGCTGTAGTCTTTGGCTACCTATGCGCAGGCGTTTGCCAGCGAACCGCTGGTGACGGTTTTGAGATTTTCAGGTGAGCCGGCTCCCGGATCACGGGATTCCGGCCCTTAAACTTTCGTAAAACAAAGCCCACTGCTTTCACAGTGGGCTTTATCAATCGTCAGACCCGATTACTGAGGAGAAACTTCAGTTTTAGGTTTGCCGAAATGCCACTCGTAGACCACGAATTTGAAGTCCTTCAGGTCGCCCTTGTCGTCGAACGACAGGTCGCCGGTAGGCGTCTTGAAGGTGCCTTTGTGGATGGCTTCAGCCACTTTG
>CAYVPI010000045.1:0-33662 GCA_964453495.1 uncultured Pseudomonas sp. | reverse complement strand
CCCCTAGTTTGCTGCGCGACAGCGCACCTTCGACGAGGGGGCGGGCCCTGCTACGGAATCGTGTCAGCCGTTGGAAGCGTTTTTGTAGCAGCTGCCGGCAGGCTGCGTCGAGGCCTGCAAGGCCTCTCGTATCGGACAAGACTGTTGCTGCTACGGGATGGTGCTGTGCCCGTAGCAGCTGTAGCCCAATGCTTAACCCGCCAACCCAACGTACACGTTCTGCACGTCATCGTTGTCGTCGATGGCGTTGAGGAACTCCTCAACCTCGGCCATCTGCTCGTCGCTCAAACCACTGACCGGGTTCTTCGGGATGTAGCCGATTTTTGCCGAGTCGACGCTGAAGCCGAACTCTGGCAAAGCTTTTTGCACCGCATCCAGGTCGGTGGTTTCGGTGATGAACAGGGTCGAGCCCTCTTCTTCGCCCGCTTCGAAATCCTGGGCACCGGCTTCGATGGCGGCCATTTCCGGGTCGGCATCAGGGCTGGTCGGGTTGGCTTCGATCATGCCCACGTGGTTGAAATCCCAGGTTACCGAACCGGAAGCACCCAGTTGGCCCTTGCGGAACAGCACGCGGATTTGCGCCACGGTGCGGTTGATGTTGTCGGTCAGGCATTCAACGATGACCGGTACCTGGTGCGGGGCAAACCCTTCGTAGGTAACAGCGTGGTACTGGACCTGGTCGCCCAGAAGGCCTGCGCCCTTCTTGATTGCGCGCTCCAGGGTTTCACGGGTCATCGAGGCCTTTTTGGCCTGTTCAACCACCAGACGCAGGCGGGCGTTGGTGCTCGGGTCGGCACCGCTGCGCGCTGCGATCTGGATCTCCTTGGCAAGCCGGCCAAAGATCTTGCCCTTGGCGTTGGCTGCTGCTTCTCTATGCTTGGCTTTCCACTGTGCGCCCATTTCGACTCTCTGGTTTCAGGTGCCGGCTCAGGTAGCGACCGGCCAAAGTGGGTGCAGTTTATACGCTCTGCCTGCCCTCGACAAAAAAACCCTTTAACCTTTGTCGGCCTTGCCCGCCGCCGCGGCAAACTTGGCCAGGCGCACATCCAGGCGGCGCGGGCGATGGCCGCGATCTTCGGCGTACTCTTTGCGGCGGATGGCATTGCGCACCATGAGCGAACCCAGGTAGCGAAACGGCTCGGGCGGAAAGTAGCCCAACGGGCCGTTGACCAGCGGTGACCGGGTCCACTCGTTATCCAGCCCCAACACCAGCGAGGCGAGGATCTGTCCGCCCATATGGCAGGGCCCGACCCCGCTGCCCGAATAGCCAAAGCCGTAGAAGACATTGCCGCCAGCGCCAAGGCGGCCGAAAAACGGCAGGCCGGTCACCGAGCGATCCGACGGGCCGTTCCAGGTCGCGGCAATGCCGGCTTCGGCGAACGCCGGGAAGAATTCATCGAGGCTGTTGCGCAAAAGTTTCGCATAGGGCGACGGCTGGTCGAACACCGGGAGCATCTTGCCACCATAGGCAAAAGTGTTGCCGCCCTTGCCGAGCATCAACCGGCCATCGGGGGTGTTGTGGTAGTAGTGCACGAAGATGCGTGAATCGAGCACGGTGACACCACTGGTCAAGCCGATTTTTTTTAGCAAGTCCGGGCGCGGCTCGGTGATGATCATGTCACTGGAGACGATCGCCACGCTGCGCTCGAACTGCGGGAAGGCGCGGGCCATCCAGGCATTCATCGCCAGCACCACGCGGTCGGCCTGAATTTTGCCCCGGGACGTCTCGACCACGGCCGGGCGCCCTTCGCGCAGGCCGCTCATGGCGGTTTGCTCGTGAATGCGCACGCCCAGCTGCAACGCCACCCGGCGCAGGCCACGCACCAGCTTGCCCGGCTGCACGCTGGCAGCGGCCGGTGAAAACCAGCCTTCAAGGTGCTTGCTCGAACCTGCCAGGCGCTGCACTTGGGCCACGGGCAACTTGGCAAAAGAATTGATGCCGTTGCGCTCCAGGGCTGCAATCACACTATCGGTGGAACCGCATTGGGCAGCATTGGTGGAGGTATAAAGTGTGCCATCGAGGCGGTAATCGGCCTGCACGCCGTACTGCCGGCAAAAGTCGCCGATGGCATGGATGCTCTGTTCCGAGGCCTTGACCAGGCGCACCGCTTCCTGCACCCCGAACAAGCGCTCGAGGGTGAAATACTTGGCCGACCAGGACAGCGCGCAACCACCATTACGGCCACTGGCACCGGCGCCACAGATATCGGCTTCGATCAGAATGATGTCGAGTTCGGGGTTCTGCTCCTTGAGCATGATGGCGGTCCACAGGCCGGTGTAACCGCCACCGACGATGCACACATCACAACGGCTGTCGCCGGGCAAGGGATCGCAGGGCGCCGAGCTATCGTCCAGCAGCGCCTGCTCTAGCCAGAAAGGCCTCATGGCTTGTCTCCATTAAGATGAGGGGGATGGGCGACGCCAGAACGGCGTCGCCGGGTGAACTTTCAGGTACGCAGCGGGGTAATAGCCATGGCCTTGTTCGGCACGGCGACCGGCGTTTCGCCAACCCCGATCGGACGGCTGTTCCAGTAGGGCACCAGCACCAGGGCCGAGAACAGCGCGCAACCGGCGAAGACGATAAACACGGTGACCGAATCGAAGTAGCCCGGCAGCAAGCCCCCGAGAATCGCCCCCACCGAACCGCAGCCATTGACGAACCCGGCAGCGGTGGCGCCAGCCTTGGCGGTGCCGAAATCAATCGCCGCCGCGCCGCTGATCATCGAGTCAGGGCCGTACAGGGTCAGGCCCATGACGAACAGCAAGGCCACCACCAGGGCCACGCTGCCGGTGTGCATGGCAGCCATGAAGAACGCCAGGGTGACGGTCAGGGCCAGCAGGCTGAGCACGCAGGCCGGCATGCGCCGGGCACCGAACAGTTTGTCCGAGGCCAGACCGAGCAGGATGGGCCCCAGCAAACCGGCCAGTTCGAAGGCTGTCGGGACGATGGCCGCACCGACCTTGCCCACCGAAGGCATCTGTTCGAAGACGATCACCGGCCCCCACAGCAAGATGGCGTAGCGCGCCGGTTTGAGCATGAAATAGGCCAGGCCCAGCACCAGCACCGTGCGGTTGCGAAAGATTTCCCGCAAAGGCGCCCACACACTGCACAACGTCGGCGCACCGCCGGGCATCTCGGGCTCCGGCTCGACGGCGGGCAGTCCGACATCTTCAGGCTTGTTGCGCTGCAGGAAGAAGAACAGCACCGCCACCAGGCCAACTACCACCGCACTGGAGATGAATGCCGCGTGCCAACTGCCGATGTAGGTGTAAGCCCACCAGCCGGCGAACGGCGACGCTACCAAGCCGCCAAAGGCATAGCATGAACTCCATAACCCGAGCACGCGGCCGCGCTGCTGGGCAGGAAAGAAACTGCCGATGTTCTTGCACAGGCCAGACCAGCCGGTCGATTGCGCCAGGCCCTGGATCAGCATGCAGGTGGCGAATATAGGGAAAGTGGCAAAACTGCCCATGGCCACCGCCGCCAGGGACGAAATCACCAGGCCACCCAGCACCACCACGCGCGGGCCAAAACGGTCGGCCAGCATGCCCCAGGTGAACTGCCCGACCGCATAGGCAGCCAGATAGATGGCATCGAGGTTGGCCATGGCCATCTTGTCCAGATGGAAGGTTGGGTCCTCACCGATACCGAGTTTGGCGACCGAAAACGCTTTACGGGTGAAATAGAAGGCCGCGTAGGCCAACCAAGTGATGGCAAAAATCTGCATGCGCCAACGCTTGATGGTTGCTATCTGCTTATTCATGGTGAGTCTGACCTCAGGGTTTGAGTGTGCCGGCAGAATTAGAAAAAACGCCTGTTTTTTTATTGTGTTGAGCACTTGCGTGACGATCGGTAGGGATCGCACTTGGTCAGATGAGTCTCGGCATGCCACTGTTGTTGGACTTGTTGCGCGCCAAGGCCCATGGCCCACCTGGGTAATCGATCGACTTGCGCAGGTGGGCTGAGAGCGATGGAAACAATTACTGACTAATAAGTGAAATCGATTTATCGTATTTCAAATATAAGCTCAGCTTGTTCGAGGTACTGCGATGTCGGTCTCCCATGCACAGTTGAAAGCCTTCCATGCCGTCGCCCAGCACGGCAGCTTCACCCGCGCCGCCGAGCGCCTGTTCCTCACCCAGCCGGCCATCTCCGACCAGGTACGCAAGCTCGAAGAGCGTTTCGGCGTACTGTTGTTTCATCGCAATAAACGTTCGGTGCGCCTGACTGACCTGGGCGAACGCCTGCTGGCTATCACCCAGCGCATGTTCGTCTGCGAGGCCGAAGCCCACGAGCTGCTGCAGGACTCCCGCGCTTTGCAGACCGGCACCCTGGTGCTGGCGGTCGATGCCCCCGTGCATGTGTTGCCGCAGATCGCCCGCTTCTGCGAGCGCTACCCGGGCATCAGCGTCAAGATCGAGACCGGCAATACCGACGAATCGCTGCTGCGTCTGTTCAACTACCAGGCCGACCTGGCGCTGCTCGGGCGCGATGTGAACGACGAACGCCTGCTCTGCGTGCCCTTGCGCAATGACCCGATGGTGGCATTCGTTTCGCACCAGCATCCGTGGGCGAGTCGCGATTCAATCCACCTGGCGGACCTTGACGACACGCCCCTGGTATTGCGCGAAGTGGGTTCGGTGACCCGCCAGACACTTGAAGAAGAAATGCAGCGCCTGGGCCTGCGCATGCGCCCGGCCATCCAGGTCGAAGGCCGGGAAGCTGCGCGTGAAGCGGTGGTGGTGGGGATTGGTGTGGGTGTGGTGTCGGCCGCGGAGTTCGGTGCCGACTCACGGGTGTGTGCCTTGCCGATTGTTGACTGCGAGCGGCGCCTGACCGAGACGCTGGTGTGTTTGCGTGAGCAGAGTTCGCGGCGGATCGTGGCGACGTTTTTGGAGATGGTGCGCGAAAGTCTTTGATTTTCTGTTGTCTGGACTGGCCTCATCGCGGGCAAGCCCGCTCCTACAAGGGACGCGTACACCTGTAGGAGCGGGCTTGCCCGCGATCCCGGCGCCACCGATTAATCGACGGGCGCCAGCTCCAGAAACGCCCTGATCAACCGCAACTCCCGCCGCCTTTCCAGGCAACCGACCATGTGACGGTTGATCAGCCCTTCTCCGATGATCGGGACCGCCACCACGCGGGGGTCATGGCTGACTTCCACCGACGAGACAATTCCCAGCCCGAGTTGGGCTGCCACCGCCTCGGTCACCGCTTCCCGGCTGTCGAGCTCCAGCAACACCCGCGGCTGTACCTTGGCCAACCCACAGGCCTCGTCGAAAGTACGCCGGGTGATCGAGCTTGGCTCACGCAACACCATGATCTGCTGATGCAACTGGGCGAGGGTGATGTCCTTGCGCCCTGCCCACTCGTGCCCGGCCGGCAACAACGCACACATGTGCGATGGCGTCAGTGCCTGCAAATACAGCCCCTTGCGCGGGTCGACTTCGGTCATTACCGCCACATCGGCGTGCTCGGACACTAGCGCTGCCAGGGTTTCCTGGGCATTGCCCAGGCGCAGGTTGACGGTGATGCCCGGGTAACGCGCACGCAGGCTGGCAAGCATCGGCATGACCCGGTGCGGCCCATCGGCCGCGACTTCCAGGCGGCCAGTGAGCAATTGTCGATTGGCTTCGAGCATGGCCTGGGCCTCCTCGGCCAGGCCGAACATGGCGCGGGTGATCGCCGCCAGGCGAATGCCCTCCTCCGTCAGCTCCACCCGCCGCGCGGTTCGCCGCAGCAAGGTGATCTGGTAGTGCTCTTCCAGCGCCTTGACGTGGCCGGTCACCGCCGGCTGGCTGATGAACAGACGGTTGGCAGCGCGGGTAAAACTGCCCTCGCGGGCCACCGCATCAAAGGCGCGGAGCTGGAACAGGTTCATATCTATCGGCCTGACTTATGGCTGGCATAACAATAAACAATTTGATTGATAACACGACAAATTGCAACTTAGGCCCCGTACGTTCAGCCCATCGCTTGTGAGGAAACCAGAATGAGTACTGCTGCCCCGATCCTGCTGACCCCGGGCCCACTGACCACTTCGCTGCGCACTCGCCAAGCGATGCTGATGGATTGGGGGTCGTGGGATAACGCCTTCAACCAATTGACCGCCAGCGTCTGCGAACAACTGCTGGCCATCATCAACGGCGCCGCCAGCCACCACTGCGTGCCCCTGCAAGGCAGCGGCACCTTCGCCGTGGAAGCGGCCATCGGCACCCTGGTACCGCGTGACGGCAAGGTGCTGGTGCTGATCAACGGCGCCTACGGACAGCGCCTGGCCAAGATCTGCAAAGTGCTGGGGCGTGAATACAGCACCTTCGAAACCGCCGAGGACGAGCCCACCACTGCCGCCGACGTCGACCGCCTGTTGCGCGCCGACAACAGCATTACCCACGTGGCGCTGATTCATTGCGAAACCAGTACCGGCATCCTTAACCCACTGCCGGAAATCGCCCACGTCATCGCCCAGCACGGCAAGCGCCTGATCATCGATGCCATGAGCTCCTTCGGTGCCCTGCCGATCGATGCCAGCCAGGTGCCGTTCGACGCCTTGATCGCCGCCTCAGGCAAATGCCTGGAAGGCGTGCCCGGCATGGGCTTTGTGTTCGCCAACAAACAAGCGCTGGCCGCCGCCGAAGGCAACTCGCACTCCCTGGCCATGGACCTGCACGATCAGTTCACCTACATGGCCAAGACCGGCCAATGGCGCTTCACCCCGCCGACCCATGTGGTCGCGGCGCTGCACGAAGCCTTGCTGCAATACAACGAAGAAGGTGGCCTGCCCGCCCGCCACCAACGCTATGCCAACAACTGCAAGGTGCTGCTCGACGAAATGGCCAAGCTCGGCCTGCGCAGCTTCCTGCCGGCCGAGATCCAGGCGCCGATCATCGTCACCTTCCATGCACCGACAGACCCTCGCTATCAGTTCAAGGAGTTCTACGAGCGGGTCAAGGCCAAGGGTTTCATCCTTTACCCGGGCAAGCTGACCCAGGTCGAAACCTTCCGCGTCGGCTGCATCGGTTGCGTGAATGAAGACGGCATGCAAGCGGCAGTAAATGCGGTGGCCGAAGTGCTGCGCGAGATGGAAGTGCTGGAAATCTGAAATTCGTGGCTTGCCGTTCAACCCTTATCGCATCCAGACTCTATAAAGGAACACCTCAATGAACTACAACAATCCAAGTAAACTGCAGGCTGCCATCCTCGACTGGGCCGGCACTGTCGTCGACTTCGGCTCCTTCGCACCCACACAAATTTTTGTCGAAGCCTTCGGCGAGTTCGACGTACAGGTCTCGATCGAAGAAGCGCGCGGTCCGATGGGCATGGGTAAGTGGGACCACATCCGCACCCTGTGCGACCAACCGCAGATCAGCGAGCGTTACGCCAAAGTCTTTGGTCGTGCGCCGACCGATGACGATGTCACCGCCATCTACAACCGCTTCATGCCGCTGCAGATCGAAAAGATTGCCACTCACTCGGCGCTGATCCCAGGTGCGCTGGAGACCATTACCCAGCTGCGCCAGGATGGCATCAAGATCGGTTCCTGCTCCGGTTACCCTGCCGTGGTCATGCAGAAGGTCGTTGAACTGGCTGCCACCAATGGCTACGTCGCCGATCACGTGGTGGCCACCGACGAAGTGCCCAACGGCCGCCCATGGCCGGCCCAGGCACTGGCTAACGTGATTGCGCTGGGCATCGACGACGTCGCCGCCTGCGTCAAGGTCGATGACACCGTGCCTGGCATCCTCGAAGGCCGTCGCGCCGGTATGTGGACCGTGGCCCTGGTGTGCTCGGGCAATGCCCTGGGCCTGACCTACGAAGGCTATCGTGCCCTGGATGCTGCCACCCTCGATGCCGAGCGCAAGCGTATTCATGCGCTGTTCGAAGCCTCGCGCCCCCATTACCTGATTGACACCATCAATGAATTGCCAGAGGTGATCGCCGACATCAATCGCCGACTGGCGGCCGGCGAGATGCCCCAATCGGCTTGAGGCCTTCTTGACTCCGCACGCCGCAGTTCCCTGCCAAGGGGCTGCGGCGTGTTCATTTATACAGGTTTCATGGCTGCAGACAGCCGACCCGCATGACGCCCAAACGCACCGCGCACATATATGTTTCCGACTTCACTGGCTAAAGGGCATCAAGTTATAGATGATGTGAGGGGATTGCTGCACGCCTGGCCCCTTCGCACTCATTTGGTGCGCTGGAATATTTTTCCGCAGCGGCAAAACTCCCAAGTAAAACAGTGGTCTATCGCAGACTCGAATTCGTGGTTTTTCCAGAGGTTGTAAATCAAATGGCTGCAGTACTCGTCGGACAATTTCATGCAAGGGATGCCGAAGGCCGGATTTATCCGGTGCATGAGTTCCAGGAAGCCATGCAAGATGCCGATGGCACCATCGCCGCGCCCGTGACCACTTATCGTCTGGCCATTGGTGACCGGGTCAGGCACCTGAGCGATGACCGCTTCGAACTGGTATCCAGTGGCGTGGAAATCATCCGCACCCCTTGAAGCGGCTGCCTTCACACGGCTGAACAGGGCGTTCACGCATGCGACTACGTCACATCGAGGTGTTTCAGGCGATCCTGCAAACCGGCAACCTCAGTGCAGCAGCGCAATTGCTGAACATTAGCCAACCCGCTGTCGAAGAAACCCTTCAGCATGCCGAACAGGAACTGGGCTTTCTCCTGTTTGCCCGCGCACGCGGCCGCTTTCAACCCACCCGCGAAGCCCGTGAACTGCAGGTCGAGGTCAGCCGCTTGTATGAAGACCTCGAGCGGGTGCGACGCGTGGCCAGCGGCCTGCGCCAGCATCAGGACGCGCCTTTGCGCGTGGTCTGTACACCCACCCTGGCCCAGGAGCTGCTGCCGCAAAGTGTCGCGGCGCTGCGGCGGCGCTTTCGTGAGACCCCCTGCAACCTGGCTAGCCAGCACACCCGGGAGATCGTGCGTAGCCTGCTGCTGCGCGAAAGCGATCTGGGCCTGAGCTTGTACAACCCGGATTACCCCGCCATCCACTGCGTGGAACTGGCCGTGGGCAAGTTGCAACTGTTGGCACCCCACGGCTGGCTGCAACCGCGGCACAAATACATTGCCCTGCAGGAGCTGGCCGGCCAGACCCTGGTCGGCCTCGACGGCCAGGACCCGCTGAGCCTGCTGCTGGAGGGCAAGATGCAAGGCCTGCGCCCTGCGCCTGTGATCCAGACCCGTGTACAGACCTACCAGATGATGCGCAGCATGGTCGAAGCCGGCGAAGGCCTGGCGGTGGTCGACCCCTTCACCGCCATCGGGGCCAAGACGGCCGGGCTCGACGTGTGCCCGATCTCACCGGCCATCCCGGTCAGCTTGTACGCATTGACCCTCAAGGAAAACGTGCCCACCCCAGCCTTGAAGACACTGCTGGAAATCGTCACGGAAAAAGCCCAGGCCATGCTGGCCCTTTAGAACATCAGGTACCAGAACAACGCCACCTCGGCCGTTTCCGGATCGATGCCCCGGTAACGCAAGCGGTCGATCCCCCCCAATTCGAAACCATAATCCTGGTACAAGCGGCAGGCGCCGAGGTTATTGTTCTGGGTTTCGAGCACTACCCCGGGCAACTGCTTCTTGCGCGCCCAGAAGCACGCCACGCCCAACAATGCACGGGCAACGCCGGATCGGCGGGCGGCCGCATCGACCGCCAGCTCATCAATGTGCGCCAAGCCGTTCCAGTTGGTGCTGACCACCACATGCCCCACCGGCTTGTCGTCCAGGAACGCCATGAATACTGCACTGTCGGCTGCATCGCGATAGCTGCGAAACTCTTCAGGGTCGATGCCGTAGCACTTTCGATAGGGCTCGACCGGCTCGATGGCCCAGTGCTCGACCCGCTTGCCCAGTTCGGCAACGGCATAGCCGGCGACACTGAAGCCGAACTCGCTGCCCAGGATGTACTCGGTGAAACTATCGTCCGCGACCCGGACACTCAGCGCTGGATTGGGTACATGCATGGTGGTTGGAATTCCTTTCGATGTTTTGCCATGGTTGCCCTCAGGCCTTGATGCAATCGACGGTGTAGTACCGCCCCTGCCCCAGGTCTTCGTGTTGCAATCCGTGCACATCCGCGACGAAGCCGGGAAAGCCGCTGTCGAACGTGCGGGCAAAAGACAGGTAATCGATGATCGAACGCGTGGCCTCGGTAAAACGCTCGCCCGGCATGATCAGAGGGATCCCGGGAGGATAAGGTACCAGCATCACGGCGGCCACGCGCCCGAGCAATTGGTCGATGGGCACGGCCTCGACCTCCCCGCGCACCAGCTTGTCGTAGGCATCGGCCGGTTTCATGACCACTTCCGGCAGGGTCGTGTACATGCGTTTGAAATGCTTGGTGGTGGCGTTGTTGCGATAGCAGCCGTGCAGTTGGTCGCACAGGTCACGCAAACCCATGCCCTGGTAACGCGCCGAGTCCAACCGAGCTACGCAAGGCAGGCTTTCGAACAGGTCGACATTGGCATCGTAACTGCGCTTGAACTCCAGCAGTTCGGTCAACAGCGTGCTCCACTTGCCCTTGGTGATGCCCATCGAAAACAGCACCAGGAAGGAATACAAGCCGGTTTTTTCCACCACCAGCCCGCGCTCCCAGAGAAACTTGCTGACCACCGCCGCCGGGATACCCTGTTCACGCAAGGTACCATCAGCATTGACCCCGGGCATCACCAGGGTGACCTTGATCGGGTCCAGCAGCACGTAATCGTCGGCGACCTCGCCAAACCCATGCCAATCGGCCTGTGGCTGCAGCAGCCAGTCTTCGGTTGCCACCCGGTGGATGCCCTCGACCAGTGGTGGCTGCCAGATGCTGAACCACCAGTCCCCGGGCCCCAGGTGTTCGCGCAAGTTGGCCAGGGCGCGACGAAAACTTAAGGCCTCATCGAACATTTCCTGCAGCAACGAGCGCCCGGCAGGGCCTTCCATCATCGCCGACGCCACGTCCAGCGATGCCATGATGCTGTATTGCGGTGACGTCGAGATGTGCATCATGAAGGCTTCATTGAAGCGGTCGCGGTCCAGTTGGCGCAGGCCGCCATCCTGCACGTGAATCATCGATGCCTGGCTGAAGGCGGCCAACAGTTTGTGCGTGGAGTGGGTGGTGAATACCAGCGGGCTGTCGGCACTGCGCGAAGTGCCCATGCCATAACGGCCGGCAAAGAACTCATGGAAGGCCGCATAGGCATACCAGGCTTCATCGAAGTGCAGCACCTCGACGCTGTTACCCAGCATCTGCTTGATCAGCTCGGCGTTGTAGCACAGGCCGTCATAGGTGGAATTGGTGACCACGGCCATTTTCACCCGTGGCGCGCGGCCCTTGGCCAAGGGGTTGGCCCGGATCTTCGCCTGGATCGATTCGGGGCTGAACTCGCTCAGCGGGATCGGCCCGATAATGCCCAGCTCATTACGCTCCGGGAGCAGGAACAACGGGATGGCACCGGTCATGATGATCGCGTGCAACACCGATTTATGGCAGTTGCGGTCGACCAGCACCAGGTCGTCTCTGCCGACCATGGCGTGCCAGACGATCTTGTTGGCGGTAGACGTGCCGTTGATGACAAAAAAAGTGTGGTCGGCGCCGAAATTGCGTGCAGCACGCGCCTCGGCCTCCGCCAGCGGACCGGTGTGATCGAGCAGCGAGCCGAGTTCCGGCACCGAGACCGAGAGGTCCGAGCGCAGGGTATTTTCCCCGAAGAACTGATGGAACGCCTGCCCCACCGGGCTCTTGCGATACGCCACGCCGCCGCCATGACCGGGCGTGTGCCAGGAGTAGTTCGATTGCGCCGTATGCTGCACCAGCGCCTTGAAAAAAGGCGGCAGCAGCCCATCCAGGTAATTGCGCGCCGCCCTGGCCACTTGCCGGGCCAGAAACGGCACGGTGTCTTCGAACAGGTAGAGAATGCCGCGCAACTGGTTGAGTTCGCTCATGGCGTCGGCGGGCGCGTTCTCCAGGGTCACCTGCTCGCCGAGCGCGAAAATGGGCAAGTGTGGCGCCCTGACCCGGGCCAGGCGAATCAACTCAACCATATTCTGTAACAGGTGGGTGTTCTCCCCAGCGCCTTCGGCGGCGATCAGCATGCATGCCAGGCCGTGATGGGTGGAGGCAACCAGTCGCCCCTCGGCGTAATCCACGGCCGGGAGAATATCGAAACCATCCTGCTCAAGCTCGCGGGCAATACCGCGTACCCGCTCACCGGCCACGCTATCGGTCTTGATGTCGCGATGGACAATGAGAACGGGGAACTTCAGATCCTTGTACATAAAACAACGCCCTGAAACGGCAGACAGAACCTGCCCATGGTTTCAGGGTAGAAGCTTGGAGAAGCCCGCGCGTGGGTTCTTTGCCCAGGGGTGTAACAAAAAGCCGCTGGCTGCAGCCACCCACCCCTGTAGGAGCTGCCGCAAGGCTGCGATGGGCTGCCCAGCAGCCCCAGTATCTCAAAGTCAAGTGAAGGTCCTGGCGGCCCTTGACGCAGCCTTGCGGCAGCTGCTACGGGTAACCGCCAGGGCTTTACAGGCTTTGCTGTAACTGCACCCAAAGCGGCGGCCCACCGGCCGACTTGGCGATGGCATCCAGGCGCGCGGCATGCTCGGCCAGCTCGGCCTCGCTGGCACGGATGATCCGCGTCATCGGGCGATCGGCAGGTAGGCGGCGGATTTCGCTGCCCTGGCTGCTCGCACCGCCCTCACCGGCACCGTCGCTGCTGTTGCCGGCCAGCGACAGGCTGGTTTGCCCGCCGGTCATGGTCAGGTAGACGTCGGCAAGAATCTCCGCGTCGAGCAAGGCGCCGTGCAGTTCGCGCCCGGAGTTGTCCACGTCGTAGCGCTTGCACAACGCATCAAGGCTGTTGCGCTGGCCCGGGTGACGCTCACGGGCCATCAACAGGGTGTCCAGGATAGTGCAATGGCGGGTGATATCGGCCCGGTCGTGCTGGCCGATCAGGGCGAATTCGTTGTTGATGAAACCAACGTCGAACGCCGCGTTATGGATGATCAGCTGCGCGCCCTGGATGAACTCGAAGAACTCCTCGGCCACTTCAGCGAAGCGCGGCTTGCCGACCAGGAACTCGTTGGTGATGCCGTGAACGCCGATGGCGCCCTCGTCACTCTCGCGATCCGGTTGCAGGTAGACATGGAAATGACGGCCGGTCAGGCGCCGGCCCATCAGCTCGACACAGCCGATCTCGATGACCCGGTGACCGTCGGTGACCGGCATACCGGTGGTTTCGGTATCGAGTACTACTTTCCTGTCAGTCGCTGAATTGTAAACCGTCATCGCATACCCGCCTCTAATCACGTGCCGAATATTAACATACCGCACTTCCATAGCGAGCAGCGACGAACGCCTCCCTCCGCTGTACGAAGCTGACAAACCCGGTTTCCCCTGTTCGTCCCAACCGCCTTCATCGCCCGCTTGATGGTCTCATGAGTACCTTTATCCTACCAATCAGTCGATCCGCACGATGTCATTCAGCAACCAGGATCGATCCAGGATCGCCTGCTGCGGTCCGTAGAGACGGAACAACAGGAAAAACCTTCGACCCGGCTGGGTGCTGATCCAGTTGCTTTCCTGCCCCGGCGGTGGCCGAGGTGCGAAGTACAGATCCACCGAACCGTCTTCGTTGGTCTTCAGGCCTTTGCTGAAGGAATCAAGCCCCACCACCTTCGCCTCACGCATGAACCCCGACGTCTCGGCGTCATAGGCATCCACCGCCCAGAACTGGCTGGCCGGTACGTTGGCCGGTACGCGCAGGCGGTAGCTCTGGCCGCCCTCCAGCGCTTGCCCACGGTCGGTCTCCATACCCTTGAGGTAAACGGCCGAGGGCGCTGCATTGACGCGTGGCACCATCGTCCCGTAGGCGGCAAAAAACAGGTAGCCGCGTTCGTCCAGGCTCAAGCGCTATCCACCGATTGAAGCCGGCACGCCAGCCCCCTACACCCCACCTCAATAAGCGCAGCAACACACTGTCTGTAGCAGCTGCGACCTTAGCGCTACCTGCCCCATCACGGCGGCAGGGTGGATTGGAGAGCAGATCGAAGATGTACAAAACCCTTCACAGACTGACCCAGGGAGTCGCCTTGGTGACGGTTTTGCTGGGCGGCGCGGCCAGCCACGCCGCCGAATGCGATGCCAGTGCCGGCCGCCAGATGTTCGAGGCCAAGTGCAGCGCGTGTCATGCCCTGACGCAAACCAGGGTCGGCCCAAAGCTTGCGGGCGTCGTCGGCCGCCCGATCGGTTCGGTCCCGGGCTTCACCTACTCATCGGACCTTGCTCAAGCCAACAACACGTGGAGCACCGAACAACTCGATGAGTTCCTGAGCGCTCCTGCAAAAAAATCCCCGAGACCGCCATGGCGTTCGGGGGGCTGCGCAAAGCCGAGGATCGACAAGCCGTGCTGTGTTTCCTCCAGCAACAGCACTGATTGCCCAATCCAGGGCAACACGGCAGTTCAAAAACAGTAAGCGACCTGACGCCAGTTCACCGCATCTGCAACGCACAACAAGGACAACAAGGACAACACAGTGCACATGACGATCGACACCACCAACGGCGGCACCGGCTTCTCTTCCAGCGGCGACACTTGAGCCTATCGCTGCCGCAGCCGGCCTGCCGTTCGGCTTCAACGGCCGCGAAGGTATACTCGTGCGTTCAACACCTCGGAGCGCCACTCGGTCACCCGGCGCGCTGGCGCAGCTCGCGTTGCAGCACCGGCGCGATGGTCTGGATGGCCGTGGTGGCCATGGGGCCGAGCAGTTCGGTCAAGTGGGTACATCCCTGAATGCCGCCCACCCGTTCTGCGACCTGCTGCTTGAAGCCGGGGCCGATAAGCAGGCCCTTGAGGCTGGCGTAGGCATCGCTGACCTGTGTGCAAAACAGCGTTGGCGTCACTTCGGAGCTCGCCTCGACCTGATGGATTTGAAGGCGTGAGTCGACGGTCATGCAAATGACCATCTGGTGCAGCACTCCACCGGCCTCGATGACGCCATAGGGCATCTGTGTGTCGATACCCTTGGTGTCGACCAGGCGCCCCTCGATGTCGAATAGCCCATCACTGCGCAGATAGCCTGTGCAGCAGACATTACGGGTGTGCAGTATCTGCCTCGAGGGCTGGGTCAATGTTTCGTCACTCATTGCTGTGTCTCAAAGGTGAAGGGCTAGGGTGTTGTCAGCAACGCATGCACCATGCGCGCGATCATCACAGGCGTATCGTCGGCAATCAGGTAGTGCGGTTTTTCCAGCAGCATTGCCCGGGGCAATGCCAGCAAGGTGTGGTAGACCAGGAATTCGGCCTTTTCCCGGTCCTTGACCGTGATCTCGCTGGCGAAGCGCTTCATCAGTACCGAGGTCGCGCTGGTGGTCCATAGCTGCTTGGCCTTGACCATGTCCAGCCGCACCAACTCCTCGTAGCGCGTAGAGCGCACGCTGAATACCGGGTCGTACAGGGTTTTCTTGTAATGCACCGCCAGGCCAATGCGCAGGATCAGCAGGATTCCATCGAACAGCGAGGCCGTCTGCGGCAAGGCGGCGATGCCCTCGGTCAGGGCCTTGCGTACCTCAAGGCGGTAGTCCTGGAAGATGGCGGCGATCAACGCCTCCATGGTCGGGAAATACTCATAGATCGAACTGATCGCCACCCCGGACTCCTCGGCCAGGCGCATGGCATTCAACGCCTCGCGACCTTCGCCGTCGAGGATGCGCCGGCCGGTCTCCTTCAAGGCAGCGACCATGGCAATGGAACGCGCCTGCCGGGGCTCCTTGCGCGGCTGCGCCGGCAGCTCGACGTGCAGCATCTCGTCGTCCCGGGCCTCTTTTTTGTCACGCACAGGCTTGACCATGGCGTTGCTTCCTCACGGCCGCTGCAGCGGTTTACAGGATTGCCCGATAGATCGACCGAACATCATCCAGCCGCACTTCGCGCGGGTTGTTGCCAAGCAAGCGCGTCTGTTTCATGGCATCGACGGCCAGTTGTTCGATGTCCGCTTCTGCGATGCCCACCTCGCTCAAGCGGGTTGGCAGTCGCAGTACGGCTGCAAGCGAACCCAGGTAATCGGCCAGGGCCGAAGCCTTGTAGATGTCGGTACCTTCGACGTCAGGCAGCACAATTTCGGCCAACTGCGCATACAGGGGCGCCACTGTTTCGAGGTTGAAGCGCATCACCTGCCCGAGCACCAGTGCGTTGGAGACGCCGTGGGGCACGTGCAAGCGCGCACCGATCGGATATGCCAGGGCATGCACGGCCGCGACCGGCGCATTGGCGAAAGCGATGCCCGCAAGGCAGGCGCCGAGCAGCATGTTTTCCCTCGCTTGCAGGTCCAAACCGTCACGACAGGCCTGGTGCAGGCTGCCAGCGAGCAGGCGCAACGCCTCGCGCGCCAGGCAATCGGAAATGGGGTTCTTCAGGTGCTTGCTGGTATAGGCTTCGACGGCATGCACCATGGCATCGATGCCGGTTGCCGCCGTGACGTGGGCTGGCAGCTCGACGGTCAGCTCGGCATCGAGGACGGCCAGGTCGGGTAGCAGCAGCGGTGAGATCACCACATTTTTTTCCCCGGCACCGGTGGTCACCACCGAAACCGCGGTCACTTCCGAACCCGTACCCGCTGTGGTCGGTACCAGTATCAGTGGCAGGCGCGGCCCCTTGGTCTGGTTGATGCCGTAGATCTCGCCCAGCGACTCACCACTGCGGGCCAGCAGGGCGGCGAGCTTGGCCGCATCCAGGGAACTGCCACCACCCAAGCCCACCACGCAATCGGCGCCACAAAGTCGGGCTGCATCGGCCGCCGCCAGGATCACCGACTCCGGCGGGTCGGCTTGCACATCGGCAAAGATCCGCACCGGCACCCCTTCGCGCGCAAGGCCCTCCAGCACGGCATCGAGCAACTTCGCTGCGACCACGCCGGGGTCGGTCACCAACAGCACCGACTTGCAGCCCAGCGCGCGGACATGGGCCGCCAACCGGGTCGATGCGCCCCGTTCGATAACCAGGGATTTAGTGGTCTGGAAAGCCATCGTCAACATGAAAACCTCACAGATATCTCGCTTCGAGACAGGGTCTGCCCGGCCACTGTGCCAGGTACCTGTGCACCTTAGCGCCTGCCCAGGCGCAGGCGCCCCCTCGTTCGGAGTGGGTCACGGCAAACACGGAAGCGTTATCTTCACGGGTATGATCAATAACATTTTTTCTTTATTTTTCAATAACTTGAAACATTGTTCGGAAGATGGAATCCGGAACATCGCATGCACCTCGCGCCCCATACTCGTTCCATGGCCCCTTCCGGGCCCCTACCGCGATACCCACTCCGGCCCATGCCGGTCTTCACCCCTTCAAGTAGCGAGCCAGACGATGCCCCTCAAGGATCTGTCGATAGAACAAAAAACCCAGCTGCTGTTGAACGACCCGGCCGCACTGGCCAGTCACGCCCACCACGGCTGGAGCCACATGCCCCGCGCTGAGGTCGATGCCTTGCAGCTCGCCGGCCTCAAGCAGCGTTTCAGTGAACTGCGCGAACACATCCCGGTGGTGAAGAAACTCGCCGACGCCGAAGGTGTCGAGCACATCGAGCAGCTGGACGACGTTGTGCCACTGTTGTTCGAGCACACCGTCTACAAGTCCTATCCGCCATCGCTGTTGGAAAAGCGCAGTTTCAGCCAGATCAACAAGTGGCTGGCCAGGCTGGTGACCCCGCAAGTGGCCCAAGCCATCACCGCCGCCGACGTCAGTGCCTGCCAGGGCCTTGACCAATGGTTCGAAACCATGGACAAGGCTGTGCCGCAGTTGCGTATCAGCCACACCTCGGGCACCTCCGGCACCCTGTCATTCCTGCCCCATGGCGTGCGCGAGTTCGAGAAAGCCCTCCAGATCCGCCGGCTGTTTGTCTGGAACATGGAGGGGCCCGATACACCGCAACCGGAACTGCACGCGGCCTACCCGTATTACCGCAACGGCTACCTGAGCCATGTGCGGGTCAACGACTTCCTGATCAAGGTCCTGCTGCCGGACGAGGCGCACTTCTACCCGGCCTACCCCAGCACCCTGTCCACCGACATGCTGCACTTGGGCGCGAAGATTCGCGCAGCGCACGCCAAGGGCACCCTCGACCGCCTGGAAATCAGCCCGGAGCTGATGGCCCGCAAGAAGGATTTCGACAAGCAGCAGGCCCAGGCGCCGCAACACCTGGCAGCCTTCTTCGAACGCATGGCCTCTGAGCTCAAAGGCAAGCGCGTCTACATCGGCGCGACCTGGAACCTGCTGCACAACATGGCCAAGGCTGGCCTGGAGTGCGGCCTGGAAGGCGTATTCCACCCAGATTCCTACATCGCTACCACCGGCGGTGCCAAGGGTGTGGTGCAACCGGAGGGCTGGCGCGAAGACGTGCTGCGTTTTACCGGCGCCAAGACGATCAACGAAACCTATGCCATGTCCGAAGTGCTGGGTGGCTCCCATGCGCGCTGCGAGGAAGGCCACTTTCACCTGGCCCCGACGGTGATCGCTTATCTGCTTGATCCCGAAACCAGCACACCCCTGCCGCGCCAGGGCCGCGTGACCGGTCGCGCCGCCTTCTTCGACCTGGGCGCCGAGACGCGTTGGGGCGGTTTTATCACTGGCGACGAAATCACTATCGAATGGGACAAGCCCTGCGCCTGCGGCCGGCCAAGCCGCTACGTGGCCGGCCCGATCCAGCGCTACAGCGAAATGAACGGCGGCGACGACAAGATCACCTGCGCCGCCACCGAAAACTCGCATCGCGAAGCGATGGACTTCCTGAACACCTTTGAGGGCTGAGACCATGAGCACACCTATCGCGCCGATGATCATCCGCGGCCAAGTCATCACCGACAACCTGATCGAAGTGGGCGGCCGTGGTGGCGACCTGGCATTCCTCACTCCCGACGCCCGCCAGTACATCGACAAACTGCCCCTGGGCAACCCGGCACGCCTGGCTGACCTGTACACCCTGAGCTTCGACGACATCCTCGACTATGCCCAAGCCCTGGGCGAGCGCCTGGACCTGGCCAGCAACCCGTACCTGCAGGAAGCCTGCGAGCTGTCCTACCTGACCGCGCCGACCACCCCGACCATGGTCAAGGGCAGCTACATGGGCCTGCGCCATATGCTCAGCCGCGAAGCGATCACTGAAGCGGTGGAAAGCACCGTGGGCGTGAAATATCTGGAAGGTTGGGTGAAACAGCGCCTGATCGACGGCACCGAACTGCAAGTGCGCTGCTTCGGCGCCCGCACTTTGCACATCGTCGCGGGTAATGCCACCGCACTGTCGTTGCTGACCATCATCCGCAACATGGTGTTGCGCAGCGATGCCATTATCAAGGCACCGTCCAACGACCCGTTCACCGCCCTGGCCATTGCCCGCACCATGGTCGACATGGCGCCGGACCACCCGCTGACCAAACACCTGAGCGTGGCCTACTGGAAAGGCGGCGACCAGGCCTTTGAACAACGCCTGTACCAGCCACAGAACCTGGAAAAGATCGTGGCCTGGGGCGGCTATGCCTCGATGAAACATGTCACCCAGTACATCCAGCCGGGCCTGGAACTGATCTCCCTGGACCCCAAGCGCAGCGCCAGCATCATCGGCAAGGGCACCTTCGAAAGCGAAGCGACCATGCGCGAAGCCGCCCTGCGCCTGGCCTGCGACATCGGCGCACTGAACCAGAAAGGCTGCGTGTGCGCCCGGGTGGTCTATGTGCAGAGTGGCACCGACGAAGCCGGACTTGCGCAACTGAACACCCTGGGTCGTTACGTTTACGATGCCATGCAAACCCTGCCCAACACCCTCAGTACGGTGCCCAAGCGCTATGACTCGGGGCTCAGGGCCGAGGTCGACGCCCTGCGCCTGGATGACGAGTGGTACCAGGTAATCGGCGGCAAGGATGGCGAAGGCGCCATCATCTGCTCGCAGATTCCGGAGCCGGTGTCCTTCGCCACCCTGCTCGACGACCGCACTGCCAACCTGGTGCCGGTGGACGACCTCAGTGAAGTGATGGCGGCCGTGGACGCCTATACCCAGACCGTCGGCGTATACCCGGAAAGCATCAAGGACGAGCTCAAGGACGTCCTGCCCCTGTACGGCGCCCAGCGCATCGTCTCGCTCGGCTACGCCGCCGCGATGAAATGGGCGGCACCACAGGATGCCATCGAGCCGCTGCGGCGCATGGGCAAATGGATCTCCAACCAGATCGCCTCTCCGGAGACATCCCCGGCGCCGTGGTTGCGCGCTTCGATCTGACCCCGAAACCCGATACCTGTCGGGGCTCTGCAGATTGCTGACAATTGTAGGAGCGGCTTTAGCCGCGAAGGGTTGCGTAGCGACCCCGACCGATGGGCCTGCTGTGCAGGCCATCGCGGCTAAAGCCGCTCCTACAAGAGGGTTTGTCAGCAACCAGTTGTGTCCCGACAGGTGTCGGGTACTTGTTGTTCATTTTCAGGATCCCCCCATGACCACATGCCTAGGTTTTGCCGCACACGAGCCCCACGGCCAACTGACCCCACTGCGCTTAGAGCGCCGGGCCCTGCGCCCCGAAGACGTGGCCATTGCCATCGACTACTGCGGCGTCTGCCACTCCGACGCCCACCAGGTGCATAACGACTGGAACAACACCGTATACCCGTGCGTGCCCGGCCACGAGATCGTCGGCAAGGTCACGGCCGTCGGCAGCGGCGTGACCCGCTTCAAGGTCGGCGACAGCGTCGCCGTCGGTTGCCTGGTCGACAGTTGCCAGCATTGCGCACCTTGCGAAAATCACCAGGAACAGCTCTGCACCCATGGCCCGACGGCCACCTACAACGGCAAGGACCGCCAGACCGGCGAAAACACCTTGGGCGGTTACTCGGAGCACGTGGTGGTGCGCGAGGAATTTGTCCTGCGCATGCCCGAAGCCCTCGACCCGCGATTTGCCGCGCCGCTGCTGTGCGCCGGCATCACCGTCTGGAACCCGATGCGCCGCCATGGCGTGCGCCAGGGTTCCAAGGTAGCCGTAGTGGGCCTTGGCGGGCTCGGCCATATGGCCGTGAAGCTCGCCGCCGCCCTGGGCGCCGAGGTCACGGTCATCACCACCTCGCCAAGCAAGGCCGACGATGCCCGTGCCCTGGGCGCCAACCACGTGCTGCTGTCCACCGATGCCAAGGCCATGCTGGCGGCTTCCAACGCCTTCGACTTCATCCTCGACACCATCCCCACCCGGCACAACGTCAACCCCTACCTGATGCTGCTGGGCCGCGAAGGCGTGCTGGTATTGGTGGGCGCCATCGAACCGCTGGAACCGATCCACGGCGGCCTGCTGATGCGCAACAACCGCGCCATCGCCGGTTCCATCATCGGTGGCATCCAGGCGACCCAGGCGTTGCTGGATTTCTGCGCCGAGCACCAGGTGCTGCCCAGCTGCGAAATGATCGGCATCCAGGAAATCAACACGGCGTTTTCACGCCTGCAGGCCAACGATGTGAAGTACCGCTTCGTCATCGACATGGCCTCGATCAAGGACGTACGCCTGGATTGATACCTTGCGCTGCGGTGCCCGGCGCCGCAGCGCTGTTGCGTTTCCCATCACAAGAAAAAAAAGCGGTTATCCGCAGGAATACGTCATGACTCCCATCGAACAAACGGTGCCACTGGGCGCGGCCCGCACGGGCACCGACATCGGCAGCCTCTACCGCAAGATCATCTGGCGGCTGATGCCCTTTCTACTGCTGGCATTCGTCATCAACGCCATCGACCGCATCAACATTTCCTTCGCCAAACTGCGCATGGCCGAGGACATCCTGCTCAGCGATGCGGCCTATGGCATCGGCGCCGGGATCTTCTACCTCGGTTACATCCTCTTCGAAGTGCCCAGCAACCTGTACATGCAACGCGTGGGTGCCCGGGCCACCATGACCCGGATCATGGTGCTGTGGGGCCTGGTCACAGTGGCGACAGCCTTCGTGACCACTGCCGAACAGCTGATCGCTGCCCGTCTGCTGCTGGGCATGGCCGAGGCCGGCTTTTTCCCCGGGGTGATTCTCTACCTCACCTACTGGTTCCCGGCAGCGCTGCGTGGCCGTATCACCGCCGCGTTCCTGATGGCCGGCGTGTGTGCCGGCATCCTCTGCGGCCCTCTGGCGGGCTGGATCATGACGCACTTCAACGGCTTCCTGGGGCTCAAGGATTGGCAGATGCTGTTCGTCCTCACCGGCGCGCCGGCGATCCTGCTCGGGGTGTTCGGCTGGTTCTGGCTGACGGACCGACCGGCCCAGGCGACCTGGCTCAGCGAGGCAGAAGCGCAGGCCCTGGCGGCCGAGCTCAACCATTGCACTGTGCCCGACAGCCATGGCCAGTTGCGTGCCGCGCTGCGCGATCCACGCCTATACATTGCAGGGTTGGTGTATTTTTGCCTCTACAGCGGATCGAATACCGTTTCCTACTGGCTGCCAACCCTGATTCGCGGCTTTGGCCTGGAGGAAATAAAGACAATCGGCCTGATCGCCACCCTGCCCTATATCGGCGCGGTGTGTGGCATGTACCTGCTCGGGCGCAGCTCCGATCGGCATATGGAACGCCGCTGGCACCTGGCCCTGACCATGCTGCTCAGCGCCACCTGCTTCGCCCTGCTCGGCCTGGCTCAGGGGCAGGTCTGGCTGTCGGTATTTCTCATGAGCCTGGGCGCGGCGGCGGCACTGTCGGCGGTACCCTTGTTCTGGACCATCCCACCGGCCTTCCTCAGTGCAAGGGGCGCAGCGGCTTGTATCGCTCTGATCAGCAGCCTGGGCCACCTCGCCGGCGTGCTTAGCCAGGCCATGGTTGGTGCGATCAAGTCGGCTACCGGCGACCTGTACCTGGCCTTCGATGTAATCGCCATCGCGCTGGTGGTCGGTACCCTGGTCCTGCTGATCGGCATACCCGCCCGTTGCCTGCATGAACGCCGTGGCCAATAAAGCCTGACGCCCGGCGAGACTGCTCCGGGCGTCGATAAACTGTTAATGGGAGCCCCTCAATCGAGCTGGACGACCAGTGGATCGAGCGCGGCTCGCATGGCCTCCGGCAGTGGTTGCGGGCGACGGGATTCGCGGTTCACATAAACATGGACGAAGTGGCCCTGGGCTGCCGCCTCCTCTTCTCCCTGGCGAAACAAGCCAACCTCATAGCGCACACTCGACGAACCGAGCCGGGTGACGCGCAAGCCGGCATCGATCACCTCCGGGAAGGCCAGCGACTGAAAGTAGTTGCACTGAGTTTCCACCACCAGTCCGATGGTTTCACCACGTTCGAAATCGAGCACGCCGGCCCGTATCAAATACTCATTCACCACGGTGTCGAAATAACTGTAGTAGTTGACGTTGTTGACGTGGCCGTAGACGTCATTGTCCATCCAGCGCGTGGGCACCGGCAGGAAGTGGCAGTAGGTTGCGCGTGAAGCGGCGCTGGGTTTGCTCATGGGCAAGTACCTTCAAGTTGAGTCAGTCACGGCGATAGAGGGTGACGACGCAAGCGCCGCCAATGCTCTGGTTGTGTTGCAAGGCGACGCGAGCATCTGGCACCTGGCGCCCGCCAGCTGGAGTTCGCACACATCCACTTCTTCCGGGCCGATGCCTGCGGCTTCATAGACCCTGCGCGAGGCGGCCACGCCAAGGTCGTAGCCGATGGCCTGGATGGCCGAGCCTTCGCTGAAGGTGCTGGGCAAATCGGTGGTCATGGCCTGGGCCGCGAGCAGCACCGGTTTGCCAATCCCGTGCTTGCGGGCGAACGGATCGCAGCACAGCAACACTGCAGCCGCACCACAGGCCGGCAGGCAACATTGAGGCAATGTCAGTGGCGCACAGACTTGTGGCGCCATCAGCACTTGCTCAAGGCTCAGCTTCTGGCGCAGCAGTGCAAAAGGATTGGCTTGCGCATGCTCACGGGATTTCACCGCCACCATGGCCAGGGTTTCCATACGCGCGCCATAGCGCGCCAGGTATTCGCGTGCGGCAGCCGCAAACAGCGGCACGGCAATATGGGAATGATTGGTAGGCCGATCGAGGACCAACTGCGAATGCCGCGCGACGGGTGATTGCGCGTCACGCCACCGGTGAGCTGCAGCAACGGGCAGCTCGTGCTCGAAACCCACGGCCAGGACGCAGTCGGCAACACCATGTTCGATGGCTTCGCGGGCCAGATACAGGGCCGTGGAACCACTGGCCGCGTGGTTGCCGACATTGATGATCGGCACGCCAGTCAGGCCCAGCTCGGCGACACCCCGTTGCCCCGATATGGAATCACCATGGACGAAACCGGCATACACCGAATCGACCCTGCGGTAATCGATACGGGCGTCCTGCAAGGCCAGGCGACAGGCCTGGGCAATCAGCTCATAGTACGCAGTGGCGGCACCGAACTGGGTGAACTGCGTCAGGCCTACGCCAATCACATTGACGCGACGATTCATCTTGTTGTTCTCCCCCGCAGCGATTATCCCCCGCACCGCCCATGGCGCTGCCCGGCTCGGGCATGGCGTGCATGCTTACAGTATTTCAACATGCGGATTTGCGTCCCCCTCCGGGCGGGGGGGATGTTTGAGTTCGATCAAGTGGTGACGGCGCACCCCGCCTGAAACGAGGGGTAGCGCGGCTGGGCCGATCCCCTAAGATGGCGCCCGACAGATTCGCGGCCGGGCGTTGGTGCGGTCCACGCAACAGCGCCAAGGCCCGCTCCGCGAAGCTGTCGGAGCAAGTGCCAGTGCATCGCTACAAGCTATTGAATCAAGTCGTGCTTGCGCGCCCAGGCCACGGCGTCATAGCGGCTGGAGACGCCCAGCTTCACGTAGATATTCTTGAGGTTCCACTTCACCGTTTCCAGCGAAATGTTCAGCGTCAGGGCAACCCGCTTGTTGGCCATTGCCTGACTGATCAACTGCAGGATCGCCAGCTCCCTGGGCGTGAGGACGCTGTGCGCTGACGTGCTGGCCCCTGCCCCTTCGCTATCGTCGGTTGTATCCGGACTCAAACCTCGCTGCAGTTGTGCCAGGTATTCGACCAGTTGTGGCTGCTGCGGTGCCAGGCGACTGAGCAGCTTGCCTACCACCTGCCCATGATCCAGGAAGGTTCGCACCAGGCCAAGCTGACAGCCTTGCTCCAATGCCAGTTCGAGCACAGCCTCGGCCTGCTCCTCTTGACGCAGATCGGTGTAGGCAATGGCCATCAGCAGCAGGGCATCGACCTCCATCTGCCCTCTGGCAATTCGTTGGGCAAAGGCTCGCACAGCATCGAGTTGTGCCAATGACTTTTGTGGATAATGTGTGGCCAGCAACACGCGGGCTCTTGCCAAGCCTGCCAGTACCGGTATCTCCGCCTGGAAGCCTTGGGAATCGCGGTGTTTCCCGGCCAGCGTATCGAGCTTGACCAAGTGCTCCTGCGCAGCCGCACAATCATTGCCGAGTAAGGCGATACGTATCTGTTCCGCCAGGCAATAAACCACGCCGCGGTCCAGCGCCATAGTGCGGAAGTGCCGCTCCTGGCGCTGCAGAAAGGCCATCGCAACTGCCGGGGACTCCTGCAGAAGGTCCAGGCGAGCACGACAGATACTTGCACGAAGCATGGTTTCCGGCATGGTCCACTGCATCAGGCCAATGCGATTGGCCAACACCTCCCGCGCCTCATCGATACGGTTGAGTTCGCAATAGGCATAGGCCAGGCTGGACGCAATGGAATAGGCACTGACCGAACGATGACCATGCACCGCCACAGCGCGCGCATGCAACTGCGAACCGGTACGTTCGGCCTCGCGCATGTTGCCTTGCAGCAGCGCGTAGAGCGTTCGACCACTCTCCACCACCAGGGCCATTTCGTCGTCGCGGTCCCGCTCGGGAATCGGATTTGCGTCCAGGCAGCGCAGTGCTTGCGCCAGCCTGCCGGCTGCCCCATAAGCAATCGCCAACAAGGCGGCGGGGCCGTAGCGCATCACCGAGTAATCGTCCGACAGGGGCTTGAGCCCTTCGAGCAATGCGATGACAGGTTCGGTGCGGTCGTACTGGATTTCGATGGCAGCCTGCACGATGGGCAGCCGGAACGCCACGTCATCGTGCTGTGCCGCGCCACTGCTCTGGAACTGTTGCAACCAGGCCTGCGCCTGGGCCGTGCGGCCCGTCAACGCATACGCCAGGCAGCCGAGAAAAAACAGGCGGGGACGGGAAAACAGAACCTCCTGGGGCAGGCGATCGAGCAAGCGCAACAAGGGGCTCACGTGGTTCAACGCCCAGGTGGTGGGCGCCGAACGGCTGATCACATCGGCGGCGAACTCCAGGTCGCCCGCCAACGTGGCATGCCGCACGGCCTCGGCCAACAACGTACGCTCTGCCAGCCAATGCGCCGCGCGCCTGTGCAGTTCGGCAATCGCCGGTGCGTGCCGACGGGCCAGTCGCGTGCTCAGGAACTCGCCGAACAAGGGGTGGAAGCGGTACCAGGGCTGCCGGTCTTCGGCTTCGACACGAAAGATCAACAGGTTTTCTTCTTCGAGCCGCTGCAGCATGTCCGGGGCGTTTTCGCGACCTGTCACCGCCCCTGCCAGGGCCGCATTGAAGCGCCTGCAAACGCTGATGCGCTCCATGAAATCGGCAAGCTCGGCCGGCAGATGGGCCATGACATCCTCGGCCAGATAGGTCTGGATGTCGTCGGAGCGCCAGCCCAGGTCTTGCAGTCGCTCCCGGGCACGAGGGTCGCTGCGCAGGAGAATCACGATCAATTGGAGGCTGGCCGGCCAACCGCTGGTCACGTCATGGATCACATGCAGCTCTTCGGCACTGAGCTTGAGCACCGACAGGTTCTGCTCGAGAAACGTACGGGTTTCGGCCAGATCAAAAGGCAGTTCGGTACACTCCAACTCCACAACCTGACCAGACAAACGCAGGCGACTGATGCTCAGCGGTGGTTGTACACGGGAGGCGATGACCAGGTGCAGGTTAGCCGGGCTGTGGTCGAGCAGCTTCTGCATCAGTTGGTGCGAGCGTGGATCGGTCACGTGATGGTAGTCATCCAGCACCAGGAAGAGCTCGCGGTTCACATTGCAGGCCCCGTCGACGATGGCAGCTATCACCTCGTCAACGGCATCGCTGGCGGCGCCCATGGGAACCTCGCTGTCGACAATGACACCCAGTCGCTGCAAGGCTCCCATCAGGTAGGCATAGAAGGAAGAAAGATGTTTGTCGTCCGCGCTCAGGGCCAGCCAGGCCACATCGGCGCCGGCCTTCATCATGCTTTCACGCCATTGTGCCAGCAGCGTCGTTTTACCGAACCCCGCGCTGGCAACCACCAAGCCGACGCTGCATTGCTCCATGTGCTGCAATACTTCGAGCAGCCTGCTGCGGACAATGGTTTGCGTGCCGATACGGGGCGGCGCGAACTTAGTTGAAACGAGCAGTTTGTCGGTATGCATGTCCGGACCGGGCGGCGAGCTCTGTAAGCTACAAGCTACTAGCCGCAAGCTACTAGCCGCAAGCTACAAGATAGAAGCTGACCGCTTTTGGCCTGCAGCTTGTAGCTTGTAGCAGCTTTCACGCAGGGCTGGCCAGGTATCAGGGTTGTAGCCGTTGGCACTTAGCGGGTCATCGCCCAGGCCGATCTTTTCCCTTAGCAAGGCGTAGAACGCTTTAACGCGAACGTGACGGCCAAACGTGTCTGGGACTCCGTAACACTGGATCTTGCCACCGTGAAGCGGATCAAAGGCATGGTGCCGGGAGCGACGATCAATGACGCGGTGCTTGCAATGATCGGAGGCGCTCACCGAACATCGTTCCCGATCCCGATTTTCTCCAGATCATCTCCACACTACGCCTGCTTGATTCCCCTCACTTCATCCACGCCACGGTTGGCCAGCTGGTCGGCACGTTCGTTACCGTGGTGCCCGGTGTGACCACGAACCCATTTCCAGGTCACCTGGTGCCGCCCGACCTGTTCGTCAAGCAGTTGCCACAGGTCGGCGTTCTTCACCGGTTGCTTGGCGGCCGTCTTCCAGCCGCGCTTCTTCCAGTTGACCATCCACTCGTTGATGCCCTTCATGACATATTCAGAGTCGGTCACCAGCAGCACATTACAGGCGCGCTTGAGCTCTTCGAGGCCGCGAATGGCAGCGGTCAGCTCCATGCGGTTGTTGGTGGTCTCACGCTCGCCACCCCACAGTTCTTTCTCGACGCCCTTGCACACCAGCAAGGCGCCCCAGCCACCCACGCCGGGGTTACCCTTGCAGGCGCCATCGGTGTAGATCTCGACGCTATCGCTCATTCAACACTTTCCATCAATAATTGCCGGGCGTTCACTGCTCGGAGTGACGCCGATTGACCTTGGCCATCGGCAGCGGCAGGAGTTTGCCCATGGGTTCGCGGCGGGTCTGGCGCAATGGCCGCAAACCAACCACCAGTTTGCGTGCAACCAAAATATAAAAACCACCGCCAGCACTTTGCCAGCGCCCGGCCGTGCGCTCCCAGCTTTCCAGGCGTGCCTGCCAGGCCGGTGAAGCAAGCGGCGGACGATAGCACCCGAAGCGCCGTTTCTCCAGCGCAAAGCCAAGCAAATTGAGCCAGTCGCCGACCCGGGAGGCGGAAATGCAGCGGGCCTTGCGCAAGGCATCATGGGCAAACACATGACGCAGACCCCAGGCACTCCAGGGGTTGATGCCGACGATAATCAGGTGCCCACCGGGGCGCACGCTGCTGGCAGCCTCGCGTAGCAGGCCGTGGGGCGACAGGCTGAAATCCAGGCCGTGCTGCAGCACTACTACATCGGCGGCATGCTCGCTCAGGGGCCAGGCCTGCTCCTCGCAGACGATCTCGACCCCAGGCAAAGGGGCACCCAGGCGCACGTTGCGCTGCACCTGCCGCGCCGTGGGCGGTGGCTCGGCGCTGGGGCCGTAATGCACCAGGTAACCGCCAAAGAAGCGTCCCAACTCATCCTCGAGCAGGCGCTGTTCTTCATGCAACAACAATTGCCCCAAGGGGCCGGCGAACCAGTCCCGAGCCAGGCTGATCAGCTCCAGCCAGTCCGGGTCCGCCTGTGCAAACGCTTTGTCAGTCATTGCAGCCTCCTACATAAGGTTCACCTGGAACCTCATAGGCTCTAAGATGCACCATTGTCTCTCGCTTGGCGAACCGCACCATGATACAGATCGATGCCCTGCCCGCTTTCAACGACAACTACATCTGGTTGTTACAAGACACTGCAAGCAAACGCTGCGCAGTGGTCGACCCGGGGGACGCGCAGCCGGTACTGGACTGGCTGGCTGCCCACGGCGACTGGCAATTGAGCGACATCCTGGTTACCCACCATCACCATGACCATGTCGGTGGTGTCGAGCGCCTGAAAAAATCGACCGGCGCCCGGGTCCATGGCCCCGCCGCGGAGAACATCCCGGCACGAGATACCGCCCTCGGCGATAACGATAGCCTGCGAGTGCTGGGCCTGGATTTCCAGGTCATCGCGGTACCTGGCCATACCCTGGGCCATATTGCCTATTACCACGAGCAAACCCCAGCACCCTTGCTGTTTTGTGGCGACACCCTGTTTGCTGCCGGTTGCGGTCGCCTGTTCGAGGGCACGCCGGCGCAAATGCATGCTTCGTTGAGCCGCCTGGCCGCCCTGCCCGACACCACACTGGTGTATTGCACCCACGAGTACACCCTGAGCAACCTGAGGTTCGCCCGCGCCGTAGAGCCGGAAAATGCGCAGGTTGCCCAACGCTTCGACGAGGTTACTCGTTTGCGCGCGCAAGATCGCATCACGTTACCTTCCAATCTAGCCCTGGAAAAGGCCACCAACCCCTTCCTGCGGACCAGTGAAACATCCGTTAAAGAAAAAGTAGACGAACGGACTGGCCGGTCAGACCTCGATCCGACCTCTATTTTTGCTGGGTTGCGGGCTTGGAAAGATACGTTCTAAACAGCTTCTGCTGGTTCCCGAAAGTTCTGAACGGTTGACCGAGACGGGGCCGCTTTCTAGAATCGCCCGACATTTTCGCCCGGAACTTCATTCCAGCCAATGTCGTCACTTATACGCAAAACCTTCAATCCAGACGCACTGACGCGCTTGGCACAAGCCATCGCGATTGCCCTGACGGCCACCCTGGTCGGCTGTCAGAGCACCAGTCACGTCCCGGATGCGGAGAGTATTCGGGCGCACAATCAAGCCGCACGGATGAAGCAAAAGCCGGTCATCCTGGTCCAGAAACCGATCCCGCCCCAGGACGTCTGGGAGCGCATGCGCCAGGGCTTCAAACTGCAAGACGACATCGCCGTCAACCCGCGCATCGAACAGCAACGCCTGTGGTTCGCCAGCAACCCATCGTTCCTCGAAGGCGCCGGCGATCGCGGCAGCCTCTACATCCATTACATCGTCGAGCGTCTCGAAGAGCGCGACATGCCACTGGAACTGGCCCTGCTGCCAGCCATCGAAAGCGCCTATAACCCGATGGCCTATTCACGCGCCCATGCGGTTGGCCTGTGGCAGTTCATTCCGTCCACCGGTCGCTATTTCAACCTGCGCCAGACCAGCCTCTACGATGGCCGTCGCGATATCACCGCCTCGACCATCGCCGCGCTGGACTACCTGGGCCGCCTGCACGACATGTTCAACGGCGACTGGTTGCTGGCCCTGGCAGCCTACAATGCGGGCGAAGGCACGGTCAGCCGGGCCATCGAGCGCAACGAAAGGCTCGGTCTGCCGACCGACTACTGGAACCTGCCCCTGCCGCAGGAAACCCGCGACTACGTGCCCAAGCTATTAGCCTTGTCGCAAGTGGTCATGGCGCCCCAGGCCTACGGAATCAACCTGAACCCCATCGCCAACGAACCCTATTTCGAAGTGGTGGAGATCAACGACCGCCTCGACCTGTCGCGGGTAGCGGCACTGGCCCAGATCGACGAAGACGAACTGGTGCAACTCAACCCGGCGTACAAGAAACGCGTCACCGTCGACGGCCCGCAGCAGCTGCTGGTACCCACAGCCAAGGCGCAGTTGCTGACCGCCAGCCTGTCAAACATGAAACCCGAAGAGCTGTTGACCCTCAAGCCCAAGCAACGGGTATTCGAGGAGGTCGCCAGTCAGTCTCCGGCGCCCATCACCGCCAAACGCAGTTACCGGGTCAAGCCAGGCGACAACCTGACCTCGATCGCCAAGGCCAACAAGGTCAACGTCAAGGACCTGCAACACTGGAACGACCTGTCCGGCAAGCGCCTCAAGGCCGGCCAGACCCTGGTCATGCAAGACAGCAGCGCCAAGGGCCAGAAAAAATCCACCCAGTACAAGGTTCGCAAGGGCGACTCACTGTATCTGGTTGCCAAACGTTTCAACGTCGAAATGCAGCATCTCAAGCGCTGGAACCCGCGCAGTGGCCATGCCCTCAAGCCTGGCCAGACCCTGACCGTCTACCTGCCCCATTGATCCTTTGCCCTGGCCTGCACAAAAATCCCGGCCAGGGAGTCGAAATCCCCGTGCCACGCGGTCAAGCGCGCTCTTTTTCCAGCCGATACAAGCTGTTACTGTAGCCGCTATAAAGCCCAAGCCGCCTGGATCGGATCTCTGACTTGATGCGTCCCCTCCTCCTGCTGACACTCAGCCTGGCCTTGAGCTTTCCTGCAGGCGCTTCGATCATCGAAAGCCATGGCTACGCGCAGTTCGGCACGCTCAAGTACCCGGCCAAATTCACCCACTTCGACTGGGCCAACCCCGTGGCGCCAAAAGGCGGCACCTTGCGGGCAATGGCGTTCGGCACCTTCGATACCCTCAACCCCTATACCTTCAAGGGGACGAGCCCGGTACAGACACCCAACTTCCTGCAATACGGTGCCAGCGAGCTTAATGAAACCCTGATGGTCGGCACCGGCCAGTACGACCCGTCCGGGGACGAGCCCGCCGCCAGCTATGGCTTGATCGCACAATCGGTGGAGTTCAGCGAAGACCGCAGCTGGGTGGTCTTCAACCTGCGCCCCCAGGCGCGCTTCCATGACGGCGTGCCAATCACCGCAGCCGACGTTGCGTTCTCCTACCGCACCTTGCTCAAGGACGGCCACCCGCTGTACCGCACTAACCTGCAGGAAGTGCAACGGGTCGATATTCTCAACCCCCACCGGATTCGCTTCGTGTTCAAGCGTGCCGGCAACCCACTGTTGATCCTGCGCCTTGGCGAGTTGCCGGTGTTGCCGCGTCACTACTGGAAAAACCGCGATTTCAAGGCCACCACCTTCCAGCCGCCCCTGGGCAGCGGCCCGTACCGCATCAGCGAGGTGCAGCCCGGCCGACGCCTGGTGTTCGAACGTGTCAAGGACTGGTGGGGCAAGGACCTGGCGGTTAACCGTGGCAAGTACAACTTCGACCGGGTCGAGGTGGAGTTCTACCGTGACAGCGGGGTCGCTTTTGAAGCATTCAAGGCCGGCGAGTTCGATATCTACATCGAGCATCAGGCCAAGAACTGGGCCAATGGCTACCGTTTCCCCGCTGTTCGCAGCGGTGAAGTGATCAAGGCACAGATCCCCCACAAGATCCCGACGCAGACCCAGGGGCTGTTCATGAACAGCCGCCGCGCAACCTTCAGCGACCCTCGGGTACGCCAGGCGCTGGGGCTGATGTTCGACTTCGAGTGGACCAACCGCACCCTGTTCAGCAGCGCCTACCAGCGTGCCACCAGCTACTACCCCAACAGCGAATTCGCCGCGAGCGGCCTGCCCACTGGCCGCGAATGGCTGCTTTTGGCGAGCGAACGCGAGCAATTGCCACCCGCTCTGTTTACCCAGCCGTATAGCGTCAGCCGCACCGAAGGCAATGGCATCCCGCGCGAAACCTTGCGCCGCGCCCTGGGCCTGCTCGGGGAAGCTGGCTGGACGCTTTCCGGGCAACGTCTGCGCAACGCCAAGGGCCACACCCTGCGCATGGAAATCCTGCTGGTCAATCCGAACCTGGAGCGGATCCTGCAACCTTATGTCGAAAATCTGCGCACTATTGGCGTTGATGCACGCTTGCGCACCGTCGATCGCGCCCAGTACAAACAACGCCTGGACCAATTCGATTTCGACATGATTCTAATGACGCTCAACCAGACCCTCAGCCCGGGCCTTGAGCAATGGCAGTATTTCCATTCCAGCCAGGCGTCGACCAAGGGCAGCAAGAACTATGCAGGCGTGGCCAACCCCGTGGTCGACCACCTGCTCGAACAATTGCTCGCAGCCCAAAGCCGCGACGAGCAAGTGGCGGCCGCCCGCGCGCTGGACCGGGTGCTGCTCTGGCAGCACTACATGATTCCCAATTGGTACCTCAATGCTCACCGCCTGGCGTACCGCAACCGGTTCGCCTTTGTCACCACGCCGCCCTATACCCTGGGTTTGAATGCCTGGTGGCTGAAGACTTCGGAGAAAGCCCAATGATGCCTTTGCGCAATTTGCGCCTGCCCGTGTGTGGACTGCTGCTGGCCTGCCTGGCCAGCATAGCCCAGGCCGCCCCACAACACGCCGTGACCCTGTACAACGAGCCACCTAAATACCCCGCCGATTTCAAGCATTTCGATTACGTCAATCCTGACGCGCCCAAGGGCGGCACTTTCCGCCAGGCCGGCTTCGGTGGCTTCGATAGCCTCAACCCGTTCATCAACAAGGGCGTGCCTGCCGATGACATCGGCCTGGTTTACGACACGC